>CAYUNX010000017.1:0-20214 GCA_964446255.1 uncultured Candidatus Saccharibacteria bacterium
ACCCACCGGTTCGCTGGATAATGCTTGGTGCGTTTTTCACCGCAAGTGTCGGATTCTATGCATTCTACGCATTGCAACCATACCTGCTTGAGCTCTATGGCAACACCAGCTCATATTGGGTAGCTGGTCTCGCTGCCGCCATCGTTGCAGGTTCGCAAATGGCTGGAGGTATCCTTGCGCCCAAGATTGCACGGCTAGCGAGCCGACGCACGACTATTATTATCAGTACAACAGTGTTATCGTGTGCAATGCTAATCTTGCTTGGCTTTATTGGAAACTTTTACCTTGCACTACTAGTGGTAAGTTTCTGGGGCATCGCATTCGCTGCTGTCTCGCCTGTCCGACAAGCCTACCTGAATGGCATGATTCCGTCTAAACAACGTGCAACCGTTTTGTCGTTTGACTCGCTCGTCGGCAATAGCGGGAGCATCGTAGTGCAACCTGGACTGGGCAAAGCTGCCGATGTTTTTAGTTATGGTACATCACTACTCATAGGTGGCGTCTTTCAGTTACTCGCACTGCCCTTCATCTTTGCGAGCCGTCGACACAACGACAAAGCCGACAGTAGCGTCCGATAGAAAACCTTACGTTGTATTTTTTATTACATCTATCACCTACACCGTGTCGCTTGACTTACGTTATTTTGACGTGCTATCATGCGCCGTAGATACTCTAAATAAAAAGAAAACTAAACGAAAAGGTTAATAAAAATGCAACTTCAAGACACTACTGCGCCGTCGAGAATAAAATTTAATCGGTTTGCTTTTTTTGCCGGAGCAGCCGCATTTTGCTTAGCTCTGGTACTATCTTTCACGCAAGTACAAAATGTCAGTGCAGTCGGCGCGACATTCACCTTCGGCGCTGCAGGCGATCATGGTGATAGCGCTGAAGCGCGGCCAACAGAGTCATTTAAGGCGATAGGCGCAGCAAACCTAAATTTCTTTCAGACACTTGGTGACTTGAGCTATGGTAGTAATGCTGAAGTACCGGCGTGGTGCCAATTCGTAAAGGATAAATTAAATGTTGGTGCCGGTTTGCCCACCGGCAATACATACGGTGAAAATTACCCTTTCATGCTTCTCACTGGTAACCATGAAACAAACCAGCAGGCAAATGGTAGTGACATCGATACATTTGTACAGTGTATGCCCAATCAGCTCGCAAGTCAGTCGACGATGTCTCCTGTAGTGGGCACTGGCACTGACAATTACGCCAAAGAATATTTCTATGACTACCCTGCTGTTTCTCCATACGCACGATTTATCGTAACAAGTCCAGATATTCAACTTAATTCTAACGGAACATACCAATACACCGTTGGAAACCCCCACTATCAGTGGTTGTCAGACGCAATCGATTCTGCCCGAACGCTTGGCTATAAGTGGGTGATTGTTTCAAATCATAAAAACTATATTTCGACCGGGCAAAAGACTAATGAGATTGGATCGGATTATTTCAACCTTCTCGTTGATAAAAAAGTCGACCTCATTCTACAAGGTCATGACCACACCTACCAGCGCAGTAAACAATTAGCATTATCAGGCACCTGCGCTGCAGTAACTGCAGGTACACCAGACACGGATTGTGTTGTCGATGATGGCTCTGATGATACATATACCAAGGGAAGTGGATCGATCCTTGTTATTGCAGGAAATTTTGGACATTCATTTTATACTGCCGACACTGGCGATAGTGAATACCCTTACTTTTCAAAAATAATGCCAAACAGTAATAACACTGCTGGGTTTGTAAAATTCACAGTCAGTGAGACGTCGATTGATTCAACATTTGTAGAGGGAATAGGAGATAGCGGTACGTTTACGGATAGCTTCTCTATAAGCGACTCTACTCCTCCCCCTTCAGGTGGCGA
Organism: uncultured Candidatus Saccharibacteria bacterium; assembly: GCA_964446255.1. Taxonomy (GTDB): domain Bacteria; phylum Patescibacteriota; class Saccharimonadia; order Saccharimonadales; family UBA4665; genus JAGXIT01. The sequence goes on from CAYUNX010000017.1 coordinate 1,871, forward strand.
TACAACTCCGCCAACCGTTAGCCTCACAGCACCCGCCGATAGCGCAACACTCTCCGGTACGGCTAATGTTACCGCTACCGCAGCCGATACGGTCGGTGTGACCAAAGTTGAATTCTACGCCGGCGCAACAAAACTTGGCGAAGACACCACTGCGCCTTACGCATACTCTTGGGACACTACAGCAGCTACAAATGGCGCCTACTCACTGACTGCAAAAGCTTATGATGCAGCAACAAATGTTACCCAAAGTGCAGCAGTCGCCGTAACTGTTACAAACGACGCACCTGCAACATTTACTGTCGCTAACAAAGACGGCGTAACTGAAAGTTCGGTCAAACTAAGTGGTACATGTACACAAAACCCGGCAGGTACTGCGGCAGCAACGCCAACTCAATTTGCCGGCAAAACTGTTGTCACAAGCATTGGTTTCACCGTTAGCTGTAGCGCTTCAGGCGGCTCAGCGGTTGTAACAATTGACCTCGGCAAGAAATACGAAACACTTAGTGCGCTAAAAGTTCACAAAGACCAAAGCGACAATACTATAAAAGACATCACGAGTGAAGCAACAATCGAAGACCGCACCGTCGGAAACAAGACAACAACATTCGTTACCTACACAGTTGTCGATGGCTCGACTGGCGACGGAGATGGTACAGCCAATAGTGCAATCGAAGACCCAGTCTACGTGCTCGACGAGACAACAACAACGCCGAACACTCCTGCAGAGCTTGCCAAGACAGGTATAAAACTACTCGGTCTAGTATCGATAGTTGCCCTACTTGTAGCAGTTGCGCTAGAAGTTACGAACCGCGACAAACGATTCTACTCAATTTTCAAACGATAGAAAATTGCAACCGAATTATGAGTGGCCACTAACCATGGTCACTCTTTTCGTATGTTGCAGCATAGCACCGAGGTCTGTCGCTGGTTGAAACATTTTAACGAGTTAACGACCAGCGCAAAAAAACAAAACTACCGAGTCTTGAGCCACTTTTCGAAAGCTAACCGATTGGGGAAAATAGTATCGAAAATACCGTACAGTGTTTCAGTTTTGTCTGGCACGCCAATTGCATAACACGTTTTGCCCATACCATAGGCAGCACCAGCTTCTACATGCCCCGAAATCCCTGCTGGAAGTACAAGTATGAAATTTTCGCTGGCACGCAGCGCTTGCATATCATTGTCAAAAATTCTCTGTACGAGCTCGTCATCACCCGGTAGTGACTCAAGTTTTTGCATATTGGCCTCGATGCTATCGTCTGGGCTAAATGTCACTTCGGCATCTTCATACTGATTGTCTATAAAACAGTAAGCCGTGCTTCCATGTGCCCTGACTAAGTCTACAATACTTCTAATATCGAGGTAATTGCGCCAGCGGCCTGCAATAAAGAAATCGTATTTTGGCATGCCTTTAACTATAGCAAACGAGGTATTAATCTTGCTATGGCTATCACGCAAAAAGCCTGCCTTTTTGCTTCTGGCATGAGTCAGCTTGCCGCCTGCTTTACCGGTCTAATGACTACTCGTATTGCTGGTTCTTGCGGTTCAGAAAGGCTTTTGCAACAAATGCAATGCCCACAAGGCTAACTAGTGCTATGACTATTGCAACTACAGCGTGTGCCGGTGATATGCGTGATTCTCCACTGACGTCGACTATGTAGACTGGATCGATTATTTCACCATTTTTCGCACCATCGCTATCGTCATCTCCACCGTCTTTCACCGTGTAGATAATATAGGTAGAAGTTTTGCCATCCACGGCGCGATTCTCGATTGTCGTTCGTATGGTGATTTCATCAGTAGTACCATCGCTTTGATCTTTGAACACCTTAAGATCATCTGCATTGTCATATTGCTTGCCGAGATCAATGCTTACTTCTGCGGTTCCGCCTTTGTCAGTACATTTCGCCGAAAAACCTATACTCGCGATGACAGACCTGCCGTCTAGCGTAGTTGGTACACCGGCTTTCTGGCCAGCGACGTCTTCCGAGCAATTCCCAGCGACCGCGACGGAACTTTCTGTTGCATTATCGCTATTCGCTACGGTAAATTTTGCCGAAGTAGAGGTACGCGTATTGGCAATAGATACGGGCACCTCAGAGCCGTATGAGTTGCCACCTGTCGTATCATATAGTTTCGCCTGGAACGCATAGTTTCCATTTGGCAACTTCAAGGTGTCTAAATCGTAGCGGTATGAGCCGTCTGCAACGCGTTTACCTTCGGCTATATACTGACCGTCATAATAAAACTCTACTTTTTGGGTCGAGCCAAGATCGGAACTCTTTGCTACTAATGTAGTTACGCCACTCATTATGGCTCCGTTAATTGGCGATGCGAGCACCACGGTTGGTTTCTGCGGGGCCGCGACGGCCGCTGGTGTTGTTGTCGCTACCGATGTCTTTGATGGAGTTGCACTTGTTGTTGGCGTGGTCGTCCTTGTGCTTGGAGTGGTTGTTGTGACAGGTGTGGGCGTGGCTGGTTTTGGTGTAGTAGGCGTGGGAGTGGGCGCAGGAGTAGGCGCCGGGGTTGGCGTTGGAGTTGGGGTCGGGGTTGGCGTTGGTGGGGTTGGCGCCGTGGTCCCCGACGCTACTATCGAGAAGCTGTCGCTCATATTGTTACCGGCACTTCGCACGAAAGTTCCTGTGATTGCATTGTTCGTCACGGTGTAGCGAGTAAAGCCGTGGGTCTCTGCGTTTTGAAAGACCATTTTTTCGAAGAAGCCTGCATTGGACGGTGTCTCTTGACTGTACATTCCCTTACCACCGGTTGCCCCGATAACAAGCACTGGTCCTTTGCCCTTGGTGTATTTGCCATCAAAAGTCGTGTCACTTACGCATGCCGCTTTAAATGATTTAGAAACCACCTGCGTACAGCCCGAGCCCAATGCTAGCTGTTTGCTTCGCTGAAATGTGTGGTCATGACCCTGTAGAATGAGGTCGACTTTTTCATTAACGAGCATGTTAAAGTAGGCAGCACTCAAATCGCTGGGGTGGTGAGCTGCCGTAATGTACGTTTTGTGGTTAACAGCGATGACCCATTTAATGTTTTTTGCCCGAGCGTCCTTGATGGCTGCTTGTGACCAAGCTACTGAGGTGTTGATACCCGAGATGCCTGGGCTCGCTAATACAAAGCGGGCGATGGGGTTCGTAGATGGATAATCGAAATAATACTGCTTGGCATACTGTCCCGTTATGGTGAGTTTATTAGGCAAGCACTTGGCATAACCATCAATGCTGTTATTGGTATTGTCATGGTTACCAGAGACAATCTCAAATGGGAAAGCATCGCCGAGGCCCATATTGGTCTTGGCGAATTTGCACCAGCCGGCTTCGTCTCCTTTGCTACCGCCATTGATCAAGTCACCGGTGGTTACAAAAAAGTTAAGTTTTGGATTTGATGAGCCGATTGCCTTGAATGTGGCGGCGGCTTCAGAGCTCAGACCAAAATCGCCCGCCGCACCAAATGTAAATGACACGTCGTTGGTAGCAGCATTGGATTGTCGGAGCTGCGAGGCGACTGCAGCGAATGCCACTACGAATAAGATTGCAGCTACGGCTGACGTGAGTCGTACAGTAGTAGGGCTGTGCAGAATTAATTTTTTAAATGACTGTAGAATTTTAAATATTTTCTTCATTTATTATAGGTTATTTTTGGTCGCTTTAGCTCAATGGTACCACCAGCTACCATTGCGGTCAACAAAATACTTATGGATACAAAGTTTTATCTGTCAAAGTGCAAACTTTAACTCTTTTGGTTTTCTTTGTATGATACTTCTTCTGCATCTTGAGCGGTTGCATTAGAATCATTCGGCAGGTCACTGCCACCGATTTCAGTATCTCTGCTATTAGGCCAATTGTTATCCTTTTGGGCTTGGTTAGCTTCGTCATCTGTCGCAGGGTTCATCTCTGGGCTCATCGTCGCGACAACAGGCTGGGTTATTGGTACCGATTCTTTACTATTACCTTGACTTGCATCTGACTGGTCATGTGCGGGATTACTGGTGGGTGATGGCGTGTTCTCGAGGCCAAACTCACTTGGTTTAGCTGGCAGGAGTGATGTACCATCTTTTATGTATCGTTTGTTTATAGCGGTTGCCATAAAGGCGGTTGCGAGCAAACCCACGGCAGATAATGCCAGACAAAATGCTGCTCCAAGACCGGCAAAATACCTGAATGCAACAGTTATGAGGAAAATAACCAAGAACAAAGAGCCTGTGACCAAAAAATTCTTGCTTCGGCGCTTGATGCTAAAGAAAAAAGCTCCATAGATTAAAAGTGGGAATAACAAAGTCCATGCAATGCCTCGCGTTTCTTCAAACGTTAAGACGTATGCCGAACCCAAAACTATAAAACCAGCGATGGAAAGAAAAGCTTCAAGTATGTCATTGCGATTGGGCGCCGTCTTTGAAGCAACATAGCCAGCAGCCGCCGTTAACAGACCTGTGCCGACACCTATTAGTGCCCATACGTCTAATGGTAAATTTAATCCCTGTAGCATGGTTGATAGCATGGTGGGAAAAGCCGCCACGAGTAGCAACATTCCGATAACTACTAAGATCATGTGCCGAAATAGTTTATCGAATAACAAGTGAAAACCACCGAGCAATACGAGTGCAAGAGCCGCTACGTAACCAGTATTTTCTTGCAACGACAGATCGAAAACCACTACACCTGAACCCGAAATCAAGCTCAAACAACCCGTTAGGAGCAAGGCGCTTGTGAGCCCGTTACGATTTTCGTCTCTCTCGGAACGTCCCAAGACGTAGGCGATTGTCCAGATGCCGAGTCCGCAACTGATGAGTAGAGTAGATCTCATTGGTGACCCGTCTTCCATCTGGAACGCTGTCACCATCAGCGCCGCATACAGTACTAAGCCCGCTAGATAAAACAGCACATCAACGACGCTAAGTTTCGCACTGGACGCTCGGCCATTTGTGCGCTGTTCATTTTGTGGATAACCGGTAGCGTCTGCTTGGAGCGTTGGCGCTATGAGCGGCCGAAGATCCTCGGCACTGATTGTTCCATTCGCCAAACCAATACGTACCGATTGTAAAAGGCTTTCTCTGCTGTCCATATGTTTACTCTACCCACCCTAAGAAATTAATATTGCCCCGATATGAGTTTGACGTACCGGTCAGATTAACTTTTTTCTTTTTTAAACCATTTTCAAGGTACCAACTGTCATCGCTAGACTCTATTGCAAATAAGAAACTGCCACTTGAACTACTGTTTTGTTTCAATACGTATCCATCGGGCGACACATTGGAGCTATTCAGCCTCAAATTGTTTGCGTCCGCAAGACTAATCTTTTTAGAAGCGCCTGTGCTCATATCATGCAAATACAGGTCTGGCTGCTTGTTATAATAGCTGAGATTTAAGGTCGACAAGCCTTCCTTCATCGTGACTGTGCCTGATTTATCAATTGCGTAGCCCTGACCACAGAAGTAATCTGGGCAATATGAATACACAAAATTAAATTTTGGCTTTGCGAAAAGGCTCGGGACCAAGACTATGGAAGCTACGATCAAAATGATCGCGACCGGGATTGATAGAAATAAGAGGAATTCTTTTTTAGTTGACGATGAGTTTTGTTTCGGTTCTGCTAAAGGTGTATTTGTGAGCATATGCCGCATTATAACAAAGGTTTTTGGGATTATATATTCAAATTGGAGAATTTTTAAAGTAATAACACCGTTGCATATAGTACTGTATTTGCCAAGAAACCTATATGTGCATGGGTTTGAAGGCAGTTTTTCTAAAGGACTGAACGCCACTGACGGAAATAGTTTATTTTATTCTTGCTATCAAATCCGAAAAGGAATACTGCATCAATATCTTGCGACTCGCCAGTTGGCACCAAAACGCGCGTCACTTTAACGTGCGCAAGGATTTTGTCCTCATCGCTCATAAGTGTCTCAAACCAAAACGTCACGTCTTTTTGGTTGTTCGGTACTACATCCCAAAGTTTTTTAACAGCAGCCCAATCGGTCGTCGGTTCATCGAAGGCTGTCTCGTAGTACTTTAGATTATCTTTGGCAATAAGCGCCATAACAGCATCGGCGTCACGCTCAACCCAACCCCGCCCAAATAATTCGATTATGTTCTCTTTTTTGATCATGTGGTCATTATAACCTTATTAGCCTACTGGTTTTGATAGTTCAAGCTATGCTTATCGGAAATCATCTAAGTTCGTATTTTGAGAAATAATCGACGTGTCTTATATGAAAGGAGTCGCTTATGCGACTCCTTCGTAATTTTAGTCTATTTTTCGTCGACGACTTCGCCCTCTATTGGCTCGTCGCCTTTGCCTTTTTTACCCTTAGAATCATCTGATTCTTCAGTTTTATCCCCAGCCTCTTGGCTCTCTTTTTGTGCCTGCTCGTACATCTTGGCGCCGATAGGCATCAAGACTTCGCTGAGCACTTTGGCGGCTGCTTCGAGCGTGTCTTTGTCGGCTTTGTCGTCTTTTAGGACTTCTTTGGCTTTTTCGACGGCTTCGTCGATAGATTTTTTGTCGTCATCAGAGATTTTGTCTTCGTCTTTAAGCTTTTCAGCTTGGTAAACTGCGCTATCGAGCTGGTTGCGCGCTTCGACCGCCTCTTTGCGAGCCTTGTCTTCGTCGGCATGAGCTTCAGCTTCTTTAGCCATCTTTTCGACTTCGGTCTTGTCGAGACTACCGCTACCCTGGATGGTAATGTTCTGCTCTTTGCCACTACCCTTGTCTTTGGCGGTAACATTCAAGATGCCATTGGCATCGATGTTAAACGTGACTTCAACTTGTGGGATGCCCCGTGGTGCTGGTGGGATACCGTCGAGTATAAAACGACCGAGGCTCTTATTGCCTTCTGCCATTTCGCGCTCGCCCTGCAAAACATGGACTTCAACTTGCGGCTGATTGTCGGCCGCGGTGCTAAAGACTTCTGATTTGCTGGTTGGGATGGTCGTGTTTCGGTCGATGAGGCGTGTCATGACACCACCCATAGTCTCGATACCGAGTGACAGTGGCGTTACATCGAGTAGTAGTACATCTTTGACATCACCCTGCAAAACACCACCTTGGATGGCGGCGCCGACAGCAACGACTTCGTCAGGGTTCACGCCCTTCATAGGGTCTTTGCCAAAGATCTTCTTTACCTTTTCGACGACAGCGGGCATGCGGGTCATACCACCGACGAGTACGATATTGTCGATGTCTTTAGCCGTAAGTTTGGCGTCTTTGAGGGCTTTTTCACAGGGGGCGGCGGTCTTGTCGATAAGGTCAGCCACGAGGCTTTCGAGCTTGGCACGGGTTAGTTTGTGCTCAAAGTGCTTGGGGCCATCGGCGTCAGCAGTCAAGAATGGTAAGTTTACGTTAACTTCCTGAGCAGTACTGAGCTCAATCTTGGCCTTCTCAGCTTCGTCGCGCAGGCGCTGCATGGCGCTATTGTCATCAGCCACATCAACACCGGTATCTTTTTTGAACTCGTCGACAAAGTAGTTGACGATAACACGGTCGAAATCGGCACCACCAAGGTGTGTGTCACCATTGGTACTCTTGACCTCAAACACACCGTCACCGAGCTCGAGCACAGAGACGTCAAAGGTTCCACCACCAAGGTCGTAGACAACGATTTTCTCGTCGGTTTTGCCCTTGTCGAGGCCGTATGCGAGTGCAGCGGCAGTTGGTTCGTTGATAATACGCTTCACTTCTAAGCCGGCAATTTTACCGGCATCTTTGGTAGCGTGGCGCTGGCTGTCATCGAAATAGGCCGGCACGGTAATGACGGCTTCGTTAACCTTTTCACCCAAGAAAGCCTCGGCGTCAGCCTTAAGCTTGCCCAAGATCATGGCGCTTATCTCTTCAGGGCTGTACTCTTTGTCGCCCATTTTGACTTTGACGCTGTTGCCGCTTTTAACGATTTCATAGCCCATAAGTTTGAGGTCGCGTTGGACTTCTTTGTCATTAAAATTGCGGCCGATAAGTCGCTTGACTTCGTAAATGGTCTTTTTAGGGTTGGTCACCTGCTGACGACGAGCAACTTGGCCGACGAGGCGCTCACCACTTTTGCTAAGCGCAACAACAGATGGTGTCGTGCGGTTGCCTTCACTGTTTGCGATAATCTCTGGCTTGCCAGACTGCATAACAGCCATGGCGCTGTTGGTGGTACCGAGGTCGATTCCGATAATTTTACCCATAATTATGTGTCCTTTCGTTAGCAGTTACCTACTTAGAGTGCTAGTGTACTTCTCATACTACAAAATTAGCACTCACATGTCAAGAGTGCTAATTAACCATAATTTAAGATTACTTTTTACTTATGCCACCCAATATAATAGCTGCGACCTTACCAAAGATTTCAATCTTTGTTTCCCTGTCGACAATATCAACTGGCTCCATTAGTTCATCGACCGCGCCTACTTCAGGAGTAACAATGCACCGTGGGGTATCGGACTCAATGCCGCGTATCTCGAGAGTAGAAATGCCACTCCAACCGTGCACCTGAGGATCTGTTAACGTAACTCGGGCGCTCATACCTTTTTTTGTATGTACGATTTCTGCCCACACATCATCATGTGCACCTAGAGTCGCACTAGCTTCAACCAGCTCGGAAGGTTTGTGATCCTGCCCCATAGAAGCACCGAGTACTCGTCGTAAATTTCTTACCGCTTGTGGGTAGGTGACTCTTGTTGCCGATGGATATGTCTCAATCATGGTAATCACCCTGCCTTCACGCGGACCATGGCGTGGCGGATTACTTCATCGCCGAGCTTGTAGCCCGATTGTAACTCTTCGCTGACTATTTCGTGCTCGCCGTCACCTTCTTCCATGCTAATGGCTTCGTGGAGGTGCGGGTTGAAATGCTCGCCAACGGTTGCGATGCGCTCAACACCAAGGTCGGCTAGAGTTTTCTCGAACTGGGCAACGATTTTTTTAACACCTTCAACCCATTCAAGTAACTGCTTCTCTTCTTGGCTCTTGGCTGCTGACTCTTGGCTCTTAGTGTTCGGAACATGCTTGAGGGCGCGCTCAAAATTGTCGATTACGGGTAGCAAGTCTTTGACTACATGTGCCTTTACTGTAGTTCGCAGTGATGCGATTTGCGCATCGTGTCGGCGGCGAATGTTTGTGGCATCGGCACGTTCGCGCTGCAATGCTTCGGTCAGCTCAGCAACTTGCTGTTCAAGTACGGAGGTTGGATTCTGAGTTTTAGAATCTTGAATAGATACGTCGTCGCTACCAAGCAATACTTTGCCAATTTTCTTTTTCTGACCTGGTTTGTTGTCTTGAGAATCTTTTTGCGTCATGCGTTAATCCTTCATCCTACTTCGTTACTCTCTTACAATACTTCTTCAAGTGTGCTGCCGGCATGGCCGACAAGCGCCATGACATCGCGGTAATTTTGGCGGGTTGGGCCAAGCACCCCTATGTAGCTGTGGTCGCTGAAGGGGCTGCGGAAACGGCTGATGATAAGGCTAACATCGGCACTACGGCCAATCGGGTTTTCGGCACCGATGTAGACATTGAGCGGTCGGTTGGGGGCAGCTTCGCGGAGCCACGGTTCAAGGTTGTCAAGCAAGTTAGCGACCTGCTGCACCTGTTGGCCACCAGCAAACTCGGGCTGTCCAAAAAGATTGCCGAGGCCACTAATGTAGAGTTGGTTACCAATGGTGGCGAGACCAAGGTTGTGTGTAAGCTCAACAAGTGTATCGACGGTGTTGCGGATGGCACGCTCAGGCATGCCGCTGTCTTGGACACGGGCGCTCAAGGCTCTTCCGGCACCGCGCTCAGGCTGATTGTCGGTGCCTTCGGCGATGGTGTTGACGTAGTGACGGTAGCCTTTGTCGGTCGGGATTCGACCAGCGCTCGTGTGTGGTTGTCGGATAAAACCGAGACGTTCGAGTTCGGCCATCTCGGCGCGAATCGTTGCGGAAGAAACTTTGAAAGCTTTGGCAAGTAGGCTGCTCCCGACGGGTACGGCAACCTCTGCGTACTGCTCGATAATAGCGGTAAGGATTTGCGTTTGTCTTGGAGTCATGGTCTAATTGTAGCATACTGGCACTCAAATGTCTAGAGTGCCAAAACAAATAGTTCTAGTTTACTGGAGTGGTAATCTATGCAGGGTTGTCGCTGTCAGACTTAAGCTCAGCCAGAATTCTTTCGGCCCAAATGTGGTAGCTTTTGTCTATCTGGCGGAACTTGTCTTCACCGTGCGCGATACGGTCAACCGCATTAACTGCTTCGGCGAGGTCTTCATTGACGACAAAGTGATAGTACGGCGCGCTGAGGGCTGTTTCGAGTTCCATAATGGCACTGCGGCGGCGGACAGGCCACACCTCGTTGAACGCATCTTCTGTCGGGTAACGCTTTTTCATGCGTCGCACCCACTCGCTGTAGCTTGGCGGTAGCACAAAAATGGCAATCGCTTTTTCAGAAATACTTTTGAGTGCTGCAACGCCCTCGACATTGACATCGATAATCGGGATTTTCCCCTCATCTTCAGCGCGTTCAACCTCTTCGGCAAGGAGGCCATTGATGCGCTCATGCACCCATGCAACTTCGATATATTCTCTGTTTTTGACCTTAGCGAGAGCTTCGTTAGTCGTTAAAAAGTGATAATCTACACCATCGACTTCCATGACACCGTCATTCTCGCGCGGCGCTCTGGTCGTACTGGTAACGAGATCGTGGTACTGCCCTGTTTTGACGAGTTCTGACATGATGCTGTTTTTGCCGGCACTGGTTATCCCGGCCACTATAACGATTTTTTTGCGGCGTACGAGCTCAATCACTTCCGGGCTGGGCGTGTACTGCGCGAGCGTCGTTACAATGTCATCATGCATGCATCAGTTATAGCAGATTACGCACACTCGGCCAAATCCCCCCTGTCATAATATTTTGTAAGAACTGATGCTTAACCGTGCTATAGTTGTACGAACAAAGACAGGAAGGTTGAGGCACTATGAAAAAAGCTCCAGATTTTACACTCAAAGACCAAGATGGAAACGAACACTCCTTGGCTGACTATGCCGGCAAGTGGTTAGTGCTGTACTTTTACCCTATGGATGGCACGCCGGGTTGCACCAAAGAAGCTTGCGGTTTCCGTGATGCCCGCTCGGCGATCGCTGAATTTGGTGATGCAGAAGTGGTTGGCATTAGCAAAGACAGCGCCGAGAGCCACCGCACATTCGCCGACAAACACGACCTCGATTTTACCCTGCTGAGCGACCCAAGTCACGAAGTAATCGAGGCCTATGACTCATGGGACGGGAAGTCGTTTTGGGGCAAAAAGTTTCTCGGTACCAAGCGCAATACGTTCATCATCAACCCCAATGGTGAAATCGTCAAAGAATACCTCGGTGTTGACCCAAACGACCATGCCGCCCACATCATCGCTGACCTGAAAACATTGCGAATTAATTAAACCTGTATAAGCGCTTAGTCGCGCTTGAGCATGACAGTGAAAGCTTCGGACGGGATGTCGACCTTGCCAAATTTCTTCATGCGCTTTTTGCCCTTAGCCTGTTTGGCGAGGACTTTCTTTTTGCGTGAAACATCGCCGCCGTACAAGCCAGTTGTCACGTCTTTACGGAAGGCGCTGACGTCTTCGCGGGCGATAAACCGGCCATTGATGGCTGCCTGCAGGGCAATCTGGAAGTTTTGACGGGGGATGACTTCTTTGAGCTTGCCCACCATGTCTCGCCCCAAGACTTGCGATTCGCTGCGGTGCGTCATGACGCTGAGCGCACTGACTATCTCGCCGGCAACATAGAAGTCGACTTTGACAAGGTCTTCGGCGCGGTAATCGTCGAGCTCGTAGTTGAAGCTGCCATACCCGCTTGTGATGCTTTTGAGCTGGTCATAAAAGTCGGTGAGCAAGTTGGCAAGTGGGGCTTCGAAACTCACCATGGCCCGTTCGTCGATGTAGCTAAGGTTTTTGTGGGTGCCGCGTTTGCTGCTGATGAGTTGTATAACGCCTCCGACATAGTTCTGTGGCACGACAATCTCGCCCTTGATCCATGGCTCGCGGATTTCGGTGATTTTAGACGGGTCAGGCAAGTCAGCGGCACTTTTGATGTCGAGCTCTTCGCCGTTGCTCAAGCTGACTTGGTAATCGGTGCTGGGGTTCGTCACGACGAGATCAAGGTTATACTCGCGCTCCAACCGCTCGCGGATGATATCCATATGCAGCAAACCGAGGAAACCGATACGCACGCCGAAGCCAAGCACGGGGGAATTCTCAAGCGTAAACTGCAATGCACTATCGCTGAGTGTTAACTTCTCGACTGCGTCCTTGAGCTCTTGGTAGTACTCGTTGCTCTCGGGGAAAAAGCCCGCATAGACAAATGGTTGCACATGACGGTAGCCGGGTAGCGGTTCGGTCGCAGGGTTAGCAGCAAGTGTGATTGTGTCGCCAACTTTGGCTTCGCGGGTACTTTTGAGGTTCGTGACGATATAGCCAATCTCACCTGGTTGCAGCTCGGGTCGCGGTGTCATTTCGGGTGTCAGCGCACCAACTTCTAGCGCAAGACCTACCGCGCCTGTCGCAAACATCTTTATCTGTGCATTCTTTTTGATTGACCCGTCAAAAAGGCGCACATACAAGATAACACCGCGGTAATCATCGTAGTAACTGTCGAAAATGAGGGCGCGCGTCCCCTCGCCAGAGGCCAACCCTTTGGTGGCACGTACCGGAGGCGCTGGGATATCAGCGACGATTCGCTCGAGCACGGCCTCTACGCCCTGCCCTGTTTTTGCCGAAATCATCAAGATATCTTCTTGTTTACAGCCGAGTAGGCTTATAACTTCGCGGCTCACCTTCTCAACGTCAGCGGCAGGCAGATCGATTTTATTGAGTACCGGGATGATGGTCAGGTCGGCAGCAATTGCGAGATAGACATTTGCGAGCGTCTGGGCCTGGATGCCCTGAGAGGCATCGACGACGAGCAAGGCACCCTCGCACGCCTGAAGACTTCGAGACACTTCATACGAGAAGTCGACGTGACCGGGAGTGTCGATGAGGTTGAGCTCAAAGCCTTTGTACTCCATGCGTACCGGCGCGAGCTTGATGGTGATGCCCTTTTCGCGCTCGAGATCCATCCGGTCGAGTAGCTGCGCTTTCATATTGCGTTTCTCGACGGTACCGGTCAGCTCGAGCAAACGGTCGGCGAGCGTCGATTTGCCGTGGTCGATGTGCGCAATAATACAAAAGTTCCGTATGTGGTCTTGGTTCATTACGCTGTATTATATCATCACTACCCCTGTTTGAGAAGTGTTGTTGGTGTTTCGAGCTAGCGGGTTATGCTTCGACGCGGAGTCGGCGGAAGATGAAGCGATTCGCCCGAGTGATAAGTGCCTTAGCTTCATCAAGGTCAAATAGCAGCGAGATGCCAACATGCGTCACGAGTACTGCTCCGGATATAATCGCTAGTTTCGATCCGAGAACGATTGGTCCGATATCGTTCTTGCCGAGTGGGAAATTAGAAACCGCAATGTACCCAGCGATAAGGCTGAAACCCGTGACCGAAACTATCTTAATAACGTCATTTACAAACTGCCGGTCAAACAGTTTGGGGTCACGCACAAGCATGATGATAGACAGTATGATAACCTCTGTTGCAGCGACGATTGACTGGGCGATAGCGAGGCCAAGCACGCCGTAGTGACGCGACAACGCGTAGGCCAAAAATACGTTGAGGCCGATGACGAAGATCGAGACGATGAGTGGCGTACGCGTATCTTTTTGAGAGTAGAACCAGCGTGATATGAGCGAGAAAAAGACGCGGAACAGGATGGCAACACAGAGCGCACCAAAGATTATGCTAATCTCTGGCGCATTGCTCGAAAAGATAAGTCGAGCCAAGTAGCCACGAGCAAAGAAACTGACCACCACGATTGGCAAGGTAATCCATATCATGAGCTTCAGTGTGCGCAGGAATTCGCGCCGGAACAGGTCAGGTCGCCCCTGACTGAGACGTGCATTCATGCGTGGGAAAAAGGCGGTCGATATTGCCGTACCAACTAGCAGAATCGGCGCCGTATGGAGCACGTAGGCATTGTTGTAGTTGCTTACCGCTGTGGCGCCGCCGAGTAAGCGAGATGATGCGATGTTGGTCTCGACAATGTTTTGCACCTGGTCGAGCCCCTGGTCGAGCGAGCGAGCCGGCAGCTGTTTGAGCATATAGCGGAATTCTCCGTCACGCATTCTAATTTTAGGTCGCCAGTGAAAACCAAGCCCGTAGGTGCCAACCAGTATCGTCAGCAGTTGCAAGACAGCGCCAACGGCAGCGCCGATAGCCAAGCCGACGATGCCGATACTATCTTTGAAAATAAAAATGCTCACAATAATGCCAACGTTGTAGAACACCGGCGCAATGGCATAGAAAAAGAAGCGGCCAAAGACTTGCTGCACGGCTGCGATCACGCCAGATATGGTGAAAATCATGGGGTTGAGTGCCAAGATACGCATCATGGTTGCAACATTGTCTTGCTGCGCTGGGTTGAAACCGTGTGCCAACCAACCGGCAAGCACATCAGCAAAAACGAACATGACGAGACCAATGGCAAACAGCGCGATACTCAGATAATTGAGCAAGCTGGTTGAGAGTTCCCACAGGCCTTTGCGGTCGCCCTTTTGCAAGCGGTCGCTCAGGTAGGGCATAAAGGCAACCCCGAGTGCACCGGCTGCTATGGTGAAAAAGAAGAAATCGGGCAACACAAAGGCTGCGAAGTACACGCCAGCGTGATCAGCCGAGTCAGCCGGCAATCCACCGAAGTTAGCATTGATAAGTTTGGTGCGTAAAAACCCCAAAAGCTGAGCAAACAACGACGTGCCGACAAGCATGACGGCAGCGTTGCCAAACGAAATGCGCTTGCGCGCGCGTAATGAAGTGGGCAGCATTGTTACTAGTATACCGTAGCGTCACCTATCATGCACCGCTTTTTCGCTAAGTGTTGCCTAGTACGTTGACCCGCTGTTCGACACAGCTGATCCGGCAATGAGAACGAGGAACGCCAAAATAAAAATTGCGCTATAGACTACGCCGATGATTACGCCAGCTAAGGCCAAGCCATTTTTGTGGTACCCGGCCTTTTTGGACTGGCTGAAGCTTATGATACCTAAAATGATTCCAACGACGCCGAAGCCAATAATTGACAGCACAAGACTCGCTATCCCCAAGCCTTCACCCGGGTCTTTGTGTGGCGGCGCAAAATGCTGTTGTGACTGGTTGGACGGTTGCTCAAAAGGTTGCGAGCTCGGCGCTACGGCTGCTGAGATTGGTGCGTGGGGACCCTCCAGTATTGGGCCTGGTTGGTGCTGCGGTTGGTCAATCATAGGTTCTCCTGAGGTGTTTGGTTGTTACCGCATGCTCGATGTTAGTACAAAGCTGCGATTTTGGGGAGGTGAGTACCTTCGAGCAATTGAGCGACTTCAGCCGCTTCGACGGTTTCTTTTTCGAGTAGAGCAGCTTTAAGTTTTTCAAGTTGTTCGAGATTGGCTTCGATGACGGCGCGGGCACGGTTGGCTGCCTCGGTGATGAGTGCCTCGACTTCTTGGTCGATGACCTTAGCCGTGTCGTCGCTGTAATCACGCTCGTGCGTTAGGCGGTCGAGCATCATGCCTTCTTCGACGTGGAAGACCTGGTCACGCAGGGTTTTGCCCATGCCTTGGTTGATAATCATGTCACGAGCTAGCTCAGCAGCTTTTTGTAGGTCGTTGCCTGCACCAGTCGTCACACGGTCGCGGCCATACTTGACCTCTTCGGCGATACGTCCGCCCAGCATGCGCGCCAAGATGTCTTTGTACTCGAGTATGCTGTGGTAGCTCTTGTCTTCGGGTGGGATAAACCACGTCACGCCACCGGTTCCACCGCGCGGGATGATAGTGACTTTGTGCACGACATCGCTGTCAGGCAGGACATGACCGACGATAGCATGGCCGGCCTCGTGGTAGGCGGTCAGCTCTTTTTCGTGGTCGTTCATGACTTTGCTCTTGCGCTCAGGGCCAATCGCAACGCGCTCAAATGCCTCAGTCACATCGGCAGAACTAATCTGTTTGTGGTTGCGACGTGCTGCGATGATAGCTGACTCGTTGGCGATGTTAGCGAGGTCTGCGCCCGATGAACCAGCCGTTTTGGCAGCAAGCGCATCGATGTCGACACCGTCGGCAACTGGCTTGTCTTTGAAATGGATTTCGAGGATAGCTTTGCGGTCAGGTCGGTCAGGCAGGCTGATGTTGGTGCGACGGTCAAAACGACCAGGGCGGAGCAGTGCTGGGTCGAGCACATCGGCTCGGTTAGTTGCGGCAAGTACGATGACGTTTTGCCCTTGTTCGAACCCGTCCATCTCGACCAAGATTTGGTTGAGTGTTTGTTCGCGTTCGTCATGGCCACCGCCCATACCGCTACCACGACGTCGGCCTACGGCGTCAATCTCGTCGATAAAGATTATGCACGGTGCGTTCTTTTTAGCTTTGGCGAAAAGGTCGCGGACGCGGCTCGCGCCGACACCGACAAACATCTCGACAAATTCAGAACCCGATATGCTGAAAAACGGTACGCCAGCTTCACCAGCGACAGCTCGCGCCAACATGGTCTTGCCGGTGCCCGGAGGCCCCACGAGTAGCACACCCTTAGGGATACGTGCGCCGAGGTTGGCAAACTTCTTAGGGAATTTCAAAAATTCAACAACTTCTTCGAGGTCTTGTTTGGCTTCTGCCTGACCGGCGATTGCTTTGAAGAGCACCTTTTCTTTTTCGTTTCCGTACAGGCGAGCACGGCTTTTGCCGAAACTCATCGCTTGATTACCCTGCCCTTGGGCGCTCCGCATCATGTAAAAGAGCAAACCGCCGATGAGTAGAACGGGTAGCAATGAAGTCAGTGCAAAACCAACAAATGTCGATGTGGCAGACGTAGCTGATTTGGCCGTAACTTTGACCTTAGTAGCGTCAATCCCGGTTTCTTTGATGGTTGTGCCCTCTTCTTTGATAGTCTTGAGCGACGCATCTTTTTGGCCTTTTTTAGTGATAAGCAGTTGTTGGCCGGCGACTTCTATCTCGCTGTATTTTCCGGCGTTAGCCTCTTTGACCGCTTGCGATATTGGGATCTCAGTAATTTTAGGTGACTGGTTAAAAACGGCCATTAGTATAAGTGCACCAACGAGAACCAACGCAATCAAACCATAATTACGTGTTTTTTTCGGCGGCGCTGCGCGCTTGCCACCACCACCCTTGCTACTCTTTGAGGTATTCTTCTGCTCCATAACGTAATAGTATAGCAGATTCCGCCAACCCAACCGAAGCAAAATAGTACTGTTTCCTCCCGAATCGACAACCTCTTATATTAATGGGCATCAATATGAACTAGCAGATTATGAATTTAAGACATGTGCGGAAATGTGAGGGTTTTAATTAGTCAGAACCAAACAAAGCCTAGCATTTGCATACAGGGTTATAATGATGTCTAAGGAGTCAAAGGCATAATGTTAAAAAGATTTATCTCTAAGTACAAACCATTGATATTTTTATCTGTGGTTTTAACTGGATTATTTGCATCTGTAGCATTTGAAACATATCAAAGTTCTATCGATGCAAATAGAAAAAAAGAAACATCCCAACTAGGTATTAAAATAGATGAGAGCGCACCCATTAAAGTAACCCAACCCGTACAGATGCAGCCCGAGGCGCCAGCAGCAGCCCCAAGCACAACCCCGGCACCAACCACTGGGCAACAAACCATCGGAACAGGTTGCACAAAAGAAAATATCGTCAAGTACTCAATAACTTTTGAAGAACGAGATTATATCCCAAGAGGTGAACAAAAAGTCGGTATAAAGGGATATGATGGCTTTACTTCTGTATGCAAACTATTAAATGGACAAGAAACCTCAAGGTCTGTGTACCCTGTTACGAACGAGCTTATTTATGTTGGCACCGGTCAAACACCCGCAGAGAAAGCAGCGGCGGAAGAAGTGCTAAGGCAGCAGGATTTGGAAGCGGCGCAATGGAAAGAAGCAACCCGTCTGGCAACTTGCATCAGAAACATGAGTGTCCAGTACCACATAGACACGCAGCAAGCAGAGGCAATGTGTCGTTTGTAGGATAAAACTGGATGAAATTGACACTTTAAAAACCTACGAAACCTAAGGTGTACGCACAAAACCCGATAGAGACGGCAGAAACCAGGCTTTATTAGTTGGATAAACCTATTACAACATGTTGAATATCTACACAGACAAATCCACTTGAGCCCTGTTTGTGGCAAAGAGGTAAAGTCAAATTATCGGTGTGACCCCTATTGAGAGTAGGATAGATATGTCTATATAAAATTAGCAAAGTAATTAGCGAGGAGCGGGTATGGAAACGTTTG
>CAYUNX010000018.1:0-19871 GCA_964446255.1 uncultured Candidatus Saccharibacteria bacterium
GGACTGATGTGCACCACCCCGATGAGATTAGCTCGCTCTTTGACCCATCGATTGTCTATGCCAAAGGCGGTCGGTTATTGTACATGTTGAAAAATTATGTTGGTGAAGAAGCATTCCGCAAAGGTTTGAGTGTGTATTTTGCAACTCATGCTTTCGGCAACACTGAAGGTGATGACCTATGGGCAGCGCTCAGTCATGCAAGTGGAAAAGATGTTGGCGCCTTCATGACGCCGTGGTTGACCCGCTCCGGCTTTCCTGTTTTGCACATAACTCAAGATGGTAAACAGCTTGAATTACGCCAAGAACATTTCCTTGATGACCCAGCCAAAGCAGACAGTGAGCGTGTGTGGCCGGTTCCGCTTTTTGCCGATAAACCTGCATTACCAGAACTTCTCACTAAGCCAGTGACAAAAGTATCAATTCCGACACAAGAAACGGTCATGTTTAATACCGGTTCTAAAGGGCACTACCTCGTACATTATGCAACTGACAAACAATTTGATGCAGTCATCGACAAGTTAAAACGCGGGGAATTAGATGTGGCCGATCGCCTCACATTGCTTAACAGCGCATCGATGTTTGCCCACGCGGGTTTTGACAGTTTTAGCAAAGCCCTAGCGTTGCTCGACGCCTACCATGATGAAGCAAGTGAACCAGTCTGGGACATGCTTGGTTTGATCTTGGGTGAGTCGAGGCGATTTGTTGACCTCGATGAATCAATAGAACCTCGTCTCAAGAAATTAACTGGTAAGGTTGCAGCTGCTCAGATTGATCGACTTGGTTGGGAAGAGTCAGCCAATGAAACTTCCGCCGACCAGAAACTTCGTGGCACCGTGCTCGGGCTGGGGCTGTATGCCGAAAGTCCCGAATTAACCGCTGAAGCCATTTCACGGTTTGCTGCATATAAAGACAGTGCTGCAAGTTTGCCTGCTGAGCTCCGCGGTCTCATCATGTGCATTCCAGTCAAGAACGGCGATGATGCAGCAATCGATTTTCTCATTGCACAACATGATAGTACCCAAAACAGCGACCTTAAAAGCGACATCGCCGATGCACTTTGTACTACTCGCAACCCCAAGCAAGCTAGCAAGTTACTGGAACGATTAAAAGATGGCAAACTCATTAAACCACAAGACGCTGACCGCTGGCTCGTTTACCTGCTACGCAACCGCTACACCCGTGCCACCGCGTGGCAATGGATGGTCAACAACTGGGCATGGCTCGAGGAAACCTACAAACACGACAAGTCCTATGATTACCTACCACGCTATGCAGCAAGCTGCGTAAACACTGCCGAATACGCGACAAAGTTCCATGATCTGTTTGATAGTAAACTCGACCAACCACTCTTAACCCGCAATATAACGCTCGGTGCCGAAGAAATCGCCACACGAGTTGCATGGCTCAAACGAGACCTTGCAGACGTTCAAAAGTTTTTCAGCAAGTAGTTTTCAGCTAATACTATCTAAAAAAGCCGTCACGCTGTAGTTATCGCCAGCGATTTCGATCGCACCTAGCGCGTATTCACCGCTGTAATTATGCGTTGCGACCCAGAGTTCTGCGGCGAATTTCATTTGCTCAAGCTTTCGTGCGGTTATGTAGTCAAGACCATTGCCCTGAGCAGCAGTTTTGCGGTATTTCACCTCAAAAAATGTAACCGGCTGAGCGCCGAGTCCAAAGCGCACTCGTTTGCGAGCAACGATGTCTATCTCTGCCCGCGCATGACGCCAGTTAAGCTCAAGCACCGTGTAGCCGTGCTTCTTCAAATACTCCGCCGCAACCTTCTCGGCATCATGCCCCGCACTATAATTCGTCATACTTACCCCTATTTTACCCGGTTTCTCGCTCAGAAAAATAGTTAAATAGATTGTACACCTGCGTAATCTATTTAACGAATTGCGGTAATTTATCCAAATATATGGTTACTTAATGAGTATAGCGATTGGTTTGAAGCTTTTGCGATGTATGTCTGTTACGCCGTGTTGTTTGAGGGCGGTAATGTGTGCCGCGGTGCCATAGCCAACGTTTACCTCAAACTTATATGCCGGAAACTCTGTGGCAATTTCGGCCATGTAATTGTCGCGGGCAACTTTGGCGGCGATGCTTGCTGCACTGACTGCTGGTACAGTATCGTCGGCGCGAATCATGGTTTGCACATTCGCAGTGTGTAGCCCTTGGACATTGGCAAAGAAATCATAGTTTCCGTCAATGATAATTTCATCATACGTTGTCGTCTTGCTGTGCAAGTCTTTGACGGCGCGGAGCATGGCGAGCTGAACTGCTTTGGTGAGCCCAATATCATCAATTTCTGCTGGGCGAACCCAGCCGAGCCCAACAAAGGCTTTTTCGTTGATTTCTAAGGCAAGTATGTCTCGACGTTTTTTGCTGAGTTTTTTGCTATCGCGAAGCCCTTCTATTGGCTCACGGAGCACAACTGCACCAGCCACAAGTGGCCCTGCCCAACAACCTCGCCCAACTTCATCAATCCCAACAGTAATCATACTCAACAGTATACACGGATGAGCTAGTGACGCGCTCCGTTCAGGTTTCTTTCAGTTTGAAGGCTTAGAATTCGCCCAGATAACCAACTATAACCGAAAGGAACAAAAGTGAATAGTTATACCCGCGGAGTGCGCAATGCATTCCGTAATTTGACTCGTACAGGGTCAATCGTCGTAATACTTGGCCTTAGCATTGGGCTGATTATCGCCATGCTCGCCGCTCGCCAAGCAGTCAGCGAAAAAATTGAAAGTGTAAAAAGCTCTGTCGGTAACACAATCAGTATTTCACCCGCTGGTGTGAGAGGGTTCGAAGGTGGAGGCGAAGCATTAACCGCAGAGTCGCTCGACAAAGTTGTCGCAACTTCGCATGTAATATCTGTAACGAAAACATTAACTGACCGTATGACAACCGACCAAACAGATCTCGAGTCGGCAATAGAACCAGGCTCACTAGGTCAACGACGCGCCGATAGCTCTGGGGTAGCCATGGGGCCACCACCTAGCGTTAGTGGCACATCGTCAAATTCCGAAACATCTACCGCAACCACAACTACTACGCGCACCTTTACGATGCCTGTCACAATTTCAGGCACAAGTAGCATTGAAAATGTATCAGTTTTCGGTGGTAGCACACTGACGTGGAAAAGTGGCAAGGCGTTTGATGCAAATGCCGACAAGACTGTTGCCGTTCTAGGTACGGCAATCGCCGAAAAAAATAATCTGCGTGTTGGGTCAACATTTACAGCGTACGGCGAGAAAATTGAAGTAATTGGCATATTTGATGCTGGCAATACATTCGCCAATAACGGCGTCTTTACATCACTTTCAACTCTACAACGGATTTCCACTCAGACTGGTAGCGTCACTGGCGCAACGGTAACAGTCGATTCACTCGATAATCTTGCGGCTACAACCACAGCAGTCAAATCTATACTTGGCGACACGGCAGATGTAACAAATAGCCAGGATGTAGCCAACAATACCGTTAAACCGCTTGAAAGCGTCAAGACTATCTCGCTTTTCAGTCTTATTGGAGCAATTATCGCCGGTTCGATTATCATACTTATGACCATGATGATGATTGTCCGTGAACGCCGCCGGGAGATAGGTGTCATGAAAGCAATCGGCTCATCGAATGTTGGTATCGTAAAACAGTTCGTCGTTGAAGCTGTAACACTCACCGTATTTGGACTGGTCGTAGGGCTGGGTATCGGCGTGGCCGCTGCAGCGCCCCTCACGAATTCGCTCGTCAGTACTAGTACTGCTACGACACAGACTGCTCAACGCGGTCCTGGGGGCGGCCCCGGTATGCGTGGTATTGGTGCCGCCAATCAGCAAACGCTTAAAAATTTAAGTGCTTCGGTCGGAGCCAGCACATTTGCACTTGGTACCACTACTGCGCTGTTAATCGCTATCATTGGAAGCGCCGCGCCAGCTTTCGCCATTAGCAAAATTAAGCCCGCCGAGGCAATGAGGAACGAATAATGTTACAAGTCCTAAACCTAACTAAAAACTTTCAACAAGGAGATAAACACGTCTCGGCCGTCGACGATATAAGTCTCAGCGTAAACGATGGACAATTCGCTGCAGTCATTGGTCGCAGCGGTAGTGGCAAGAGCACCCTACTTGGGCTTCTCGGAGCACTCGATAGCCCAACAAGTGGTAACATCGTTATCGACAACCAAGATATAACACAGCTCCATGACAGTGGGCTCATAGAATACCGTCGTAATGCTATTGGTTTTGTCTTTCAGAGTTATAACCTTGTGCCCAACTTGAGCGCACTCGAAAATGTTATGTTGCCAATGGAATATGCCAAAGTACCTAAGCCAAAACGCCTTAGTCGCGCCAAAAAGTTGCTTAAACAAGTTGGCATCGACGGTGACAAAACTGAGCGCTATCCAGGAAAAATGTCGGGTGGTGAGCAGCAGCGAGTGTCAATTGCCCGTGCCCTTGCCAATAAACCCAAACTCATTCTAGCCGATGAACCTACGGGAAACTTAGATAGCGAAAACGGCCAAATGATTTTCGACCTATTACACAAACTAGCCCGTACCGAACAAACAACCATTGTTGTCGTTACGCACGACCTCGACATTGCCGGCCGTGCTGACAAAACTTTCCGACTCGCTGATGGCAAACTCCAAAAATAAGCCCTGTTAACTTTTTCCGTCCCATTCAGATAGAAATTCTTCAAGAAAATCTTCGAGTACCTTGTGTCTTTTAATCGCCAGAGAACGCCCAGTTTGTGTCAGCATACGATCTTTGAGGGTAAGTAGTTTTTCATAAAAGTGAGTTATCGCTGGGCTGGAACTAGCTCTGTACTCAGACGCATTCATATGTGTATTTGGCGTCCGTGTTGGGTCGTGCATGAGTCGTCCTTTGGCGCCGGCATATGCAAAGGCGCGACCGATTCCGATAGCGCCTATAGCATCAAGCTTATCAGCGTCATGGATAATCTGTGCTTCGATAGAAAGTTGCGAACTATCTGATTCAAGAGATGCATTATAGGATGAGCTCGAGACTATCAGTTTAACCTGATCGATTACAATTTCGTCTACACCAAGGCTGCTCAACCATTCATGAATTGCCCGCGGACCTACGTCTAAGTTTCCGTCATGAAATTTGTAATCAGCAACGTCGTGTAATAGTGCAGCAAGTTCCAGCGAAAAACTATCTACTTTGTTTTCATTTTTAGCGATATGTTTGGCAAGTTGCCACACGCGGTACACATGCCAATAATCATGCCCAGCACTATCATTTTTTAGCAGATCTTCGATATATTTTCTTGTTGCTTCAATAACAGTATCTGTTTTCATATGCTAATTTTAACAGATAATTATTTTGAACGCGTAGCGAAGCTGTAGGCGATATATGTGATAAATACGGTCATGGCACCGAGTGTGTTTGCGAGTAAGTCCCATGATGTGTCGACGATGCCTTGTGGCATAAACCCAGTGACATATAATGTTAGCTCAAATAGTTCATTAACAACACCGAGTGCACTGACGAGTGCAAAGAGTGATGCCACCTCAATATACCAACGCTTATTCCAGTTTTTTACTAACTTTATGTACAGCCAGAGCAACCCTGTGAATATGCCACCGCCAACAAAATGAGTCATGAACTCAGTTTGGTCGCCTTCAATCATAGGCGATGGGATATACCATGATATGAAAAACACAAAACAAGCAACAAGAAGCAACCACTTCCATTGTTTATCAGCTTTCAACAGCATAGGAACGACTAGATAGACGAGCACTGGAACAATTACTGACAAAATGGGAAATAACATAGGGTTCTATGATACCACATCTGTTTATGTGTACCGAGATTCTCTAAGGCATGAAAGAAAAATCCCAGACTTGTTGTCTGGGATTATACAGTACTTACGAATTGAAAGTATTAAGCTTCGTTAGCTTTGTGTGCGGCTTCGACAGCTGCAGCTTTGGCTTCGAGCTCATCAGTTTCAGCTGCTTTTGCGGCTGCTTCGGCTTCTGCAGCCTTGGCGGTCTCGGCGGCCAGCTTAGCTTCTTCTGCTTCGGCATGGCGGTCTACGACACCGTTAACTGCATAGCGGTCAAAATCGACGCCAGTCAAACGAGCTGATTTACCGGTAAGCTTGCGCATATAGCTCAAGTTGTTGCGGCGAACTTTGCTGCGCTTGGTAACTTCGATTTTCAGCACGAGTGGGCTGTGAACCAAAAAGCTCTTTTCGACACCAACACCGCTGGCGATACGACGCACAGTAATGCGGCTCGTTTGGCTTTCTTTGCGGTCGCAACGGATAACCAGACCCTGAAAGATCTGTACGCGCTCTTTGGTACCTTCTTTAATTTTTTGGTGCACTTTCACGGTATCACCGGAACGCACGTCTACGACGGCACCTTTTTTAAACGACGCTTCTAGATCAGAAATATAACTCATATCCCGTAGATTGTACCCTACCTTGCGGTCAAATGCAAGGGTTTACCTCTGTTTTATTACTAGCCGATGACGCGGAAGATTTCTTCTAGGGTTGTGCGGCCAGCTACTACATGGAGCATGGCGTCTTGTAGCATCGTGCGCATGCCACTGTCGATGGCGGCGGCCTCGATTTCTTGTGCAGAAAGCACATGGTCGTGCGACTCGAGCAGTTTTCGGATCTTGCCTGTCATGCGGAACTGTTCACGTACGGCAATTTGACCCTTGAAACCATAGGGGTTTTCGGCCGAGCTGCCAGGTTTGTAGAGCACTAAGCCATCAAGACTTGGACGTTCAACTTCGGCTGGCAATGTCTCGAGTATGCTTCGTACCGTGGCGATTTCAGTATCGGATGGTTGATACGGTTGTTTGGTTTCGTCATCAAGTAGGCGCACAAGTCGCTGTGCCATTACGAGTCGTATCGCCGAAACAAATAGAGGGTTTTGCCCAATAATGTCACTTAACCGCGTCAGTGCCGCACTGGCAGAACTAGCGTGGAAAGTACACATCACAAGGTGCCCTGTCAGGCTGGCCTGCAACGCCGTACGGGCAGTGTCGTTGTCGCGTACCTCACCAACCATGATGACATCTGGGTCAAGTCGAAGTACTGCTCGTAGCTTACTCGCAAAGCTCGAGTCGTCTCCCTGTTCGCTGCTTTTTACCGAAATCTGCGTTATGCCGGGGAATTGGTACTCAACGGGATCTTCAATGGTAATAATCTTGCGTTCATCACTCTTAAGGCTATTGAGCATAGAATACAATGTTGTCGTTTTACCGGAGCCCGTTGGGCCAACAACCATGACGAGGCCACTTGGTTTATTGATAATCTCGTCGACAACACCGCGTTGCTCGCTGCTGAGACCAAGTCGGTCGAGGTTGTACATCTCGCTATCCATATTGAAGAGGCGCATGACAACATCCATACTATTGATAGTTGGCACCGTTTCAACACGTAAGTTGACGTCGACTTCTTTTTCGTCCGCCATTTTGACGCGTTGAGCGATGTGTCCTTGCTGAGCTTCATCAGACGCTGTACTGACGTTTGCCGCACTGGCGATTGCAGATACTAGCATGCGGTATTTGTCGAGTGATAGTTCGGCGATTGGGTGTAGCACGCCGTCAATACGTAGTCTGATACGAGCGCTACTTGGTAATGTTTCTACGTGTATATCGCTTGCACCAAGCCGGTGAGCCTGATCAACGAGATAGGCCAACATGTCATCAGCCCGCACTTGCTCAAGTGTGGCCGAAACTTCGCGGATAAGCTCTTCACTTCCAGCTGTGTTGATAGCGATGTCCTGATAGACCACCTTTTTCGGAGGGTCATACAGCAGCATGTAATCACGAAAACCTGTTTCCGAAATCAATGTAAAAGAAACTTTTTGATCGGTAAAGTGATTGACGAGACTATTCATCGTCTGTTGTGACGTTGTAGTTGTGATGCCAAAAAGGATATTACTATCGTCTGCTTGCATTGGGATTATGCGATACTGACGCATCTGATCGAGTGAGACGATATCTTTGTAGAGCACCTTTTCTGCGACGAGTGATGTGTCGATGTAATTAACATTTAAAATCTGGGCGCGTCGCTCTGTCGACCGCTCCTCATCATACCGTGCGTCTTGGCTCATAACACCTAGTATAACCGCTTGTGGTTAGATGTAAAAGCTTGAATTTTACAATTTTTATTTCGGCTATCAAAGTTGGTTTACTATACTGTAGTCTATGCCTCAAATAGTTCTTATCGCCCATGATATACGAAGTACCCATAATGTAGGTTCGTTGTTACGAACTGCTGAGTGCATGGGAGTGACCCACACCTTCCTCTCTGGCTATACACCGTACCCAACCATTCAGAACGATGAACGATTGCCTCATATCAGTGCCAAGTTGACTGCTCAAATACATAAGACGGCGCTCGGAGCAGAAACAATGACACCCTGGAGTCATGAAGACGACATCGAAAGCCTATTGATGCGGCTTAAGGGAGAAGGCTTTCTGCTTGTAGGGCTTGAACAAACCGATACGAGTGTTGCCTTGCCACGTTTTACGTCAAATCGAGATATTGCACTCCTGATTGGGCGAGAAGTTGAGGGTATAGAAGATAGTCTATTGCAATTATGTGATGTAACAGTTGAGATTCCACAGTTTGGTGCTAAAGAATCATTAAATGTTATACAGGCAACTGCAATAGCCTTATATCATCTATGCGTTATAAACGTCTAACATAGCTGAAAATATAGTACCAGTGCTATACATAGCTTGACGCTTATGGTATAGTGGGGTAAGTTAATGTAACTAAATAAACATGACAGTAGCCAAAACAAAACAACGTCGCGTGAGCGGCTCACATCGAAAACGTTCTGCGGGTCACCACCGTCAAGGTGAGCACTATATCAAGGCATATTGGCCGTACCTGCCCATGGCGATAATCGTTACCTTAGGAATTTTACTCAATAGTTGGATTGGATCAGTCAACCGCAATGTACTTGGCTATGCAACCGGCATAAGTGTCGGTGCTCTTGTTGATGGAACAAATGCCGAGCGTAATGCCAATGGGCTTGGCAGTCTTGCGCTTAATAACGTACTCAGTCAAGCAGCTCAAGCTAAAGCTGCCGATATGGCCGCAAAAGATTATTGGGCACACAATTCACCGACCGGAGCAACACCGTGGTCATTTATCAACGCCACAGGTTATGCCTATCAAACTGCCGGCGAAAATTTGGCTTATGGCTTTACCACTTCGAGCGATACGATAACAGGTTGGATGAATAGCCCCGGGCACCGTGCCAACATACTCAACACTAGTTTTAACCAAGTTGGTTTTGCAGTGCTTGATATTGCTAACTACCAAGGTCAAGGTCCGCAGACTCTCGTCGTTGCAATGTATGCCCTTGCCGCAGGCACTTATGCGCCGGCACCGTATTCACCGCCAGCCCCCGCTCCTGCACCGGCGCCAAAACCGACTCCCGTCAGCACCCCTGCCCCAGTACCTACTCCAGCAGCACCGGTAGCTACCGAAACAACACCAGAAACTCCTGCTGAAACCCCCGCCGCCGAGCCAACAGCAGTCGCACAAAAAGAAGACACGGTCGTACCAGCAAGTACCACGAAAGCCGGCGAACCGGCTAAGGCCGATACATCAGCGTCCAAAGAAGTCGCCCGTGTACAAGTAATCACAGCCGCCAATGTTGCCTGGACGCAGTTCGCACTTAGTATGTTAGTAAGCGTCGCAATGCTCGTATTCTTGCTACGTCACAGTTTCGCATGGCATAAATTCTTAGTCCGAGGTGAACAGTTCATACTGCATCATCCGCTGCTCGATATTGCCTTCGTCGCAATCGCAACGCTCGGCACAATCCTCTTACAAACTAGCGGCGTAATCCGTTAACAAAACTTCTAAGCAATCACCGTTGTTGGATCACAGTACCAAAGCTAACTATCTATTGAGCTTTGATGTTGTCAGCGCCAACCAGCTCGGCTAACTGTTGCAATGTGTCGGCGTCTGACGTGATGCGTGACGGGAGCTTAACCGCTTGCTTTGCCGCGTCAGTCCCAAGAACCAGCACAACTTCCTGTTCGCCCGGGCTGGCATCGATTATCGCTTTGAGTGTTCGTAAGAGCTCATGGTCATCACTTTTCTGCAAACGTATATAAAGCCGTTCTGCCTGAGCAGGTTCATTTCGTGCTGCTTTGGCGGCCGCGGCTCTGGCTGCAAGGGTTAGTTTCTTGCCCACTTTTAACTCTCGTTGCTTACGACCTGTCGCTTGGTAGGCGGCAGCTTGTTCATGTGTCACTTCACGTGCGTCATCTGCAAGAATTTTGATTTCTTGGCCGATGTTACCTTCGCGGTCTTTGGCAGTCACTTTCCCGCGTACGATAACGATTCGGTCACGCTCCCACAACCCCAACGTCTGCTGATAGGTGCTCGGGAATAAGATGATTTCAGTATCACCATGTTCATCTTCAAGTTTTACAAACGCCATTTTTTGGCCATTTTTTGTCGTAATCTCGCGCGCTTCGACTATCACGCCACCCACTACAACTTGCTTACTATCATGTTCTGGCTTTATGGTGTTCAACGCTATCGTTTGTTCGGCGAGTAGGGCAGAAAATGCTTCAAGTGGCTGTTGGCTCAGGTACAACCCGAGTAGTTCTCGTTCCCAGACGAGTAAGTCCCGGGGAGCATGTACGATAGTTGGTTTGTCGAGTTTAAGGACTGGTTTTGCCGTTATAACATCGTCAACTACTGTACCAAACAAATCGGTTTGCCCACTTGCTCGTTCTTTTTGCAATCGCTGGCCATAGGCGACAATGACATCCATGTTATGCAGCAAGGTCGAACGATCATCAAATGCATCAAAGGCACCAGCTCTGGTTAAACTTTCGAGTGCCTTGCGGTTGACTGTGCGGGTGTTCACAGCGCCAATAAAATCTTCGATGGAACTAAAGCGGCCGGTTTCGCGGGCACGTAAAATCTCGTCGACTGCGCCACTACCAACATTTTTCACGGCATTCATACCAAAGCGTATGTTTTCTTTTCCAGTTAGTTTTACACCCTCAGCTGGTGGAACGACAGCAAATTCACCGAATGACTCATTTACGTCAGGTGGCAAGACCTGGATGCCCATGTGTTTACATTCGGCGATTTCGATAGCTAATCGATCGGTATCATCATAGTCACTGGTCATTAGTGCAGCCATAAATGCTGCTGGGTAATGAGCTTTAAGATAAGCCGTTTGGTAACTGATCATGCCATAACAGGCCGAGTGAGATTTGTTGAAACAATAGTCAGCAAAACCGAGCAAATCTTTCCAGAACTTTTCTATAACCGGCCGAGGCACGCCGTTTGCTACGGCACCGTCTTCGAACTTGACCCGCATTTTGTTCATGACATCGATTTTCTTTTTACCAATGGCTTTACGAAGCGTATCGGCTTCGCCACCAGTAAATCCACAAACATCGCGGCTGATCTGCATGACTTGTTCTTGGTACACCAACACGCCAAAAGTTGTACCAAGCGCGTTTTTCATGAGCGGATGAGCGTAGATAATCTGTTCAAGTCCATTCTTGCGCTTGATAAAACTATCTGTCAGGCCGGCACTGAGTGGCCCTGGTCGGTACAAAGCACCCATGGCGATAACATCATCAAAAACGGTCGGTTTGAGCTCGCGTAAGTACCGTTTCATACCCGATGATTCAAACTGGAATATGCCTGTCGTGTCTCCACGTTGCAATAACGTGAAGGTCGCTTCGTCGTCGAGTGGTATGGTGTTGATGTCGATTTCTTTGCCATAAACACGTCTAATGATACGAAGTGCATTCTTGATAACGGTAAGGTTACTGAGGCCCAAAAAATCCATTTTGAGCAGCCCAAGTTCTTCGATTGGACCCATCGGGTACTGCGTCGAAACCACGCCTTTTTGAGCCATTTCGAGCGGGGCAAACTTAACGATATCATCCGGCGCAATCACAACACCCGCCGCGTGCACACCATGGCTTCGAACCGTACCTTCGAGGATAATGGCATAGTCTATAACTGTTTTGCTTGTTTCATTTGTTTCGTATTCACGGCGCAAATCGGCATCCTCAATGATAGATTTTGCCAGTGGTATGTGCCTGCCTTGCACTGGTGCAGGGATCATTTTGGCCAAGCGGTCTGCCTCGGAGTACGGCACTTCGAGCACACGTGATACATCGCGCACTGCATTGCGGGCAAACATACGGCCAAACGTCACAATGTTGGCGACACGTTCTTGGCCATACTTTTCGGAGCAATATGCGATGACTTCGTCGCGCCGCGTGTCTTGGATGTCGATGTCAACGTCGGGCATGCTGATACGGTCAGGGTTCAAGAAACGCTCAAAGAGTAGGTCGTACTTAAGCGGGTCAAGCTCAGTTATTTTGAGGGCATATGAGATTATCGACCCTGCCGCACTACCGCGACCAGGTCCGAACACGATACCTTTGTCTTTGCCCCAGTTAATAAAATCTTGAATGATTAGGAAGTACCCGTTAAAACCCATACTCTCTATGACACCAAGCTCATAGGCGGCGCGCTCGAGCACGTTTTTGGGTATATGCTTTTTGGCTTCACTTATCGTTATGTCAGCAGCTGATTCTTCAGTTAGATCACCGTATCGCCAACTCAATCCTTTGTAGACAAGCGCATCGAGAAATGACTTTTCGGTTTCACCTGCTGGTACGGGGAATTTAGGAATGAGTATTTTACCCAGTTCAATTTCGATATTACAGCGATCGGCCACGGCTTTGGTATTGGTTATGACTTCTGGATGGTCTGTGCCCCAGCGTTCGATCAGCTCTTCGGGCGGGATGACATGCAGTTCAAAGTCTTTCAGGGACATGCGTTTTTCGTCAGACAGAAATGCACCGGTGCCAACACAAAGCAAAATCTCATGGGCATCTTGATCTTTATGACGCAGGTAGTGCGCATCGCAGGTTAAAATCACCGGAATATCAAGTTCTTTGCCGAGTTTGAAGACACCGTCATTTACCTTTTTCTGCTCGGCGTTGTGCGAAGGGGCTTTTGGGTGACCATGGTCTTGGATCTCGAGATAATACCGGTCGCCAAAAACACCTTTGTACCAGCTCGCTACTTCTTTAGCTTTGGCATAATCATCATGCTTAAGCGCATCGCCAATCTCACCACCAAGACAGGCGCTGCCGACCATGAGTCCCTCGTTGTACTGTTCTAGTAATTCGTGGTCGATACGTGGAAAGTAATAAAAGCCGTCAAGATTAGCTATGGTGCTCAGCTTCATCAGGTTTTGGTAACCGGTATGATTCATGGCTAGCAAGATGAGGTGGTAGCGGTTTTTATCTTTCTGTGGATCTTTATCGGTGTGCTTGCGGGCTGCTACATATGTTTCAATGCCTATGAGGGGCTTAACACCCTTGTCAGTAGCTGCTTTGTAAAACTCGATTGTGCCACTCAAGGTACCATGGTCGGTCATTGCGACGGCTTGCATGCCAGATTCCACCGTAAAATCGATAAGATCGGGGATTTTGGTCAGACCATCGAGCAAACTAAACTGCGTATGATTATGCAGATGTACATAATCTGACGGCTTAAGCTCTTGCATGACTTTTGTAGCTTGTTTAGTTTGTGACATATATTATTGAGCTGTAGTATCCGGTGAAGCAGAGTAGTCTTCTGTCTTGTCAGAATGACTTTCACACTTCGTTTGAAATACAGTGTTAGTACCCTCGCTGTAACTATTTATTATAGCTTAGGGAGCGACTGGAGGGCTGTTTCACTTTTACAACGTTGGTGCTGTACAACTTCTTGTATCAATGCAAAACTAGGTAGCCATGATTAGCTACCTAGTATTTAAAATCTCAGAATACTGCTTACTTTTTAAGGTAGTTGCGAAGATCTTCGACAGCCTTGGTAGCATCAGTTATTGCGCGCTGCAAATCTTTGTCGTCAGCTGCGCCGTCATGAAGACTGCTCAGCATTTCACGAGTTTTGTCCTTGGCTTTTTTGCTACGAGCGAGGACTTCTTCAAATTGGCGTCCGCCTTTTTCGCGAAGGTCCTTTAGTTTAACATTAACTTGCTCTAGCACTTCGCTCAGCTCAGTATGTAGCTTTTTAAGTTGCCGTTCTGCCGCAGCGTAGGTTTCTACTGCCTTGTCTTTGATATCTTGACGTGTCTCTTTACCGCTCTTTGGCGCGGTTAAGATTCCTGCTACATAGCCAGCGGCTGCAGCGAGGGCTGTTCCCAAGATAAATTTGCCAGCTGCACCTGATTTTCCTTTATCGTCTGACATTGCTGTTACTCCCCTCTTTTAGATTTAGTAAACATCTTCATGAACCAATCAATACCACGCGCTATACCTGCAACGCCCGCGCCAGTTTGTAAGTTACTGACCGCAGTTTCCGCTTTGTCAGCAATCAAAACACCTTTATCAGCGATACGACGGAGTGAGCGAACCAGTTTTGCGATGAAAACACCAACGACGATGCCAATAACTAAGAATATAGCTAACATTATGCTCAAGATTATTACCAAAATATCAAATGCATTATCTATCATACCGATAACTATACCACGTCTTGGCCTGCTTGATTCAGTTATAAATCTTACAGATTAGGGCTACAGTTGATACTATTTATTTAATGTAGTCGCGTAAATACTCACGTAGCTCGTCACCAATGTCTTTGTGGTTGAGCGCAAAATCAAACACGGTTTTAATGTACTCGAGTTTGTCGCCCGTGTCATAGCGCTTGCTATCTTGCATCAGACAGCCATAGACGTCGTGTCCATCACGCAGCATTGGCTCAAGTAGACTATCAGTGACGTAGAATTCCATGCCATCTTTGAGTGCGGCGAGACCAGGTGTGACATAGTCTAAAATGGCTGGTTCAAACAGATAACTGCTGACGTGGGCGAAATTACTTGGTGCTTTTTCGATTCCTGGCTTTTCTACTGTGCCGGTAATTCTCATGGTGTATTCGTCGATAGCTTCTCCGGCAAAAATTCCGTATCGACTGAATTCTTTCTCAGTCTTAACCCGCATGCAGGTAGCTATACTTCCACCGAGACGGTTGTGAAGTTCAATCATCTGGGTAAACGTGTTTGGGTTCGATACGACTAAGTCGTCGGCATAGATGAAAATGAACGGCTCATCGCCGATAAGGTGGGCGGCATTGGCGATAGGTGTTGCATTACCATAAGGCCCTTTTTGACGTACATATATGAAATTCGCCATATTAGCGATGTCTTCCATTTGTTTGATAAGGTGTGCTTTTTTCGGCCCACCGGCACGTAAGTTTACGAGCAAGTCTTCGTTTGGAACGTCAAAATGGTCTTCAATAGCCCGCTTGCTACTACTGCCCACGATAATAATGTCTTTGATGCCTGCCTCGACAAGATCTTCGACTGCGTACTGGATAATTGGCTTGTCGACAATTGGCAGCATTTCTTTAGGCATAGCCTTTGTCTGCGGCAAAAAGCGTGTGCCAAACCCGGCTGCGGCGATAATTGCTTTTGTTACTTTTTTCGGTTCAGTTTTTTGTGCCATTTTATTGCACCTCCATTAATCTATCATACGCCAATAACACAGCTATACCATCAGTCATTTTTCCTGTGCGTGCATTTTCTATCAAATCCGCAATTTCAACCTCAACAACCTCGATAAATTCAGTAGCGTCGGTATGAGGCTCGGTAGTACGGTTACAGTTATACGCTATAAAATAATTATCTTTTGCATTTTTGTATGCATCACGGCATGCAGTTCCAATTAAAATAAAATCGCCGTCGGTTGTGTACCCTGTTTCTTCCATCAACTCTCGTCTAGCAGCCGCATTTGGCGTTTCGCCATCGTCAACACTACCTCCAGGCAACTCATCGAGTATCGCCTCAGGGCCTGGTCGATACTGACGTGCAATTACGATTTTGCCCTCTGATGTTACGGCGATAACTGCGGCGTTTTCGGTTCTTCTGCCAATTGTCGTGAACTCAACCTGTTCACCATCAGGCATCTCGAACGTCTTATATGTGACGTACCGGTAACCAACTTTTTCAATTCGTTCCGACAGTTTTTTCCAGGCTAGTTGCATTGTTAGAGCCCAAGCTGTTTCTTGATAAGGCTTGTTGCGAGCGCTGGATTGGCTTTGCCTTGGCTCAGTTTCATGACTTGACCAACGAGAAAACCGATAGCTTTCATTTCGCCGTTTTTAACATCTTCGGCAGCCTTGGCATTGTCGGCTAACACTTGGTCCACTATTGCTAAAATCGCCCCTTCGTCACTAACCTGCAGCAAATTCTTCGACTCAGCAATCTTTTCAGGGTCCTCACCTGTCTGCAACATGACATCGAGCACGTCTTTGGCCGCGGTACTGCTGAGTTTATTGGCGCTAACCATCTGACTTAAGTGTACGAGCCGTTTAACGGTCGATGCTGAATCTTGCTCGGTATTAGCCTTGTCTTCTTGAAGTTCCTCGGGAGATTTCTCCACTTCGTCTTCTGCTTCGGTCGAAATGACATCTGGGTCGACGGGTCGCAGGAGCCAGAACGCGACTCGGCGCGCATCTTCTGGAGTTGACGCTGCAAGTACCGCCGAGACGGTTTTGGCCGTTTCGGGAATAGCAAGTATATCTTCGACAGTTTTTTCGTCTATGCCAATGGTAGCAAGCTTTGCTCGGTAACTCTGGGGCAATTCGGCCATACTCTGTTCGACTTTCTTGATGTAGGCATCATCAAGCAATACAGGCGGCAAGTCAGGGTCGGGCATGTAGCGGTAGTCATGGGCATCTTCTTTGCTGCGCTGACTGAAGGTCGCTTGCTTGTCGTCATCCCAACCGCGCGTTTCCTGAACGATTTTCTCGCCAGACTCTAGCCGCTCAATCTGACGCTCTACTTCGTACTCGACAGCGCGTTCAACACTGCGAAAACTATTGAGGTTTTTAGTCTCGGTACGAGTTCCGAGTGTTTCGTCTTTGCTAACAGAAACATTAACGTCAAACCGCATGTTTCCATAGTAAAGGTTGGCGTAAGACACATCTGCATACCGCATGAGCAGGTAGAGTTCATGGGCGTAGGCTTTTGCCTCAGCAGCACTATGCATGTCGGGCTCGCTGACGATTTCTAGCAGTGGCGTACCGGCACGGTTGAGGTCTATCAGGCTATAGTCAGTCCCTGTTGGGTGAGTGGACTTACCCGCATCAGCCTCGAGATGTGCACGGGTGATACCAACACGCTTTGGTTCGCCTTCAACCAGAATATCCACATGACCACCAATGACAATTGGCTCGTCAAACTGCGTTATCTGGTACCCCATCGGTAAGTCTGGGTAAAAATAATGCTTGCGGTCAAACTTGCTAAAATGCTGCGGTTTAGTGCCCAAGGCGAATGCAGCTCGCGACGCTAGCTCAACAGCTTTTTCATTGAGCACCGGAAGTGCTCCAGGTAAGCCAAAGTCTATGTGATTAACGAGTGTGTTTGGGGCAGCGCTACGTGCATCGTTGTTGGCGGCACTAAAAAGTTTTGTCTTAGTCTTGAGCTGTACATGACACTCTATACCAATAGTCACTTTGTACTGAGCGCGTAATTCTGGGCTAATCATGGCAGTTTACCCTGAAATATATTCGGCTCATTTGATAGCTCCAAGGTCTTTCATCGCGGCTCGGATGCCTAGCAAGGCGTCTTTGACATCAGCTTTGTGCAATTTCACTTCTTGGTCGTGTACGAGCTTATTGCGTAGCTTGTGGGCGAACCACACCATCTCATTGTCAGAAATGTCGCGTTGAGCACTGACGAGTCGTTCACCCATAGTTTTGCCCTTGTACTTCCGTGCTTTGAGCACTTCGTCGAGCAATTTGTCAGCATCGATGATAGCAAGTGGCCACATTTTGTTGTCAGGTAACATAGCTTGTACCGTACTCCACTTGGTTTTGAATTTCGTCTGGTCAAGTTTGCGAGGTCGTTTACGAAGTTTTACTGAAATTACTAGTACTATCACGACAGCGAGAACAGCAGCAAGTACCGCACCGTACGTTAACAACTGATTGCTGTTCATCCAATAATCTCCTCTGTTACTGCCGCAAGCTCAAGTAGTGCGCGGTCATTTTTTTGTGCGGCAAACAATTGCAGTCCTACTGGAAGTTTATCGACTTCCCCGCATGGAATGCTTATAGCAGGAACACCAGCAAGGTTGGCTGAGACGGTCATGATATCGGTCAGGTACATCTGGAGCGGGTCGTCGGCATTTTCGCCGATTTTGAATGCCGTCATTGGTGCAGTTGGGCCGAGTAAGAAATCTACCTTGGTAAATGCGTCGGCAAATTCATTAATAACCTTGGTACGAACCGTCTGAGCTTTGCGATAATATGCATCGTAATAGCCACTACTGAGTACGTACGTGCCAATCATAATTCGCCGCTTAGCTTCGCTACCAAAACCGATTTGTCGTGACCGCATATAGCTCTCGGTGAGGTCGGCAGTGCCGTCGGCAACGAAACCATAGCGCTGACCATCGAACCGGCTCAAGTTACTGCTGACTTCGGCGGGACAAAGCACATAGTAGACAGCCAGCCCGAGTGGCAAAGATGGTAGACTTACTTCTACGATTTTAGCGCCGGCAAGTTTTAACTTGGCTACAGCTTGGTCGATTTGACCGCGTACACCATCGTCCAACCCATCACCCATGTATTCTTTTATCACGCCAATTTTCTTACCCTGAACATATGATGCGTCGGGCACATTGGTAAGCACATAGCCCTTCGTGTCGCTCTCAATTGTTGTCGAGTCAAGCTCATCTCGACCGGCAATAATATTTAAAACGTACGCCACGTCTGTGACGCTGTTGGCAAGCGGTCCAATCGTGTCGAGGCTGCTGCCCATCGCAACAACACCACTTCGGCTCACGAGACCGTATGTCGGCTTGTATCCAACACAGCCCGTAAAGCTGGCAGGGAGACGTATCGAACCACCGGTGTCGCTCCCGAGTGCGAATGGCGCGAGCTCGAGCACGACCGATGCAGCGCTACCACCGCTACTGCCACCGGGTACGCGTGTTTTGTCGCGAGGGTTTAGGGTGGTAAAGAAATCTGAGTTTTCAGTGCTCGAACCATGTGCAAACGCATCGAGATTGGCCTTGGCAACGCAAATTGCACCTTCAGCTTCGAGCTTGTCGATAACGGTCGACTGGTATGGTGCGTAAAAACCTTTGAGGATGTTGCTCGCGGCGGTTGTCTCGGCACCGAAAACCAAGAAATTGTCTTTAGCGATAAATGGCACACCGGCTAATCGGCCGATTGTTTCACCATTGGCAACTCGTGCATCAATATCATTGGCGCGTTCGCGGGCACGGTCATCGAGCGTCGCGATGACTGCATGAAACTCTTTGTGCTGTTCTATGGCAGCGAGAGACTTTTCTACAAGATCAATTGCGTTTGTGGTGCCACTCTGTACTTCAGCAGCAATATCGGCAATCGGCTTCCACGTACTCATCCAATCATCCTCTTTACTTTGAGCTGATTGTCTTGTGTCGCGGGCACATTTTTCAGTAAGTCACGTGGCTCATACCCGTAGTGCTGGACTTCGTCCTTACGCATAACGTTTGTCAAACCCGTCACCTGGTTGGTCGGTTTCAAACCACTGACATCAACACCAGACAGCTGTTCGACATAGCCGAGGATAGCACTCAGTTCACCAGCAAAACTATCTACTTCGTCGTCAGAAAGCGAAATGCGGGCTAACGAAGCCAATTTTAAGACATCATCGCGACTTAATTTGCTCATTACTACTAAGTATAGCAAATCCAGAATGAAATACGGGCGTAATTTTTAACTCAAAACTTGTCATCATCCTGAGTTAAATTGCCTCTCAACTCGAAAATTTTATAGATGTTTTTAAACGGCACGTTATGGGCTAGGCTTGTATA
>CAYUNX010000019.1:0-19315 GCA_964446255.1 uncultured Candidatus Saccharibacteria bacterium
CTCAAGTTGGTTTGAAGCAGCTAATACCCCGACCGTAAGGTCGTGGGAAGTTTATCTTTTTTCGTAGCAGTTCCCGAACTGCGGTCGGCCAGCTTTTTGTGCCGACAAAAATAGATGGCGAGACTTGCCACGCCACTCAACCTACTTTTCCTTGTTGAAAAGTAGGCAAAAAACACCGAGGAGCTGTGAAATAACCGGCTTACTTGGAGCTTTCTTCTGTTCTCAGGGTTCCTGCGAAACTCACTCCACGTTGTTTCGTTCAAACATTCTCGTCACGCCTGTTCACTTCAGAAACCTCCAAATCAGTTATTTCAATCCTCGGCTCTGGTGGCGACCCACGTCTATTTGCTTCGAAGGGCAGTTATCAATCAAATACAAAGATTTCTTACGCATGTGTCCTTATGTTGTACCGCGCAACAACATTTCCGTCCAGGACGGCTCCAGAGTGCCACTTAGCCGCAAAACCCCCACAGTCATTCCTGCGCAGGCAGGAATCCTGAAACGCAAATCGTTGATTATTTATAAAGGTTTGTACATGAAATCGCTCCAATCATTAGGGTTTTGGGCGCTGCGTATTGCGGGCGGGGGTCAAACAGCGTAATATATACTTTGAAATAAGGAGAGGGAGCGTATGGCAACAAAGCGTCAGACGAAGTATGTGTTTGTAACAGGTGGTGTCTTGTCAGGTCTTGGTAAAGGCATTACCGCCGCCTCCATTGGCAACCTCTTAAAGAGCCGCGGGCTCAAAGTCGGTATCCAAAAATGTGACCCATACCTCAATGTCGACGCTGGCCTCTTAAACCCCCGTGAACACGGTGAATGTTTCGTCACCAAAGACGGCGCAGAGACCGACCTCGACCTTGGTCATTACGAGCGTTTTATCGACGAAGAAATGACACAAGCTAGCTCGCTCATGAGTGGCCGCGTCTTGCTCAATGTCATTCAAGCCGAACGCGAAGGCAAGTACGAAGGCAAATCAGTCCAAATTATCCCGCACGTCACCACTGCCATCCAAGACCACATCAAAACCGCCAGCAAACCATACGACGTCTACATCGTCGAAATCGGTGGTACCGTCGGCGACTACGAGAGTTTGTCATTCATAGAGGCTATCCGAGAATTCGGTATGAAAGTTGGCCTCGACAATTGCGTCTACGTACACGTTGTCTACATGCCTTACCTCGGCGCAAGCCACGAGTTCAAGACCAAACCAGCGCAAAACTCGGTCCGCGAGCTGCGCGGTCTTGGTATCGCTCCTAACGTTTTGGTATGCCGTAGTGAAAACCCCGCACCAGACAGCGTCAAGACCAAACTCAGCTTGTTTACTGGTGTCAGCTCAGAGGCAATCGCTTTGCTACCAAACGCCGCGAGCATCTACGAAGTACCACTAACGCTCGAAGACACGGGTATCGCCGATGTTATCTGCGGTCAGCTCGATCTTGACGTGGCAGTACACAAACCCGAGCTCAAAGAATGGCGTGCAGTCGTCGCCAAAGCGGTCGACACCAAGGCCCGTACGGTCAAAGTTGGCATCATCGCCAAGTACCTCGACAATGCAGACACCTACATGTCAGTCTTTGAGGCCTTACGTGCTGCGGCGTGGGCCAATGACGCACAGGTGGACATCAGCTGGATAGACGCCCAAAAACTCGAGAACATGACAGATGCAGAGTTTGAGACAACCATGGCGGCAGTTGACGGCGTAGTAGTGCCTGGCGGTTTCGGTACACGCGGTGTTGAGGGCAAAATTCGCGCGGCAATATATGCACTCGATCACAAAAAGCCGTACCTTGGTCTATGCTACGGCTTGCACATGATGGTTATCGCCGCGGCTCGACGTGCCGGCTTAGACGGTGCAAACACGACCGAAGTTAACCCCGACACTAAATATCCCGTTATCACGACTATGGATGGCCAGCAGGGGCTCGAGAGCACCGGCGGAACCATGCGCCTCGGAGATTATGCCTGCCACTTTGCACCGGGCAGCCTTGCTGCGAAACTCTACGGCACAACCGACATTGTTGAGCGCCACCGTCACCGCTACGAAGCTAATGGCCAGTACGTGGCTGATTACGAAAAGTGGGGCATAAGTGCCGTTGGCATGAACCCCGACAACGGCCTCGTCGAAGTCATCGAGGGGGTAGACCATCCATTCTTGCTCGCCTCTCAGTACCACCCAGAGTTCAAATCGCGCCCGAACCGTGCGCACCCCATGTTTGCCGGCTTCATCAAAGCGCTTCTATAAGTTGTTGCACCACGCAGCTTCTGGTCAACTTTTGAACTTTTTATACACTTATGCCTTGCGAAGCCAAGCTCAAGTGGTGTACTATTGACGATATGGATGTAACATCACAACTCAAAAAGATTTTACTCGTCGAAGATGACGATGCACTAGCTAACGTTTACATAATGCGCTTGCAGGCAGAGGGCTTTGATGTCCGTCGTGCTTCAAACGGCGAAGATGCACTTGCGGCAGCTCGCGAGTATGCCCCCAGCCTCATACTGCTCGATGCCATGATGCCCAAAGTCAGTGGCTTTGACGTACTCGATATCTTGCGTAACACACCCGAAACTGCCAAGATCAAGATCATAATGCTCACCGCGCTCAGCCAAGAGAGCGACAAGGCACGAGCCCAAGGCCTCGGCGTCGATGATTACCTCGTCAAGTCGCAGGTTGTTATCTCTGATGTGGTCGAACGCATCAAACACCACCTCGGTATGGTCTAGACTAACCAAATAGTATATTCAACAGCTCTTCCGAGAGCTGTTTACTTTTTATGACAAGAAGGGTGCAACTCAACAATCACATTGACATTACATACAACTTATGCTAATATACAAAAATGACACAACAACTTCTCCCACGAAGTCCAGAATCTCCTTCAGGTTTTAATAATGGCTCAGCTGAACATGCAAATCAATTAGAGCAAGCATGGAGCCATCCTGACGTGGCACTTCACCAAGATCTCACTACGACTTTTCTGGGTACTAGATATAATAATGGGTATCCAATTTATCAAGATACTCATGATACCATCGTGCCGCAGGTGGGAATCATCGTTCGTTACACTCAGTCATCCTCAGGATATACCGGCGTAGAGGTACATGGTCTTGAGAATACTAAGGTCGCAGCCCTCAACATCGACGCTTCGGGTGCGAATACACTTTGGAAAAATCCAGGCGCGCACGATGACGGGTACGTAGCGCTTACTTCTGACACTGGTAACATGGGTCGTTCCTCTGCACTTAAAATTGAGGATTGGGCCCAGCAAAATTTTGGGAATCCTGGTGCGCAATTAGGTATTGTTCGCGTCACCGATGCATCAGATTCACACCGCTACTTTGCTGTCGGTGCTGATTTCCAAGGTCAACCAGATTGGTGGCATGTCAGTGGCAAAGTAATAGAAGTCTTCCCAAATTTTGACGAAGGTGCATTGGCACTTGCTGCTGCACGTAAAATGATTCCAGCAAGCAGTAGTACTGCAGAAATTAGTGAAAAGCACACTGTTAATGTTGACGTTAATCTCATCACCGAGTTCAAAGACGCATTCCGTCACGCTACCCCTGATGTCTTTATCCTACATGCTCCCGAAGGTACAGCAGAGCGTGCAAAAAAGTTCACGTCTGCCGGCGTGGGTTTAATGAAAGCTATGACAGAACGACAGCCATCTATTTTTAATGGTCTAGAGAAAGATCTTGATGAGCTTGGTCGGCGCGCTCGTCTGGTAGGTGGTCAAGAAAAACGTGATGTCACAAGCGGTACGTTTATTGATTCGTTGCGTGACCCGTTGGGTGCGCGAGTTACTTATCTTAAGAACATAAAAGACATGATTGATAGCGGTAATGCAAGGAATGATGATGCGCATTATTATACATTCTTTGCGGAACAGCTCTTTAGCATATTGGAGCAATCTATTGCTGATAAAAACGTTATGCTTGATGCTAGTAATGCATCAATGCAGAAGCTTGAGCACTTACTAAAGATGGACAGAGAGCAAGGCCAAGATGCAGTTAAAAGACGCGCCGAGGTTCTCCGAGGCACCTTTATGGATCCTGAACGTGCTAACGATGTAGCGCAAGAACACCATCTTGCAGTCGGTGGCACAGTTTCTATTGACCTGAACGCAACACCGCTACTAAACCCAAATCAAACATATGAGGCATTCTATGAGCATGGTCGTACTGATAGCTTGGGGCTTAGTTCCCGCGAGAGAGGCTACAGGCAGAACACTATTGCCATTCTCGCCGTTGAAGGTCGGCACTACGCGCTTATTGATACACGAGAAGCGAATGGGTTTATTGGTGGCTATCTTTTAAGCAAAACGGGGAACAACTATTACAAGGGCGAGGACAAAGCCCGGTCGCCATTCATGTTACTTCAACTCAGCGGCACGATTGATCCGATGTATGGTGAGTCGGTAGACCAGTGGATGTATAATTTTAGTCGATCATTTGATGCGAAAACCCAGAAAGTAAAGGACATCACCGAGCCTCCTGCAGAGCTGTACGGCGCATACGGCACTCGCGGAGTAGAATTGGAAATGCCAGATGATCATACCGTGTTGATACGATCGTCTTCCGAACCTGCCGTTGTCAGTACGGCACGCTAAACCACGTCGTAACGTCCGATAAAACGGCACAATCACATTGACATTACATACAACTTATGCTAATATGAAACAGTAAGTTAAAAATAAAAACTGCAAAAACTATCAAAAAAGGATTGTAACTATGACCGAATTTATGCAAGAACAAGAAGTTCCAAACCAAGCTATTGCTGAACTAGCAGGCCAAGTTGCTGCCAGAAAGGCATTTGAAGATAACCCCTATGCCTTTCTTTTTGACCCAAACGCACCTGATCTAGGTTTCACCGTTGAGGATGCCGCCGTACGTCCCCCAAAAGAACAGGTACCGGCACAGACGTCGGCTCGTGCGAACTATTGGTTACCTCCAACACAAGCACAAATAGATAAAAACCCCGAATTGGCTAAACAAGAAAAATACTTTCCTCCCGGTCAAAGAGCGTAAAAATACCCATCGTAAAGTCACGACACCTATAATGTTTTCATACAAAATTTACTAACAAATCAAAAGTAGCTACTCTATAAGTCTTTCTGTTTCTCGAGCGAAATGGCACCACCCGTCCTAGATATAATGGCAAAACTAAAAGTAGTGATGTCGAGCGGCGGGAATTGACAAAAAAGCTCATATAGTGTAATAATATTTATATTATGCTTAGTCAAAATGTGCAAGTCACATTGATAAACCAGAGTAAATTATGTCACAGAGAAGTACCAACCAAGAGCTAGGACATTCGCCAAACGAGTTGGTGC
This sequence comes from uncultured Candidatus Saccharibacteria bacterium, assembly GCA_964446255.1. GTDB lineage: Bacteria > Patescibacteriota > Saccharimonadia > Saccharimonadales > UBA4665 > JAGXIT01. The sequence continues at coordinate 5,334 of CAYUNX010000019.1, forward strand.
ATGCTGAAGGTGATTTTTCGGCTATGGTTGGCATTAGCCACGAAACAGTAGCGGTAAACGGGTTATATCCTTTGTGTCAGCCAGAAGATATCGGTTTCCCGAGTCATGTAGCTAACATAACCCAGTCTGTTGTTGCTCGTCTCGCAGTTCCTCTTGGTGGTCAGGGCGAAGTCAAGTTCGGTCATTTCGTTGTGGTGAGGCAGACTGTTGGTACGGCACAGCCTACTTTTGGGCTGCGCGGTCTCAAAATGAGTTATTTGAGGGGAAGACCAAGGGTCACTTACTTACCCCTACTACCCATACCAGTTGACGGGAGTGACCTTACTATCGGCAGGTCGAGTACGCCCGACGGCAAGGTTGTGGGTATAGATCGGCTCTTGGGCGCTCAGCAATTTAGTACTGCTGTTTCAGCTCGGCATGTATCGTTGGCCGTTCGCGAAAATACTGTTGGTGTTCAAGATCATTCAACAAATGGCACTCGTATAGCTGCTGGAAAGTACTCACAACGCCCTAAAGTTATGTTGCCTGAAAGTTCATATGAAGCCAATCATACAGTTGTCGTCGGTGAAATAGCACGTATCATTGGACATCTTCGTAACGGTGAGTACGCTGGCCGCAAAATTATCAATCATAGCACTGAGGTTGGCGGGGCTTCACCATTCACGGTTGATTATCGCTCATGGTCATCTGGAGGTGAGGCGATTGTTGTAGACTCAAATGGCGATAACATTCAAAATCGAGAAGAGTATAAGAAGTATTACGATGGAGCGGTATCGCGCATTGTGTCAGTCATGCACGCTAAAGGATTTATTGACGATATGGATGTGTTGAGTGCGATTGGCGATACGGTTTATAAAAATATGCAGTATGACATAGCATGGGTTTTTAGAGATGTGTCAGCACGTTACAAACTTAGCCCAAATGGATCGCGAAAAGTTAACTTATCTTACTATATGAACTCCGGTAAAGGTGTTTGCAGACATATGGGGCTTGCGGCAGCTTGGCTGGGTGGTGAATTGAGACAGGCAGGTTATCTCAAACATGGGAAAGTAACTGCGCCAGTTAAGCAAACTGGAAATGATGAACATGAATATGCGCTTTATACAAATGAATTAACGGGTGAAGAAATAGCAATTGACCCTGCGAATGATAACTATGTCGGCCCACCGATTACAGGCTTTTGGGATTATCGTAACTCAAATAAACTACCTGACGTACAGCGAAAGGATCTACATTACGAAAAGGAAGGCAGGAGCCTGGTAAGTGATATGCGTCGTTTGGTACGTGCGTATATGTATGAATAATCTACTCTCAAGCGTGTAGTGTCGGTGGAGTCTATTCGACGGTGACTTCGGTGCGTCGTACAGAGCGGCCACATAGGAAGAGTCGGAAATCTATTTTTTGAATATGGGCGCGCATTGTTTGGGGTGACTGCTTTAATTTTGAGTTATGCTGATGATTTTTTTAAATCAGTGAATAGCGCGTTTGCGTATTTGCACGCCTCATCCGAAGTGTCACTTCGCTGGGGGTTTCTGTCAGGATGTAAGATGTTTATTGCATGCCTTAGTATTTTTTTGTTTCTTTCACGAGAACTACTTAATTGATTGAGCTCTGCATTATCCTCGACAATTTTGAATGCAAGATGGTTTATGGTACTCACGGCAGCAGCAAGCGTTGTATCTCGAGCAGATTTTTCAGCAAATTTGGCATCTATAAAGCGGACGAAATCTCCGAATATACCAATTTGGTCAGTTGACCAGCTTTCGAATTTGTTAGGTCCAACTTTCTCCGGCTCAACATCTTCTTTGGTTCGATATGTTGGATTACCATTATAAGTTTCGGACGATGAGTAATCGACGTCTATCTCATCGACTAAAATCTTATTTTTCTGAAGGCGTTTTCTATATTCGTAGGAGTTGCTCCGCCTGCTGTCGCGGTTGTTCCAATTGTAATAATTTACTCTTTCATTATCCTCGTATTGTGCTGCTCTCGCGTCAAGAAAAGATGCGACATCACCATCCCCGTAAAGCAACTCTCCAACGGTTACGTCTTGCATTAATCTCGCCCATTCTTTGGGCGTGAGGGCAATCATATAATAGCCATTTTTCAAAATATAGTTGCGTTGAAAACTATCTATTTGAACCCTATCGTTAATCCCGTGTGATCCTGCGAGGTCTATTTTTTCATAGCCGTACACATTTCTCATGCTTGCTGCTGTTACCCCTCGAATGTGGTCTTCAAAAACAGATTCCGCATTTGGTACGGTGCCAAAGAGTGCGTTGATTCGCTCAGATTGTAACTGGCTTATACCATCATACTGTTGGCGCTGTATGCGATGAAATAATCCAGGTCTTTTGGTCCCTGGGTCATACAGCAAACTGTTTTTAGAAAGATTATCAAATCTATTAGAGAGTGCCTCGGCTATACGAAGGGCGACATCGTGCTTAAGTAGAACCTTGTCTTGGGAAAAGTAGTTTTCTATGAGGTGGGCAAACCTCCCGGATTTTAGTTGAATACCTCTGCTTGTTTGGTCTGAGATGACGTCAAGTCTAGAAAGTGCACTATCAAGGTGTTTTCTTTCCTCATCGGTTAATAGTTCGGGCATTTTCGCTTTGACACCACATGCCATGAACTCACTGATAATGTCAGCGCTTAGTTTCCTGTGGTTATCTTTAGCAAAATCAATTCCAACTCTAGACTCTTCCGAGTGAGTATTTATTATACTAGTTGCATACTCCATAAGCGGGGTAGACGTGGGACCAAGATGTTCCGAGTCGTCTTGCCACATACTGTTTATGAAATCGACGCTCGTAGTGGCTACTCTAGACAACCGACTAAATGCCTCAGGGCTTAGGCGCTGGCTAAATGCACCAATACGCTCATCAAACCTAGGTTGTTTAGGCTCGATTCCAATGGATATCATGAAATTATAATATCACACAATAGTAATAATAGCAAAAATATATATTAACAACACAACTTATATACTTTGACTCAAAGCACAGTAATTTTGGTTGAATACATAAAACCAAACTCTGGTATTACCTTGGACATGAGTCAACCGTAAAAAGGTCTATTCGACGGTGACTTCGGTGCGTCGTACTGAGCGACCGCTGAAGGTGCGGACTTTGCGGCTGGTCATTTTGACGATGCCGTTTTGTGTGGCGTGTATGGTGAAGTTGCGGCTTAGCATGGTGCCTTTACCGGCGCGCTTGTTCTGGCCAACTTGTCGAACGATAACTTGACCGGTTTTGACAGCTTGGCCACCGAACAGTTTAACACCGAGGCGCTGGCCTGGACTGTCTCGGGTATTTTTACTTGTACCACCTGCTTTAACGTGTGACATATGCTCTCCTAGAATTGATAAAAATAGTCCAAGACATTGTATCTGTTCTGACCTCTGAAGTCAACACTAAAACGTGAATGAAGGCGTGCTTTTATTATGCAAACGCTAGGAGCGCTTGGTTTCAGGGTCGGTTGGGTCATTTTTGAGCCATTTGACACCGGCGTAAACGAGAGGTGTGCCAAAGACTGACATGGCGCATTTGAGCAGCCAGTAGGGGATGAGTAAACCGGCGATGAATGATACGTTTGCGCCGATTGATTGGTCAAATGCGTAAAAAGCGAGCGTTAGGAATATGAGCGAATCGACGAAGAAACTAATGAAGTTTGACAGGTTATTGCGTAGCCACAGCGAGCGGCCTTTCATGCGTTCACGTAACTTGGCGAAAATGGCGACATCGAGCAGCTCGGCAACGGCGAAGGCAACCAGACTGGCAAGCGATATGCGGATAGTGGCATGAAAAATGAGGTCGTAGCTCACTTCGCTTGGTAAAAAGCGTGCAGTTGGCGGCAGGGCTGTCGCGAGCGCACTGTACAAGATAAGTAGCACGATCATGGCAATGCCGGTATACACCATGCCGCGCGCTCGCGCGCGGCCGTGAACCTCGACGACGACATCAGACAGCGAGTAGATAATCGGCAAAATAAATATGGCGACACTCGCCCGTAGTGCAAAATCGCCTAGGTTGATAATCTGGAACGTTTTAGCTCCCATGAGCTCAGCGACGATGATACAAAAGATGTACAGGGCCACGATGATTTCCATGCGGCGAAAGGTGATGTTTTTCATGCGGCTAATTCTAACACAAGTAACTCTCGGCCTACTATCTGTTCTTCGCGGTGGTATATGAGGTCTTGGTCGAGTGCGTGCTCGAAACGTATACGTTTGAAGCCATATTCTTCGATTGTAGCGATTACGGGCAAGTGCTTGGCGTCATGACCGACGAACCACGCAGGTACGGCGATGCACAGCCGCGTGCCAGGCTTCAGCTGCGGGCGGATGTTCTGCAAAAACCGTTTGATGATAAGGTTTACATCTGTAATAGTCTGAGCGAGCACATCGGGTGCAGGGCGGTCAGTGAAGGGGCGGCCGAGGTATGTTTCGCAGGCTACAAAGTCTGGAACCGGCTTCCATTGGTGGCTGGTGGCATCACCTGGTTCGAGGTGGAAACTAACATTTGGAATCTCGAAGCTGGTTCCCAGCCAATCCAAGTTGGCTTGGCTATATGAAATCATGCGCGGCTCGAGGTCAGTGCCATAGACGGTGTAGCCCATAAACATCGCTTCTTGCAAGATGACGCCGGTGCCGCAGAAGGGGTCAAGCAGGGTAGGTAGTTGGCGGATGGCGGGTGGCGTGGTCTCGATTTTGCCGGATGCGAGGTTGATGATGATTTGGGCAAGTTTCGGTGGGAGCATACCTACGCGGGCATCGCGCTTTGGTCGGCCGCGGTCGCGGAGTGTGTAACTATCGATGTCCTGGACAGCGACAGTGCGGGCTATCACCGTCGTGTTGCCTTGGGCGATAATAAGCAGCTCGCAGCCATTGTCACCAGTCAGGTGATTGTGGAAGACTTGGGCGGTGCTCAGCTCGGTCGTAGTGTTGGGTGCGAGCCGGACTGAACCGTCATAGCGGCTGCGGATAATTTTCTTGAGCGTGAGCCCAGTTGCGCCGAGTTTTGCGGGCGAGACACCAAAGCCTAGAGCAGACAAGCCGAGGTGTAGCTTGCCAGAGGTGGGAAGTACAAGCGCCGAGGAACGCGCGAGACCAATCAACGCTTTTTCGATCATGCGCCAGTCGGTGCTCGAGACTTCGCCGATGACACTCGCTAGCCGCGTACTGCCACCGAGCCGGTTAAAATCTATCTCACTGACTGGTAGGTCTACGCCAGCTGCATGCGTCCCAGCCTGACGGACTACGTTTGAGCCGTACAAACTTTCGAGCTCGGCTAAACCGAGTGCCGGCTGCCTTCCAAGTACTACAATGCTTTGAATCATATGTATAATACTAGCAGATGACGAAGCAAAGTTTCATTCGGCGCAATTGGAAGGCTATTCTCAATGTCGTGACATTGATTACCTTAGTGGTGCTAATCGTTAGCATCCGCGACCAACTAGCACTGACTTTTGATAATTTGTTGAAGGTCAATGCTTGGCTTCTTTTGCTCATGATACCCATCCAAGCCCTGAACTACGACGCCCAGGCGCGGCTGTACCGCGGGCTTTTTGCCATAGCAGGCAACGCGGTGCACTACAAAGATATGTATCGTAGCAGCTTAGAAATGAATTTTGTGAACCAAGTGTTTCCAACCGCAGGCATGACCGGCATATCCTACTTTAGTTTGCGTATGAAGGGTGAGAAACTCAGCGCCGCTAAAGCGAGCGCCGTGCATTTGCTCAAACTAATCCTAGTAATCCTTTCGTTTGAGCTACTTATCGTCATCGGTGTGTTCGCCCTAGCCATAGAGGGGCAGATGAACAGCGTCATTTTGCTACTCGCGGCATCACTCACGACGGTGCTCGTTATCGGGACGGCAGGTTTTGGTTTTATTATTGGTAGCAAAAAGCGTATCGCCGGCTTTTTCACCTACATTACCAAACTCCTCAATAAAATTATTCATGTAGTCCGGCGCAACAACCCCGAGACTATCAATATACAGCGAGTGCGGACTCTGCTCGAAGACCTTCATGACAATTATGTGCTGATGGCGCGCGATTGGTCACGGCTTAAAAAACCGCTTCTATGGGCGTTTATGGCCAATGTGTGGGAAGTAATGTCAATCTACGTTGTGTACTTGGCGTTTGGAGAATGGGTTAACATCGGTGCTGTCATCATGGCCTATGCCGTTGCGAACTTCGCTGGTTTTGTCAGTGTTTTGCCGGGTGGTATCGGTGTATACGAGATTTTGATGACGCTGACGCTGACGATGATGGGCATCCCGGCTGGTATTAGCTTGTCCGTGACCATTATGTATCGGGTGCTCAACACGCTCATACAAATGCCACCAGGCTATTTTTTCTATCATCGCACGGTGCATGATTTTAGTTCGACACGACCGACGGGGAGTGCGTGAAAACGCCCACGCTATGAGTGAACTACTCGTATTTCAAGTTAGTGAGTTTGTGGCCTACGTCAACCAAACCTTTGAAGTAGCGTATCCATTTGTTGTCATCGAGGGTGAAGTGAGTAGTTTTCGCGTCAGTAAGGGTAAGTGGGTGTACTTTGATATTAAAGACGAGGCTGCGACGGTGCGTTGTTTCACGACCGTGTATGCGCTGATCGGACCACTCGAAGATGGCATGTTGGTGCGCGTCAGTGGAACACCGCGTTTGCACCCGCTCTATAACTTTACATTTAACGTTCAGTCAGTTACGCCCGTCGGCGAAGGCGCGTTGCAGCGGCAGGTAGATTTGCTACGCGCCAAACTTGAAGCAGAAGGTTTGTTTGAAGTGGCTCGTAAGCGCGTACTCCCTTCAGTGCCTACGAGTATTGCACTGGTCGCGTCGGGGCAGTCTGCCGCCTACGCAGATTTCATCAAGATTGCCCGGGCTCGGTGGGGCGGTCTGACTATTGACCATTTTGAGGTACAGGTTCAGGGCGAAGCCGCGCCTGAACAAATTGTTCGAGCGCTCACAGCCGCCAATGCAATGCCAGAACTACCAGAGGTAGTTGTACTGATTCGCGGCGGTGGTAGTGCCGAAGACCTGTCGGCTTTTAGCGATGAGCGGGTTGTGCGAGCGGTCGCGACCAGTCGCATCCCAACGCTTGTGGCCATCGGGCACGAGGTAGACCTCGCTCTTGCCGAGTTAGCAGCTGATGTCAGGGCAAGCACCCCGAGTAATGCTGCTGAGTTACTTCTGCCAGACAGAGGTGAAGAGCAGCGACACCTTGAGGCGAAACACCGTGCGCTTGATGCGGCATTGAGTACATTTATTGTACAAAAACACCAGTATTTGGTGGGGGTACGTGAGCAGCTCGACCACCGTTTGCAGACACTATACGGCGCTGCGAGCGAGCGCGTCAACTCACTCCAACGTCTGTTACATGCGCTCGACCCACGGCGACCGCTCGAACAAGGCTATGCGCTCGTAAAGAGCACAAGCGGGGTTATCCGACGAGCTTCTGATGTGACTGTCGATGAGACTATCGAGATTGAATTCGTCGATGGCATGCTGGCCGCACAAGTCAAATCAGTCAAACGTAAAGGAGAAAAATCATGACAAAATCAACAGGGGCAAGTTTCGACTACGTAGCAAAAACTTCCGAGCTTGAAACAATACTCGCCAAGCTTCAGAGCAATGATATATCTCTCGACGAGGCTATTAAACTCCATGAAACTGGCAAAAAACTCGTGGCTGAGCTCGAGGGCTACCTTAAAACAGCTGAGGTTATTGTGCGTCAGCGCGTGGCGGGTGAATAAACTGTGACGATCCTTATACTTATATTATGCAGTTTTGCTTTACTCTTCGGCTTGGTGGTGTTTTTTGGTGCGCCGTACTTACCGACGCTGCAGCCTCAGGTCGTGGCAGCTTTTGAGCTGCTTGATCTTAAAAAAGGCCAGACGATACTCGAACTAGGTTGCGGTGATGGCCGCGTGCTTGTCGAGGCAGCGTCACGCGGCTACCGTGCAGTGGGCATAGAACTTAACCTGCTGTTGGTTTTTATAGCACTATGGCACACCAGACGGTACCGCGACCAGGTGCAAGTCATATGGGGGAACTACTGGAAGACGTCTTGGCCAAAGAGTGATGGAGTCTTTACGTTCTTAATTGATAGCTTCATGCCGAAGCTCGATGAGCACATGCAACAGTACGGTGGAAAACTGGTAAGTGTAGCTTTTCGGGTGCCGAAACGAACTGTCAGTAAAGAGCTCAATGGTGTGTATCTGTACGACTACGACAAACCGCTTGCGTGAACAGAGTCAAGTGCGCTACCATAAGCAGTATGAAACGACTAAGTGATGATGTACGGGGCTCAGCAGCAACGCTACTGACTATAGTTCTTCTTGTGGTTGGTCTAATCGGTGCAGCAGGTTTTGCGTTCTGGGCGTTCAGCGAGCGACAAGACTACAAAAATAACGTCGATGCCAAAATAGCGGTCGCTGTGAAGGATAACACCAAAAAAGTTCAAGCGGCTGACGCCATTACATATGCCGAAGAGTCAAAAAATCCGCTTAAAACGTACGTGGGACCTGAAGCGTTTGGCACCGTAAATATCGTCTACCCAAAAACGTGGAGTGTCTACGCCGTAACAGGCAATAGTTCGACGCCCGTTAACCTCTACGCTCATCCAGATGTTGTGCCGTCGATTGACTCTGATATTTCTAGTTTTGCGCTGCGTGTTCAAGTCGTTGAGCAAAAATATAGCTCTGTTTTACAACAGTACTCGAGCCAGCAAAAACAGGGTAAGCTTGCCGTAAAACCATATGCCTTACCAAAAGTTCCCGGTGTCAATGGGGTGCGACTAGATGGTCAACTGACCCAAAACGAGCAGGGTAGCATGGTGATACTTCCTATCCGCGACAAGACACTCAAAATGTGGACCGAGTCTACGACCTTCGTCAACGATTTCAACGAAAAAATACTGCCAAACGCTAGCTTCGCACGGTAACTATCAGGTATACTAGTCTACGTACAGAAGCGGGTAGTGTCAGTAACGACATGGTGGGCGTGACAGTAGTAAGAGGGTATACAACGAGTTGAGACAGCACGCACAAACAACGATGACCGATGATCAGGAACGCCTGTTCTTGAGCCTTGCCGAGCAATTGAGCCAGACTTTTTTACGGCTAACGCGTGTTGCTGAGCTGGCGCCCCAGTCAGATCAGACGACCCAATTGCAACAGTGGTCACTCGTGCAAGATATCGCCGAGTCAGCCATGCTACTTACCGAATCATATGCGCTCAATGCACGACTCGTTCAGCATCTTGTGACGCCCGAGCTTGAGCCCGTTACCGTGTCTTCGCTGCTATATGATGCAGCACAAGTTTTGAACCCATTGGCGCGGCGCTATGGTGTCGAGCTCCAGATGTCAGAGTTGCCCCGGATGTCGCCTGTCATGAGTGACCGGGTTGTCTTGCAGTCGGCGCTGGTGAGTTTGGGTCAAGTTTTTGTTATTGCCGAGGCCGAGAATGAAAAAGTGCAGCCGCTACGCTTGTCGGCACACCGCAGCCGCTACGGAATAGTTGCGGGGCTGTATGCCGAGCAGAGTGAGCTCAGTACCGAGGCATTTCGCCGGTCGCGCTCCTTGTATGGTGTGACGCACCAGCCGTTAGCCAGGCTGACGAGTGGGTCGGCTAGTGGTGTTTTTATAGCCGACAATTTACTTCGAGCTATTGCCGCAAAGCTTCACGTTGCGCGCTACAATAACCTAACTGGTCTCGCCACGACGCTTCCTGTTTGCAACCAACTACAATTGGTCTAACTATGCACATACTGCTTGTTGAACCTGACAACCTGCTGGCGGCAACATACCAAGCGTCGCTCGAGTCGGCTGCGCGGACAGTCGCATGGGCACGAACCGCGCAACAAGCCGTCTTTAAGGCTGATGAGCATCGTCCAGATGTCATCGTGCTCGAGCCGCAGATGGCACGGCACAATGGCATAGAGTTTTTATACGAATTTAAAAGTTACCCCGAATGGCAGGATATCCCTGTGATCATTTTGTCGGTGCTACCAGCGAGTGAGCTGGGGAGTTTACCGGTGTTGCAACGTGAGCTGAGCGTCGTGGCGATACTGAGTAAAACTCACACAACGCTGGATGCACTGGGCGAGGCAGTGAATGATGTAGTGAAAGCCCAGACATGAACCAACTTCGCACGATGGGCATTGTACTAACGCGCATTGATTACGGCGAAGCCGACCGCATCATAACCGTGCTAACGCCTGACGTTGGCAAGTTGACCCTCATGGCAAAAGGCGTGCGCCACGTGAAAAGCAAGCTGGCGGGCGGCATCGAACTTTTTAGCACCAGTGAGATTACATACGTAAAAGGTCGCGGAAGCATCGGTACACTCGTGTCGGCGCGTTTAGTGAAGCATCATGGTCACATCGTTACCGACATCGAGCGAACTATGGCTGGGTACGAGCTAATCAAGTTACTGCATGCAGTAACGGAGGATGAAGTTGAGGGAAGTTATTACGCTTTACTCGATCAAGCCACCGCCGCACTCGACGACGACACTATTTCGCTTGATCTTATCCAAACCTGGTTCAATGCCCAACTCCTGCGCCGCGCCGGTTTAAGCCCGAATCTCACACATACCTTCGCAGGTGACAAACTTCTGGCAACTGAACAATACGATTTTGACTACGAGAGAGTGTGTTTTGTGAAAGCCAAAGACGAAACGAGTGCATACGATGCCAACACGATTAAATTCACGCGCCTAATTTTCGGCGATACGACTCCGCAAAACATCGCACGCATAACAGGTGCGACTGAGCTCGTTGCAGCCGTGAAACCGCTCCTTGCTACGCTCCGAACCTTTCATCTCGGCCGCTAATAGTGTACGTGAATGTCCGTCGGCAAAGCGATGGTTGGTTATGGCATGATAACGGGGTATAATGAGCGGTATATTTAACAGAGGTAGGTGCAATGGCCGACGCAAAAACACAGGTTAAACTCGAAGACATCGTTAGTTTGTGTAAACGACGAGGGTTTATATTTCAGGGCTCTGACATCTACGGTGGCCTTGCCGGTACATGGGATTACGGCCCCCTCGGCGCACAGCTCAAGCGCAACATCTCTAACTTATGGTGGAAGACTTTTGTCGAGCAGCGTGATGATACCTATGGTATAGATGCAGCAATACTCATGAACCAAAAAGTATGGCAGGCAAGTGGCCATGTCGCCGGTTTTAATGACCCACTATTTGAGTGTGGCAATTGCAAAAACCGTTTTCGCGCCGACCACCTCGTAGAAGCTTGGATGGAAAAACACCCCAAGGAACTTGCCGGAAAAGAACACCCCGATTACGACCAGAAACCCGAGACGCTCAACACTTTTAAAAATACCTTTGCCATGGCATGCCCAACCTGCGGCAAAACTGAGCTTAGTGACGTCAAACAGTTCAATATGATGTTCAAAACGCATGTCGGCGCAGTTGAAGATGATACAAGCGTCAGCTACTTACGCCCCGAAACCGCGCAGGGTATGTTTGTCAATTTCCGCAATGTTGTCGACAGTTTTTACCCCGATGTACCGTTTGCCCTCGCACAGATAGGCAAGGCATTCCGCAACGAGATTGCACCGCGCGATTTTATCTTCCGTGTACGTGAGCTCGAGCAAATGGAGATTGAAGTTTTCATCAAACCAGACGAAAACTGGAAAGAAACGTTTGATTACTGGCTAAACTTGCAAAAAGAATTTTTGAAAACGCTCGGACTTGCCGAAGACAAAATCCACCAAGTCGAAATCGGCCCAGCTGACCGCGCACATTACAGCAAACACTCTGTCGATACTGAATTCGACTTCCCATTTGGCCAAAAAGAGCTGCTTGGCTGTGCCTATCGCACCGACTATGACCTTATGAAGCACCAAGAGCATTCTGGCAAAAGCATGGAGTACCGACCCAAAGATGGCAGTGAGTCATTTGTACCGCACGTGATCGAACCGACCTTTGGTCTTGACCGACTGGTACTTGCGACTATTTCAAGTGCATACACACAAGATGAGGTGGGCAGTGAAAAGCGTGTCTACCTTAAGTTGCCATATGAGTTGGCGCCGATAAAGATTGCCGTCTGCCCACTCGCCAAGAACAACCCCGAGCTCGTTGCCAAGGCGCGCGCTGTTTACACCTCGCTCAAACGCGAGATTGGTGCTGTGGTGTGGATCGACAGCGGTAACATCGGTAAAAACTACCGCAAGATGGACGAAATCGGCGTACCATATGTCGTCACAGTAGACTTTGAGACGCTCGAAGGCGACACCAAAGACACCGTCACCGTCCGCAACCGCGACACCACCGAACAATCCCGCTCCAAAATCATCAACCTCATCGCCCTCCTCAGCCGCAACTAGGCTTTCAATTAGAGAAAACCCAGTTTAAGAAAGCGCGAGGCGATAAAAAGTTTGTTATAAAATAACAAACATGCCATAGTACTCATCATTATGGAAATTATCAGAGGTACTGACAGACTCGTTATCCCTTTGGGCGGTTACGTCCTAAAACTGCCTCGAAGTTCAGTATCCCACGCTATTAAAACAACGATAGATGCTTATGAAAGAATCGGGATAGATGCAGTGAGAAGGGTGTGGGGGCTAGACGATGATGCGTATCAGTCTCCACGTTGGTATTTGCTACATGGTATGATGGCAAATCGCCGCGAAGCGAGTCTTGCGAAAGAGTTTCCGGATATTGTGCTTCGTACTCGTATGTTCGGCGGGGGCGCATTAAACGTTCAGCCTCAAGTTGAAGCGATAAATTTATCCAGTGATGAGGTAGCGCATACATTCGCCGCTCATTTAGGTAGAAAAACAGCCTTCCTAGGGCATATGATTGAAAACCCATCGAATTTTGGCATTTGTGGTGATGGTAGTGTCCGATTTGTAGACGGTGGCAGTTCTAATCTCGAAAGTGTGCTGAGAGTCTATGAAACGCATCAACGTGTCGGTGCGGCTCTTCAGGAAATCACAAGAATATCCTAGTAATAGCTAAAGCGTGATAGCATAGAGTGATGGTTATTTATCACACCGATGGGAGTGCTAGTCCGAACCCGGGGCCGGGTGGGTTTGCAGTAGTGAGTGGTGGCAAACCTGTCGTACTTGGTCGTGAGCCGAGCGGGGTAGAGACGACCAACATTCGCATGGAGGGTTATGCTATCATCGCGGCGCTCAAACATGCCGATGGCGAGCCATGCAAAATCCATACTGACAGTGAGTTCTGGATAAATGTTGTCACCAAATGGTCGCTCGGCTGGGAAAAGAACGGCTGGAAGAAAAAGGGCGGCGAGATAAAGAACCTCGATATTGTACAAGAAATTTGCGCACTACACCGCACATCGCAGGCAGAACTCATCTGGGTGCGTGGCCACGTCGGTAACGAGGGTAATGAGCTAGCCGACCACTGGGCAAACCAGGCCCGGCTCGGTACCTGAATAACACATTTATAGCATATAATGGTTACCAGCATAACCCCATAAGCAGATAAGGAACGTCGCATGAAAGACACAATAGCAGAATCAAAGCTACGAGCAGTAGCGGCTCAGTCGGGGACGCCATGCTTTGTCTATTCTCGGTCGTTGCTACAAGAGCGGGCAGAGGAGCTTGCGAAACTCAAGCTACCCTTTGGTTATGTACCGCGGTATGCGATGAAAGCCAATAACCACCCTGATATTATTCGTCTATTCGACAAAGCTGGGCTGCACTTTGATGCCAGCTCAAGCTATGAGGCACAGGAGTTACTTGACCTTGGAGTTGCTGGTGACAAAATCAGTCTGTCGAGTCAGCAGCCAGCACACAACCTTGATGATTTACTGTCAGTGGGTGTTCGCTTCATCGCGACATCAATGCGCCAACTTGAATTATTTTTAAGCGCCGAGGGGCGACCTAAAACTGTTGGGTTACGCGTCAATCCCGGCTTTGGGGCAGGTCATAACAACCGGTTGATGACCGGTGGGGCAAACAGCAGTTTTGGACTTTGGA
>CAYUNX010000020.1:0-19303 GCA_964446255.1 uncultured Candidatus Saccharibacteria bacterium
GTGCTAAATAGTAACTAGGTTGTAGGAGTCGGAGCAAGGGGCGTAGTCTTATAGACGAACCCCCAAGCTCCGAACCCAACACCCATTAAAATAAGGAGCTTCCAAGCAATGGCAACAACCATTTACATTGAAGAAACTACCACGGTTGGTGCTCTGGCCGAGCAGCTCCGCCTACCTGTAACGCGCCTGATTGGTGAGTTATTTAAAAACGGCATCATGGCGACCATTAACGAACGTTTAGATTTTGACACCGCCCAGATTATCGTCGGTGAGCTCGGGCTCGATGTCGAGCTCGTTCGCAAAGCTACGGAAGAAAAGACGGCCGTAAAACGCGAAAAAGCACCAGCTGGTGCAAACGCAACCGAACGGCCACCAGTCGTTGCAGTTATGGGGCATGTCGACCACGGCAAAACATCTTTGCTCGACGCAATCCGTGGCGCAGCTGTCGCCAAGGGCGAGGCTGGTGGAATTACCCAGCATATCTCGGCGTATCAGATTGAGCACAAGAATCGTGCCCTTACATTCCTCGACACGCCAGGCCACGAAGCGTTTGCCGCCATCCGTCAGCACGGTGCTGACCTTACCGACATTGTCATCATTGTCGTTGCAGCCGATGACGGCGTGAAACCACAGACCATAGAAGCTATTCGTTACGCGAAAAATGCCGGCACCAAGATAGTCGTCGCCATCAACAAGATGGACAAAGAGGGTGCGAACCCCGGTCTCGTTATGGGCCAACTTGCCGAGCAAGGTGTTGTACCTGACAACAAGGCATGGGGCGGCGATGTGCCAATGATTGAGGTAAGCGCCAAAACTGGTGCCGGGCTTTCTGACTTGCTCGACACGCTACTACTGGTATCTGACATCGACGAACTTAAAGCCGACGCTACAGCGCCGGCACGCGGACTTATAATTGAAGCTCACCAAGAGCACGGCCGTGGTCCTGTCGCACACGCCCTCATCGAAGAAGGCACGCTAAAAGTGGGTGATTTCGTACTTGCCGGCGGCACTTACGCCAAAGTACGTAACCTCGAGGCCACCAACGGCAAACCAGTCAAAAGTGCCGGCCCATCGACGCCAGTTGTCATCAGCGGGTTCAAGACGCTCCCAGAGTTTGGTGACGAATTTGAAGTCTTAGGTGGTGAGCGTGAGGCGCGTGAGCGTTCAGCGCTGGTTGCCGAAGAGCGAGCGCACGGCGGTGGCCGTAGTGACATGAGTAGTAGCGAACTGCTGCGTATTATTAGCCGAAGTGACAAATTGCAGGAGCTACCAATCATCATCAAGGCTGATGTGCAAGGTTCGTTGACGTCGGTAGCCGATAGCCTCAAGGCAATCGACACCGATGAAGTTGCTGTCACGATCGTAAGCTCAAGTGTGGGTGTGGTAAATGAAAATGACCTACACTTAGCACGAAGCTCGGGCGCAATCATCTACGGTTTTAACACCTCTGTTGCGACGAACATCAAACGCCTCGCTAACCGCGACAAGGTTTCCATCAGGCTGTATAACGTTATCTATGAGCTTATTGACGATGTGAAAACGGGGCTCAGTGCGCTGCTCGCACCAGAGATTACCGAACGTGAGATGGGCGAGCTCGAAGTTAAGGGCGTTTTCAAGACCACGAAATCAGACATCATTTGTGGTGGTGAAGTGAAATCCGGCAAACTAGTCGTTCCCGCAGAGGTTCGTGTCAAACGGGGCAAAGAACAAATCGGCCAAGCTAGGCTGAAAGGTCTCAAGCGTGGTCCTAATGCTGCCACTGACCTCGTTGAAGGAGAGATGGGCGGCATTGAACTTGAGACTACTGGCCGTATTGATCTACAAATTGGCGATAAGCTAGAATTTTACGTTGTCGAGACGAAAGAAAGGGCGCTATAATACAGCTATGCTTAAATTAGACAATAACTTACTCGAAGAACTCGGTCTAGGTAGCTTACCCGAAGACCAAAAGCGGCAAATGCTGCAACACATCTATGAAACGCTTGAACTACGCGTTGGCACGCAGCTTGCCAACCAGATGACTGACAAGCAGCTCGAAGAGTTTGAGCGGTTTATCGACGCCGGCGGCGACGCAAACCAAGCACAGGCACTGCAGTGGCTCGAGTCCAATCTGCCTAACTACAAGCAAGTCGTTCAGGAAACATTTGATGCACTTAAAGCAGAAGTGAAACAAATGGCGCCACAACTCCTCACTGCAGCAGCGCAGCAACCAGCCGTGGCAGCACAGCAAGCACCAGTTGAACCGACGGCAGCATACCAACAGACGCCACCAACACAGCAGTACCAAGCGAGCGCACCGGCACCACAGCCTGTCCAGCCCGTACAACCAGTTGCGCAGCCTGTCCAGCCCCAAACTGATTACACTCAGCCACAGCCATTGACTCAAGCTCCTCAAGGTCCCGCACCAGTTGCACCTACGCAGCAGCCTGCTGACAATCAGTCATGGCAGCCACAGCCAGTATTGCCGCAGCAGCCACTAGCGCCAGTAACACCAGAGCCAAGCTACGCTCAGCAGCCGCCAACACCTGTCCAACCTAATCCGCAGTTCGCTCAATCTACCGAGCAAGATACGAGCGCACAACAAACCCAGTCATGGCAACCTCAGGCACCGCAACCTCCACAGCCCCAGCAGCCTCAGCCATGGCAACCACCGCAACCACCCGTTGACCCAACTCAACAGCCTCCACAAGCGGTCTAGCGATAACTCATTGAATGTATGCAATTAGTAAAAAAACTTCAGTTTCAGATTGCTACTGGTATTGTAAGTATAACTTTACTTGTACTCGAGCTTAGCGATGCACTATCTTTAGGTAAGTTTATTAACAACTTCTTTCCCTGTGTCGAAAACCCGACTACTTCGGCGTCGTGCTATATAGAAACTGACATTTTGACAAGCATACTACTCGTGGGTATCATCATTACGCTGCTTTTAGTATCGACAATTAAAATTGTACGATATGTACGAAAACATTAGTTTTTATACGTATTCATTGATTCTTATTGCAAAATCTTGACTACTTACTTGGTGTACGGATATGCTGTTCGTGATGGGGCATTAGCTCAGTTGGCTAGAGTGCGGCATTCGCATTGCCGAGGTCGGCGGTTCGACTCCGCCATGCTCCACCATTCTTCGCTCACAGTGAGCTACGAACAGTAAGCCTTTTCATGATTATTTTTATAGATCTTTGCCGTAGCCGTTGAGGAATGCAGCTGCCGACATTTCGGGCTTGCCAGCAGGTTTGAGGGTGTCGATGACAAGTAGGCCGTCGGCGGTCTGAACACACAATTTCTTTTCACGGGCGAATATTGTACCGACTGGTTGTCCTGATCCTGTTTCGACGTGGGCGCCAGTAATAACAACTTCACGTCCAGCTATGTCGGTGCGGCTTTTGGGCCACTCGGCAAACGCACGTATTTCCCGCTCGAGTGTTACGGCCGATTTTGTAAAATCGAGCACACTGTCGGCTTTGGTGAGTTTGCGTGAATAGCTGACACTCGGGTGGTTGGGCATAATTTCTTCAAGTTTGTCTTGCGGTATAAGTTTTGCCTCGCCACCGATGTAGCGGGGGAGCTCAACCTTGAGCAGTGCATAGCTAAGTTTAATCAAGGAATCTGTAAGCTCGGGTGTGGTCATGCAGTCGATGTTTTCTTGTACTCCAAGTGCCAAGATAGGTCCTTCGTCCATTGCCTGCACTAACGACATCAGGCTAACCCCGGTGCGTTTTTGTCCGCTGAGGATGGCGAACGTGATTGGGTCGGCACCGCGCCATTCGGGGAGTAAACTAAAGTGGCTGTTAATAATGCCGAGCGGAAAGGCATCGATGACGTCTTGCGAGACGATAATGCCAAAATCGATTAGAACTGCTACGCGGCTTTTGAATGCTTGGGCTGCAATTTTTTCGGATACAGCAGTATGATTTGTGACGTAGATGATTGGCGTCCCGATTATCTCTGCGATATCTAAAACGGGGAAGCTACCCTTGTGGCGCTCAGGTTTTGGTTTGGTCACAACAGCTTCAATCTCGAAAGAATGCGTGAGCAATTCTAACGAGGCGGCAGCAACAGGGCCGGTTCCAAAAAAGACGATGCGGGGCTTAGCCCCAGAGGTCGGCGTTGTCTCGGATGTCTGTGTCATAGTCGAGTTTATCGAGCTTTCCGTCCTTAGTTAGGACATAAAACGCCTCATGGTCGTCTTTGATATGGTCGACAAAAACAATACCATTGGTGTGGTCAATCTCATGCTGGAGGACACGTGCTAAAAAGCCCTCAGCCGTTACTCGAAACTCGCGGCCGTTTAGGTCGAGGGCTTTCATCCGAATCCGGTTGTATCGTGGAACCTTACCATACACATTTTTTACGCTCAGACAGCCTTCATAATCTTCGAACTTCTCGCCCTCGTACTTGGTAATCTCAGGATTTATAAGCACCTTAAATGTCTTATCGGACTTGTCATCGAAGTTATTGCGGACGACGACTACGCGGAACAACTGGTCGATCTGTACGGCAGCGAGTGCGACACCAACTTCATGGTCGCGAGTCGACTCCCAGTCAAGTGTGGCGGCTTCCATTTGGGCGATGAGCTCTTTGACCTCGTCGCTGATAAAACCAACTTTTTTAGAACGTTGGCGTAGGTGTGGGTTGGGTAAGGTGATAAGTTTTGTATCCATTGCTAAAAAGTATACAGTATCGCAAACATTTAGCAGAAACTTGACAGACTACAGGAGGTTGATTGGGTCAATATCGTAGGTCCAACCCGAAGGTAAGAGAGAGATAATTTGTAGCAGTGCGGTGCGCGACGGGCTCTTAACGACAAGCTGCCAACGGTATTTTCCGCTTTCGCGCGGGTGAAAACCGGGTGCTGGTCCTTCGATAATTATTTTTGGGTATAAATCTTGCAGCTGCTTGTGGAGTGCTACTGCGCTCTTTTCGGCGCTCGCGCTTGTGGCACGTAAATTAGCCAGTTTGAGTAAATAGCAAAATGGGGGGAATTTATAGGCACGTCGCTCGGCTATCTCGTGGTTATAAAATTCGCTCCATCGACCGGTCAGAGCTGCCTGGGTGGTCGGGTGGTCGGGGTTATATGTCTGCAAGACGACATGACCCTTCCGGTGGCCACGACCAACTCGACCTACTACCTGGCGTATGAGCTGGTAGGTACGTTCGTTAGCCGTGTAGTCAGGCACGAGTAGGCTACTGTCGGCATTCAGGATGCCCACGACCGACAGCTTAGGCAAGTCGAGCCCCTTGGTAATAATTTGCGTGCCAATGATAATGTCGACCGCACCGCTCCGCAAAGCTTCGAGTTGGTGCTCGATTTGGTCGAGCTTGGCGGTATCGGTGTCGAACCGACTGAGCCGAGCGGCCGGGAACAGCCGTTGTACTTCGTCGACGACCGCTTTTGTGCCGATGGTTTTTAGTACAATTTCTGTCTGGCCACACTCTGGACAGCTCGGTGGCAATGGCTGACTGCGTCCGCATACATGACAGCGGAGTGTGTGAGCATCGCCATGGTAAGTGAGCGACAGGTCGCAGTGGGGGCAGACCGCACGCCAGCCACATGTGCTACAAAGTATTGCGCTTGCCGTACCCCGACGGTTGAGAAACAGCAGCGTTTGCTCGCGGCGACCGAGTGCATCGCTCATAGCCGTAATAAGTGGCTGACTGAGGATGCGACTACGACCATACGCGGTACTATCACGAAGGTCGACGACGGTGTTAGTGCTAGCCGCATGATCCGACTGGGTTGCTAGGGAATTGAGCGGTATGATAGGGCGGTTTTTAGCTTGCGCAATGTACACATCCTCAATGTTCGGCGTAGCAGAGCCACTGACAAATATCGCATTGTGAAGCTGCGTTAGCTTGGCGGCAATCCGTTCTGTGCGGTAGTGTGGGGCGCTATCGCTTTTGTAAGCTTGGTCGTGCGATTCGTCCATGACGATGAGTCCAACATCGCGTAGCGGTGTGAAAAGGGCCGAGCGTGGGCCAATGACAACGACGGGTTCGGTCGAACCGAGTAGTTTGTACCAAATGTTTCGGCGTGCGGCGCCAGTCAGCCTCGAATGCAATACATGTGTTCGCCACGGCAAGTTAGCAAACGCATCCACGAGGTGCTCGGTGAGGCCGATTTCAGGGGTCAATATAATGACTGATTTGCCCGCTTGCAGTGTGCGTTCGGCAAGCTCAAGGTACAGACGTGTTTTACCGCTCCCAGTGATGCCATGAACTAGGTACGAGCCTGGTTGGTCGATTTGCCGCAAGGCGTCACTTTGCTCATCGGTCAGTGGGGGTAATGCCAAAGTAGCGGTATTTTTCTTTGGTGCTTTTGGCGTAGTTTGAGTCTTTGGTGTAGGCGGAAACGCTGCCGTCGGTGGCAAAAATTGCCGTACGATAACCCCGAGTGGTGCAGGGTAATACTCGCGTAACCACGTAAGCAAGCCAAGTGTAGTATCTGGTACTTCCGGGGAGTTGGCAACTGCGGCGACTGGCTTAGTGCTGAAATCTGGCTTTGACACTTCTTGCACGACTATGCCAAGAGCCGAGCGGCTCCTTAGGCTGATACGTACGATTGCCCCAGGCAGTAACGTACCATCCCACGAATAGGTGAGAGCACCATTGCCATGAAACTGGCTGTCGCCGACTAACACCTCGTAGTACTTCATAGCTATAGTATAGTCGATTACCGAGAGAATTGGGCGATGTACCACGGAGTTCTCTGTGCGCATCTAAGGAAATCAGCATTATTGTTAAAATCAGTGTTGAAAATGCAGAGAAAGAAGGCTATACTACCTATCGTACGTTGTTGATGTGACAATGAAAAGCTTATGTGGAATAAGTAGGGAAAATACCAATGCTAGACGTCTTTATCACTTCCAGAGTTCGCCGCAAGATTATTGTGATCTATGCTAAATACCCAGATTTCAAGACGCACGTTCGTGGTCTCGCAAAACTTATCAAAGAAGATGCCGGTAACATTCAGCGCGAGCTAAAACGCCTCGAAAAGGTTGGTTTCTTGATGAGTGAGAAACAAGGTAACACCAAGATTTACCACACCAACAAGACATTCCCCATTTTTAAAGAACTCCAAAGTATCGTACTCAAATCACAGCGTACCGCCCAAAAGCGCCACGTATCCTAGTATTCTGGACGGTCATTTTTGTCCTAGTGCAATCACTTTTTGTTAAAAAGTCTAATTTTTATACCCTTTACCTCTTGTCTCACGACCCCGTACCTGATATACTCTCCCAAGTATGATTGAAGTTACACGTAAAGACGGCAAAGAATCAGCAGAAAACCTTGTACGGCGTTTTAACCGCCGTGTCCAACAGTCAGGCCTCGTTCTGGCAGTTAAAGGTGGTCAGTATTTCGAGAAGCCAATGAGCAAGCGCGATCGCCGGCTCAAAGCTATCGTTCGCACAGAACGCAAGGCTATTAAGCTCAAGAAAACTAAGCTCGGTCAACGCTAAATACAGATGAGTACGCTTAAACAGCGCCTAACCGATGACGTTAAGGCAGCCATGTTGGCTGGTGATGCGCCGCGGGTTGAATGTTTGCGTGGTCTTAAGAGCGCTATCCTGTATGCCGAGGTGGCAGCCGGTAAGCGCGATGAAGGCCTGAGCGACACTGAGATCGAAGCTCTGCTAGCCAAAGAAGCTAAAAAGCGCCAAGAAAGCGCCGAACTGTATGTGCAGGGCGGTTCGCAGGTGCGTGCCGACAAAGAATTGTCCGAGAAAGCTATCATCGAGCAATATTTGCCTAAGCAGATGAGCGCTGATGATATTGCACAAGTTATCGACACGGTGATTGCAGAGCTTGGTCTCGGCGGCATGCAAGCTATGGGTAAAGTTATTGGAGAAGTGAAGAAGCGCTGTGGTAACGCTGCAGATGGCGCCATCATAGCAACATTAGTTAAGGAGAAACTTTCATGATTTTACTCATGGGTCCAGCTGGTGCTGGCAAAAGCTTACAGGGTCAAAAACTAGCAGACGAGCATGGCTATGCCTATATCTCGAGTGGTGAGATCTTTCGCTTGCTCGTAACCGGTCATCGCCGTGCCGAAATGCTTGAGGGCAAGCTACTCAGTGACGATGAGGTTATCAATGTTTTTGACAAAGTACTCGACATTATCGATACAAGCGACGAGTTTATCCTTGATGGTTTCCCTCGCACGAGCAAACAAGTCGACTGGCTGATGGGCCAAGTTGAAAAGGGTCGGTTCAAAAAACCAATCGTCGTACACATGGATGTCAGCGAAAAAGCCACCCGCGACCGCTTGGCTAAGCGTGGACGCCCTGACGACACCGAAGCAGCTATCACTGAACGCTACCGTTTATATGAAAGTGCGACGCAGCCTATCCTTAAGAAATACGTTGATTATGGCGTAACTGTCCACGAAGTGAGTGCTGATGGAACACCTCCAGAGGTTTACGAACACATCACTAAAGCTCTTAACATTTAACTAGAGGACTCGAATGCAACTGAAAACAGTCACCGAAATCGCCGCAATGCGTGAAAGTGGTCGTATGCTTGCAACTATCCTCCAGCTGATACGTAAAAAGGTGACAGCAGGCATGACCCCAAAGGATATGTCGGCACTCGCCGCGGCTGAGCTCGTAAAACTCGGTGGCCAACCTACCTTCAAAGGTTTTGAGGGCTATCCCGATATAATCTGCATATCCAATAACAATGAAGTGCAACATGCGATTCCAAGCGACCGACCATTTAAAAACGGCGACATCGTTAACTTTGACTTTGGCGTGACGTATCAAAATATGATTACCGACGCCGGTATAAGCGTCTGCATTGGCGGCAAACCAGATAAAGCCGGTGCGCGACTGCTTAAGGGTACTGAAGCGGCACTCTACGCAGGGCTCGATGCAGTTCGGGCGGGTGCACGAGTTGGCGACATCTCGGCTGCAATTGAGGCGGTACTTCGTAGTCATGACCTTGGAATCGTACGAGAGCTTGTCGGTCATGGCGTGGGACATCAGCTACACGAAGCACCCGAGATCCCAAACTACGGGCGCGCTGGTAGCGGGCCAATTCTGCAGGCTGGCATGACGATAGCCATCGAACCAATCGCCACACTTGGCGGTCACCGTATCTTTAGCGCACACGATGGCTGGACACTCCTCACGGTTGATGGAAGTCGCTCAGCTCAGTTTGAACACACCGTACTTGTCACCGAAACTAGCCACGAAATCTTGACCCAAGTATCATGAGCTTCGACAAAGACGCTCAGAGGTTGCGAAGATGTAACAATAAGCAGTATACTTAAGAGCGTATGCGCGAAACAGAAACTCAGCATTATGTTGGACTCGATATCGGCACCTCGATGGTGCGCTGTGTAATTGGCACGCGTGATGAATCGACGGGAGCTATTTCAGTTATCGGTCACGGTACCAGCCCGAACCAGGGTTTGCGCAAAGGCGTCGTCATGCATATCGACGATGCAGCCGATGCAGTAGTCCAGGCCTTGAGCGAAGCGGAGCGAATTGCCGGTGTGCGCTTAGAGCGAGCAACGGTCAACATCAACGGTTCCCACGTGCTCGGCATGAGTTCACGTGGCGTTATTGCTATCAGTGGCCCTAACCGCGAGATTACCCCCGATGACCGAGACCGTGTCGAAGAAGCAGCGGCTATCGTAAAACTTCCTGCCAACCGCGAAATCATCCAAGTGTTTGCTAAAAACTACCGTTTGGACGGGCAAGACAACATCAAAGACCCTGTCGGCATGCACGGTGTACGACTCGAGGTTGACTGCCATATCATCACTGCCGCATCTCCAAACATCCACAATCTCGACCTCGTACTCGAAAAAGCACAGGTGAGCGCTAAACACAAGACAATGGCAGCACTAGCGGCCGCCGAGGCTGTACTTGACCGCAAACAAAAAGAGGCGGGTGCGGCGGTTATCGACATCGGTGCTGGCACAACCAACCTGGCGATTATAGAGGACGGCGAGATTCAGCACGTGGCAGTTATCCCGATGGGTGGGACACACATCACCAATGACCTCGCGATTGGTCTCAAGACCGACCTCGACGTTGCCGAGCAGGTCAAACTCAAAAACGTGCATCTCGGTGATACAACAGATAAAACATTCCGCATAATTGTTGATGGTACTGGGTATACTTTCGAGCAATCAGAAGCAAACATGATTGCCGAATCACGCGTCGAAGAGCTGCTCGAATTTGTTGACAAAGAGTTGGCACGAGCGCATCGTTCACGCAAACTGCCTGGGGGGGTAGTAATCGTCGGTGGTACAGCTAAAATCCCTGGCTTGGCCGAGTTCGCCCGTGAAAAGCTGCAACTGCCTGCCCGTATCGGCAAAATTCGCGGGCTAGAAGGGCTCGTCGACACCGTTGATGACCCAGCATTTGCAACAGCGACTGGTCTCATGCTACTCGACATATTGCTCGCACCGTACACGCAGGGGCAAATCGCTCAGGAATCTGACATATTTGGATCAGGAATGAAAAGTATTGGTAATTTCTTTAAGCGTTTCAAAGACGATAATTAGACTGTTTTAGTCCAGTCTCAGCTCGTTAGCTGGTGGTCGCTCGGCGACTGCTTTTGGTCGGCAGAACCCATTATTTTATGCAATACCACCTCTGTAAAATACTCAAATAGACACCGTACGTATGCGCTTTAGCAGACAGAGTAACGCGTGTGTTCGGGCGTAAACCAAGGGAAGACCAAATGTGCTCAATTGCTCGGTCACCCCGTGGGGCAAGTATTACTTTTGTGCACAACAAACATTGCAGACAGCGTATCCCTGACGTATACTAGGAGCATACTAACTGTTGGAGGAGTAATAACAGGTATGGCACAGGCAGTTGACCCCGCGATTGAAACTTTTGCACGTATTAAAGTAGTTGGTGTTGGCGGTGCAGGTGGTGCAGCCGTTAACCGTATGGTTGACGCGGGTGTCGACGGTGTTGAATTCGTAGCAATTAACACTGACGCCCAAGCCCTCCAAAACTCTAAAGCAACAACCAAGATTCACATTGGCCGCGACACGACACGTGGACTTGGCGCTGGTGCTGACCCCGAGGTAGGCGAACGAGCCGCAAAAGAGTCTGTCGAAGAAATCCGTAGTGCCTTGCAAGGTGCCGACATGGTATTTGTAACGATTGGTGCCGGTGGCGGCACCGGTAGTGGCGCAGGACATGTTGTCGCAGAGGTCGCCAAAGAACTTCACGCACTTGTCGTTGGTTTTGCTACCAAACCTTTTGCCTTCGAAGGCGAAAAGCGTCGTCGAAACGCTGAGGTTGCCATCGAACGACTTCGTAGCGCAGTTGACACACTTATTATCATCCCTAATGACCGCTTGCTTCAGACGATTGACCGACAGACTCCACTACTAGAAGCCTTTAAAGTCGCTGACGATGTTCTGCGCCAAGGTGTACAGGGCATTTCTGATCTTATCACAGTACATGGCCTCATAAACCTCGACTTTGCCGATGTTAAGACTGTTATGAGCAACGCCGGTTCGGCACTTATGGGGATCGGTCGCGCCAGTGGCGAGAACCGTGCCGTACAAGCAGCCCAGCAGGCTATTGAGTCGCCACTTCTTGAAGTTTCTATCGATGGCGCACGGGGTATCCTCTTTAACGTTATTGGTGGCAATGACTTGTCGATGCACGAAATCAACACGGCCGCCGAAGCAATCACCACAGCCGCTGACCCAGACGCTAACATCATATTCGGTGCTACGATTAGCCCAGACATCGAAGGCGAAATCATTATCACGGTCGTGGCAACTGGTTTTGACGCGTCGTACTTCACCAAGCGCAAGCCAACGACCGCTGCAGCACCGCAAGCTGCCACGAGCGCCTTTGAAACCAAAGCTCCAGAAGACACCAACGCTGTCACCACTTTTGTTTCCGAGAGGCCGTCTGAGGCCGTTTCTAAGATTGCCGACAGCGACATGGCTGCTATCGACATGACCATACAAGACGAACACGAAACAGTACAGACTGATTTCACCAATGACACACCAGTGCCGAACATCTGGGACCTTGAAGACAAGGACAAAAAGTTCGACTCTGAAAATCATGATACCGATACTCAATCAGGCCCCATTGTGTCTGCCCATGACGAAGATGAGCTCGAAAAGCCGTCATTCCTACGCCGATTGACCCAACGTCGCAAGAAAAACGATGTAGAATCTGAAGATCTCGACAAGTAACAGAGGTAACTGACCGCTTATGTATTAAATAATACAGCGGAAAATAGCTTTACATAACGCTATAGGTGGCGGTATGATTAGTACATACAACGCTATATGTAGTATCACTGTCCCAGAGGTGGCGGTGGTGTCTATAGGTCGCTCTTTATAAACATAAGAAGGGGGTAACACATGAAATGTGGCCAATGTGGCGCAGATGACACCAAAGTCATCGAAAGCCGAGATGTGACCGATGGTCAAGCCGTGCGGCGACGCCGAGCTTGCGTTATGTGTGAGCACCGATTCACGACCTATGAGCGTATAGAACGACCGCAACTTATCGTCGTCAAGAACGATGGTACGAGGCAGCTTTTTAACCGCGATAAGCTACTGGCAGGGCTGTATAGAGCTTGCGAAAAGACATCTGTCTCGAGCTTGCATCTTGAACGACTGGTAACCAGCATCGAACAAGAATTAGCCAGCTGTGCCGAGAGCGAAGTAAGTTCTGGCAAGATTGGCGAAATGGTCATGGATCGACTGGCGGCACTCAACGAAGTAGCCTACGTGCGCTTCGCGAGCGTGTATCGCCGGTTTGCTGACATTGCAAGCTTCGAACGCGAACTCAACAAAATTCGCGACCGTAAGCACGAACCGACATCGACGATTTAAAGGCCTAGTTAAATACACAAAATAAAAAACTAATGGGCGTGAGGTGCGCTCATCAAAAAGCAGTAAAACTAAGAGGGGAGAAACAAGTTATGGCACGAACAGTTAAAAGCAGCGGGACGGTTACGAGGCGATTCACCAAACCAGGTACTAAGGGCTACGATGCAATCAAATGGGTCAAGCGTGATTCGAGCTTGAAAAACCCAGGCACTGGCGAAATCGTCTTTGAACAAAAAGACGTCGAGATTCCTGAGGGCTGGTCTATCAATGCACTTAACATCGTAGCGCAGAAGTACTTCAGTGGTACGCCGGGGACCGAAGGTCGCGAAGAGTCACTCAAAGACCTCATCGACCGCGTTGTCGACACGGTAGTGCGACAGGGACAACAAGAAGGCTACTTCGATAATGAAGAAGATGCCGAGTCGTACCGTGAAGAGCTCAAGTACGTACTCGCAACGCAGCGCGCCGCTTTTAACAGCCCCGTTTGGTTCAACATTGGCGTGCCAGAGCGTGCGCAACAAGCCAGCGCTTGCTTTATCCTTGGTGTCGAGGACAACATGCGCTCAATCTTACAGTGGTACACCGACGAAGGTATGATCTTTAAGGGCGGCTCGGGAAGCGGTGTCAACATTAGCTCGATTCGCTCTAGCGTGGAGCCTCTTGGCAAAAGTGCCGGAACTGCCTCAGGCCCGCTTAGCTTTATGCGTGGTGCTGATGCCAGCGCAGGTGCCATTAAGAGTGGTGGCAAAACCCGCCGCGCTGCCAAGATGGTAATCCTCAATGTCGACCACCCAGATATCGAAGAATTCATCTGGTGTAAGTCAATCGAAGAAGACAAAGCACGCGTACTGCAAGGTGCCGGCTTCGACATGAGCCTCGACGGCAAAGATATCTTTAGTGTGCAGTACCAGAACGCCAACAACTCAGTTCGTGTCACCGATGAGTTCATGCAGGCCGTAGAAGCAGACGCAGACTGGGACTTAAAAGCAGTCAGCACTGGCAAAACCGTACGCACCGTACGAGCCCGTGACTTGTACCGTCAGGTCAACGAAGCTGCTTGGCGCTGCGCTGACCCTGGCATGCAATTCGACACCGTCATCAACAAATGGCACACTACGCCAAATGCCGGTCGTATCAACGGCAGTAACCCTTGTAGCGAGTACATGCACCTCGACAACTCGGCGTGTAACCTGGCGAGCATCAACCTGCTCAAGTATCTCAATGATGACTTCAGTTTTGACATCGAGAGTTTCAAGCACACGATTGAGCTGATTTTCACGGCACAAGAAATCTTGGTTGGCTACAGCGTGTACCCAACTGAGCGCATTACCAAAAATGCCAAGGCTTACCGTGAGCTTGGTATCGGCTATGCCAACCTCGGGGCACTCTTGATGGCACAGGGCTTGCCATACGACAGCGACGAAGGTCGTGCTCAGGCAGCCGCTATTACTGCTATCTTGACCGGCCACTCATACGCTACAAGTGCCCGCATCGCCCAAAAAGTTGGCCCATTTGCCGGCTACCACAAAGACCGTGAAAATATGCTACGCGTACTGCGCATGCACCGTGAGGCAGTTAGCCACATCGACGCTAGTCTCGTGGCAGAAGATCTGCTCAATGCAGCAGCAACTGCTTGGGACGACGCAGTTGAGCTCGGCGAGCTGTACGGTGTACGCAACAGCCAGGCAAGCGTGCTCGCTCCAACTGGGACAATCGGTCTCATGATGGACTGCGACACCACTGGTATCGAGCCAGACCTTGGCCTCGTTAAAGTCAAAAAGCTCGTTGGTGGCGGTACGATGAGTATCGTTAACCAGACTGTGCCACGCGCCCTTAAGGCACTCGGCTACAGTAAAGACCAAGTTGGCGATATCATCGCTTACATCGACACAGAGAAGACCATTCTTGGTGCGCCACATCTCCGCAAAGAGCATGAGCCAGTTTTTGCTTGCTCAATGGGTGACAACTCAATCCATTACCTCGGTCACGTCAAGATGATGGCCGCAGTTCAGCCATTCTTGTCTGGTGCAATCAGCAAAACAGTCAACATGCCCGAAACTGCCACTGTTGAAGAAATCGGCCAGCTCCACATGGATGCCTGGAAGATGGGTCTCAAGGCTGTTGCTATCTACCGCGACAACTGTAAAGTTGCGCAGCCGCTCAGCATGGCCAAAAAAGATGGTGCCGAAGAGAAAGAAGCAGCCGCAGTCGCCGCTAACGCAGCAACAACTGATGACGGCAAGATCGTACTCAAGGGTGCTGTCCGCCGCAAATTGCCACGCAAGCGTCACAGTACGACCTACCACTTTGAGGTTGCTGACCTCGACGGATTCTTTACGGTCGGTGAGTATGACGATGGCGCTCCTGGCGAGCTATTCATTAATGTCAGTAGGCAAGGTTCGACATTGGCCGGACTCATGGACTCGTTTGCCATAAGCGTAAGCCACGGCTTACAGTACGGCGTGCCACTTAAGAGCTACGTCAAGACGCTGCGTGGTACAAGCTTTGCACCATTTGGTATCACCGATGATCCAGAGATTCGCACGGCCAGCTCAATCACTGACTACATCGTTCGTCGCCTCGCGCTCGACTATTTGAGCTTTGATGATCGTCTCGAGCTAGGTCTTGCCAGCTTTGACGACATGCCAGATGAGCAGACAAG
Source organism: uncultured Candidatus Saccharibacteria bacterium (assembly GCA_964446255.1). Lineage (GTDB taxonomy): Bacteria > Patescibacteriota > Saccharimonadia > Saccharimonadales > UBA4665 > JAGXIT01. The sequence goes on from CAYUNX010000020.1 coordinate 15,498, forward strand.
CTTGCTCGACAGCAGCAGTAGCAATGTTGATGCATCTGTCACTAGTAGTGACGTCAGACAGGCAAAGATTGAAGACACCGAACCGGTCAGCCAGGCAATGGCACCAGCTGCACCTGTTGCGGACAATTCGGTCAAGCAAAAGGTCGTCAAAGACACTACGGCGCCACTGTGTTACAACTGCGGCAATCAGACACAGCGCTCTGGCAGCTGCTATGTCTGCTCGAGCTGTGGTTCGACAACCGGCTGTAGCTAAGTCGTAGCGAGTCATACTACTCGCTCCAACAAACCCCCGTCACTACAACGGGGGTTTGTTGTATCATGAAAAGTTCGTTGGTACATAGAGGTAAGGACAATTATATATCTAGGGTTGCGGATATGAGGTGCAGTTGTGTACACTTACTCATAGATGAAGTTGCTCGTGTTTTATCGTCAGAATTCAGAAGAGACACGCAGAGTCGAAGACTATCTGCGTGATTTGACGCGCATGCACGATGTTCGCGAGCAAGATATACGGGCAGTTGACCCGTATACACGCGAGGGCAGTACTGATGCAAGCCTCTACGATGTCCTTTCGTACCCAGGGATAGTTGTAACTGATAACTACGGTCAGTACATCAAGGGCTGGAGTGGCGACTTGCCACTTATGGATGAGCTCATGAGTTATACATTTGCTCGCTGATAGGAAAAAGATTGTGGCGATAAGAGGTGGTGACGTTGCGTCTGTGGCTGCAAGCGTGTAATATATGGCGTAGGAACGTGTGCTACCGCAATGTAGCAGGGAGTGGCTATCAACCACAAATCGTTTTAGGAAGAACCCCTTGAGCAGTCAAGGCTAGTAGAACCCAACGGGCAGCCCGTCACAGCGACAAGTAAGAGCTAAAAGAACCACTTCTTTTGGAAGTCAGATGGTACCGTCCGGGTTGACCGGATTCTGACAGCTAAAAGCAGTGGTTTTTATGTATGAAAGGACCAAACTATGAAATATCAAGCAGGACAACGTCGCAAGGCGTTAGAGTACGAAAAAGATCTCGTGCAGCAGTGGAAGGCAAATAAGACTTTCGAGAAGTCGGTCGAGCAGCGGCCAAAAGAGGGTGCCTATGTGTTTTACGACGGCCCGCCGTTTATCACGGGCGTACCACATCATGGCACTTTGCTCAGCAGCATCGTCAAAGATGCCATACCACGATACTGGACCATGAAAGGTCGCCGAGTTGAACGTGTGTGGGGCTGGGATTGCCATGGTCTGCCAGCAGAAGTCTTTACCGAAAAGAAACTCGGCATACAAGACAAGCGTGATATTGGTACCAAAATCAGCCTCGAAGAATACATCACGACTTGCCGCGACAACATGGTGCAGACGGGTAGTTTGTGGGAAGATACGATTGACCGCATTGGGCGGTGGGTTGATTTCCGTGGTGCCTACAAAACCATGGACAAAGAATTCATGGAGTCAGTTTGGTGGGGCTTCAAGCAGCTGTATGAAGCGGGCAAAATCTATGAGGGCGAAAAAGTGCTGCTGTATTGTACGCGCGACGCCACACCAATATCAAAAGCTGAAGTTGCTATGGACAATAGCTACCAGCAAGATACCGACCCGAGCATTTATGTGTACTTCAAATTAGCCAATGTCGACGAGTATCTGATGGCATGGACGACAACACCATGGACCCTACCAGCCAACCTCGCAGTCGCCGTGAAGGACGATGTCGAGTACTCGCTGGTGGAGTACGAAGGTAAAAAAGTCTACATTGCTACGTCGGCTGTTGAGCGGGTGATGACAGACGAAAAACACCAAAGCCTAACTTACAACGTTGTCAAAAAAATACAGGGGTCAGAGCTAGTTGGCAAGCGGTACGAACCGCTCTTTGCTGACCGTGGAAATGCAGCCCACCGCGTTCTAAATGCTCACTTTGTGACTGCCGATGAGGGCACCGGAATCGTGCACGAAGCCCCCGCATATGGTGAAGATGACTATTTGCTTTGCAAAGAAAACAACATCCCGATACTCTCAATTGTCGATGAAAATGGCAATTACACTGAAGGTGAATGGGCTGGTCAGAACATTTGGGACGTCAACAAGACTATCGCCAAGCAGCTACTAGCTGAAGGCAAGGCGCTCAAAATTGAATACATTCGTCACGACTATCCGCACTGTCATCGCTGCGGCACCAAGCTTATGTATCGCGCCCATCCGAGCTGGTTTATGGACGTCGATGGCCAGCGCCAAACCATGCTCGAACAAAACGAAAACATCAATTGGTTCCCGGCTCATATCAAAGAGGGCAGGTTCGCCAAGACGGTTGAGAGTGCCCCAGACTGGAACCTCAGCCGAGATCGATTCTGGGCAACAGCTATGCCTGTCTGGAAGGGTGTAGATGCCCAGGGAAGAGAACACGTCAAAGTTGTCGGCAGTTACGCTGAGCTCAAAGAGCTGAGTGGTGTTGAACTCGAGGACTATCACCGCCCATGGGTAGATGATGTCACATTTGAGCTAGATGGCGTTGAGTACAAGCGTATCGATAAGGTGCTCGACTGTTGGTTTGAGAGCGGTAGCATGCCCTATGCGCAGTTCCATTACCCCTTTGAGAACAAAGAGAAATTTGAGAGCAGCTTCCCTGGGGACTTCATAGCTGAGTATGTCGGGCAGGTACGTGCCTGGTTTTACTACCTACACGCGGTATCTGTTGGACTGTTTGGCAAGAACTCATTTAGTAACTGTATCGTAACCGGAACGCTTGCCGGCAACGATGGCCGCAAAATGAGTAAGAGTTTTGGTAACTATACTGACCCCAATGATCTCATGGATTTGTATAGTGCCGATGCCCTGCGTTTTTTGATGCTTGGTTCGCCTGTGTTAAACGGCGAAGACTTCAATTTGCTCGATAAAGACGTGCAGGATGTGCAGCGTAAACTAGCCATGATTTGGAACATGTATGACTTTTTTACAATGTATGCAGCGGTCGATGGGTGGGAGTGGCAGGGTAGTCTTGATGACCCATCTAAGGAGTTAAAGAACCCACTTGATGTGTGGGTGGTGTCAAGATTACATCAGATGCAAGAGCACATCACGCGTCATATGGATGCCTACAATATTCCCGAAGCGCTCAGCGAAGTACTGCCGTTTCTTGACGATGCCAGTAACTGGTATGTGCGTCGCAGCCGTCGTCGTTTCTGGAAGAGCGAAGACGACGCCGACAAAAACCAAGCATACACAGTACTGCATTATGTACTCACTCAACTCAGTATAACGCTTGCGCCATTCACACCGTTTTTGGCAGAGGAGCTGTACCAGAAGCTAACTGGTGGTGAGAGCGTACACTTGCTGGACTGGCCGGTACCTGGCGCGGTGGACAATGATGAGATGGCTCGTATGGCATTCGCGCGTGAAGTCATCAATCAGGGCTTGAGTAAGCGGGCGGCCGCCGGCATCAAAGTACGCCAACCCCTGCAGGCTATTACATTCGAACATGCACCTGCCGTCTTTAAGGACGCCAATGCAGAGTACGAAGAAATGATCATGCAAGAGTTGAACGTCAAGACCGTTAGCTACGATACGACCGAAGGTGAGCTAAATGTCATGCTTGATCTGACGGTAACACCAGAGTTGAAGCGCGAAGGGCTGATGCGCGAAGTCGTACGCTATGCGCAAAATGCACGCAAGAAGGCCGGTCTCAATGTTGATGATCGTATCGCCTTAAGCCTGTTGACCGACGACGATGAGCTACAACAAGCAATCGATGAGCACGCCGAAACAATCGCATCTGAGACACTTGCCGTCACTCTAGGGCCCGTAGATGCCTCGTACG
>CAYUNX010000021.1:0-18968 GCA_964446255.1 uncultured Candidatus Saccharibacteria bacterium
TCTTTGGGCAAGATATAACACAAGTTTCTCGATCTAAACTCCTTCGTTTTCTTAATTCTGGCAGACCCGAAGATGGCCTCGATTGCATCGATGAGCTATGTGGTCTTGCGGCCGAGACCGCTGCGGTCAAAGGCGTGCGGTTAACAGAAATGTACCAGAGACTTCAACAACGAAAAGCGCTCCGTCCAGCTGCATCGCAAAGCGCCGCAGAGACTATCAAATACTCGCTTGGTACTAAGAAGAAGCAGACCACGTTACTGCCAAAACTCTGGGATGCCGCGAGAGCCGTCGACATGGTTGCATAACAGATAGAGATGCGTTATAATTATATGCACTATTAACTCAGCTTGTATCCTACAACAACAGTAGAGAGTACGGGCTTTAACCAAAGGAGTATATCTTGAACCAATACGAGATTGCTATTTTGTTCGATCCAGATCTAGAGGTAGACCTGGAACAAGCAACGTCAAAAGTCGAGAAAATCTTGACTGACAACGGTGCAAAAGTAACTAATGTCGATAACTGGGGCAAGCGCAAGCTCGCGTACCAGATTAACAAGCACGACCAGGCGATTTACATGTTTTACACGGTCGACATTCCTGGCCCTAACGTGCAGAAGATCGAAGGCATCTTGAACATCACTGACGAAGTGATTCGTTTCTTGATTACCCGCCCAGACCTTCGTGCCATCGCCAAGGCAGATGCTGCCAAGGCACTCAAGGCCGAGCAAGCTGCAAAGCGCGCTGACCGTGACGACAAAGACGACGAAGACGACAAAGAAGACTAAGCGGAATAGAGAAGCTTGATTCTGGAATCTGGAATAATAGCTTCAAACTTGACGATTTAGTCAGCAGAGAGTAGCGTACAAAGTACAAACTAAGAGCTAGGACATAGATCCTACAAGGAGGGTAACAACAATGGCTCGATCATTTAACCAAGTAGTATTGATGGGGAACTTAACCCGTGACCCTGAGCTACGCCAAACGCCCAATGGGCAAAACGTATGTAGTTTTAGCCTTGCGCTGAACCGCAGCTACAAGGGCGCCGACGGCAACTGGCAAGAAGCGACCGATTTTATCGACGTCGTGGCCTGGGGACCTCTCGGTGAGCGTGTAGCGCAGTACCTGAGCAAGGGACGACCGTGCCTCGTGAACGGACGCTTACAAAGCCGTAGCTGGGAACAAGACGGTCAAAAGCGCAGCAAGGTAGAAGTTGTAGCGCAAGATGTGACATTCCTCGGCGGTGGCCAAGACGGCGGCAGTAACAACGGTGGTGGCTACCAGAACCAAGGTTCTGACAGCAGTGAAGGCTCGAGCAGCCGACCGGCACCTAAGAAGAAAGACGACGTGGTTATCGAAGACATTGGCGATGAGCCGATCAACCTTGATGACATCCCATTCTAAGAAACGATTATAGATTATCGATTTTAGATTATGGAATATGACAGTGCGACACCCATCAAATCTTTCCGAGACTTACGAGTCTGGCAAGAAGCGTACAAATTGTCTGTGGGGATATATAAAACTTGTGAGAAGTTTCCAGCCTACGAAACCTATGGCCTAGCGGACCAGATGCGAAGAGCGAGCGTTTCAGTTTGTTCTAACATCGCAGAAGGTTTTGGTAGGCGTGGGGCACGAGAAAAAGATCAGTACTATGCAACTGCGAATGGTTCACTCACAGAGTTAGAAAACCAAGTACTTATTGCACGAGGAGTTGGTTATATTGACGACAAGTTACTCGATAGAATCATGGCTCAATGCGAGACGGTACACAAAATGCTTTTTGGTCTACAAAAAGCGAATAAAGGTAAGTAATTAGCCCGAAAATCGATAATCAATAATCGAAAATCGGCAAACTCGACTGAAAGGAGAGTTACCATGGCAAAGATTTTTAAACACCGAACAGACGTGGCATATTTTGACTACAAGGATTTCAAGACCTTGCAGCGCTATGTCAACCAATACGGACAAATTGAGACACGCAAAAAGACCGGTTTGACCGAGTCTGAGCAGCGCCACCTGGCTGTTGCTATCAAGCGTGCTCGCCACATTGCACTGCTTCCATTTGTAGCGACGGCGTAGGGCTTGCCCGATGTCGCTGACAAGTGTTGTACAACAAATAGATAGGCAGATTAAAGGCATACTCAGGCAGCACGACACTGAAAGTTTGAGTCGCACTGAGCAGCATGGCTGCAAGCAGATTAAACTGGCCTGCAACGAAATACGACTCGACGTACGCGATTATGAATACGCTCAAACGCGTGCCGATCAGCTAAAATGGGCGCGGCTCGCCAAACATAATATACGTGTACTCGAAGCGCACATTTTGCTGCTCGGCGATGTGTTCGGGCCAGCAGACGTGGCTCTGCTATCAGCACAACTCGATACGCTACAGGCGGGTCTTGAATAAGAAGGGAAAACTCTATGGCACTAAGCATAACTAATCTTAAAAAAGGCACTCTCTTTCAACTTGAAGGCGTGCCGTACCGCGTGGTCGAATACAACCAAAAGGTGATGGGCCGTGGTGGTTCAATTGTTAACGTGCGTATCAAAAGCGTGCTTGATGGCAAGGTGCTTGAAAAGACGTTTAAGGGTAACGAGCAGCTCGAGAGTGCAGATGTGACCAATCAGGCCGTGCAGTACCTATACAACGATGGCAACACGTTTTATTTCATGAACCAAGACACGTTTGAGCAGTTTGAAGTGTCGACTGACATGGTTGGTGATAGCGCTGGGTACATGAAAGAAGGCGACAACATTTCTTTGCAGTTTTTTAACGGTTTGCCAATCAATGTTGAGCTCGCTAAAAACGTACCGCTGCTCGTGACGTACACCGAAAACGCAGTTAAGGGTGACACTTCGAGCTCAATAACTAAAGAAGCTACGCTTGAGACGGGCATCACTGTTCGTGTGCCGGCTTTTATCAAGCAAGGTGATCTCATCTCAGTTGATACTAGCAACGGCAGTTACCGTGAACGAGTAAAAGAGTAAAACCTTGAACCACGCGAGAACCAGAAAAGCCACAGTATGAAAACAAGACTCGACGTCGAACTAGCTAAACGGGGTAAGGCGCCAAGCCGTTCGCAGGCCGAGAGTTACATTCGGCTCGGGCAGGTAACTGTCAATGGTGCCCCCGCCTCAAAACCGGGACAGCTGGTGTCTGACCAAGATACCATCAGCGTTAAGGCCGGTGAGCAGTATGTCGGCAGAGCTGCACTGAAACTTGAGAGCGCTGACCTTTCATTCCGCATCGACTGGCGAGGTAAGACTGTCCTCGATGTCGGCAGTAGCACCGGCGGTTTCACACAGTATGCACTTCTGCATGGCGCGGCCAAAGTGATTGCAGTTGACGTGGGGACCGAGCAGCTTCACCCATCACTGCGCGGCGATGCGCGTATCGAACTTCACGAGAAAACGGACATACGTGATTTTCAATCAGCCCACCCAATCGATATAGTTGTTGGGGATGTAAGCTTTATAAGTTTGCGAGAGATTTTACCGCACGTGGCTACACTCATTACTCCAAAAACCGTTGTACTTGCAATGGTGAAACCTCAGTTTGAAGCTCGGCAAAGTAGCATCAAGCACAAGGGTGTTATAAAGAACGATAAGATACGACGAGACATCTTAAAAGACTTTGAAATTTGGGTACAAAAATTGTACAAAATTATAGACAAAAAAGATTCTGATGTTGCTGGCAGCAAAGGCAATGTCGAGCGGTTCTATATGCTAAAAAAACTGATCTAACCTGATACAATAAGCATATGCAATATTTTCCGAGCCGCGCGGCGGCTGGTGATCTTATAGCCGATACGCTAGAGCCCAAGTATCGTTTCGAAGATTGTGCCGTGTTGGCCTTAGGCGACGGCGCAGTGGTAGTTGGCGCGGCAATCGCGCAGCGTTTGCACTGTGCAATCAACATGCTGCTACTGTCCGCCATCCAGTTGCCACGAGAAACCGATGTGCTCGCGACCATCAATAATTTTGGTGGAGTTACGTACAACGACAAATTTAGTCCTGGCGAGCTCGAAGAGCTACGGAGCGAGTACTTTAACTTTATCGAGCAACAAAAACTTGAAAAACTTTTTGAGATGAATGAGCTGATTGGCCAGGGCGGTGTACTTGACCCAAAGATGCTTCGCAACCATACAATCATTGTCGTGTCTGATGGTTTGACTAACGGGTTTTCGATGCATGCCGCGGCGGAGTTTTTGAAACCGATAAAAATAAAACGGCTCGTCATGGTATCGCCATTTGCGAGTGTGGCGGCAGTTGACCAGATGCACATTTTGGCCGATGAGCTTGTTTGCTTGAATGTAATAGACGACATTATCTCTATCGACCATTATTATGATGACAGCACGTTGCCTCCGCACGAAACCGTCGTGCAAATACTCGAAGACATCATTCTACATTGGCAGTAGAAGTACTGAAAAGCTTCGAAAAAAGTGACGGAGCATGGGCTGTAAGTCTACTCGATGATGTGAGCGAGACCGGGCATGTCACAAATGTTAATAATCGATTGCTCAAGACTAATTAAGCCCTGCTGCTGCATGAGTGCTAGGGTTCGGCTGGTTGTTTCACGAGTGGCACTGATAGAACTTGCTATATCCTGTTGTTTGAGGGGTACATTAATAACGGTACCGGTACCTGTTACGGTGCCGAATCGACCAGCCATTGTGATTAGGAAAGACGCCAAACGTTCTCGCACCGTACGGTACTCAAGCGTCATGATGCGTTCGCCGTGCAACCGGTACATGTCTGCCAGTGTATCGATGATAGGTGCGCTTGCCTCGGGATGATTGGTCATGAAATCGATAAGTCGTTCGCGCGAGACAAGCCACACGCTCGTCGGTACGAGTGCCGCGCTCATAATGCTCTTGAGTTTGCCGGTAATTGCCCAGGTCAGGCCGATTATTTCGTTTGATTTTCGGATGATGAGCAGGTTTTCTTCACCGTATTTGGTAATATCATATGTCTTAACCAGTCCTGATTCGATCAAGAATACACCGATTGGTGCTTCGTCGGGACCAACGATGTACTCATTTTTTGCAAACGTTAAATGCTTGCCGGTGCGGAAGAAGTCGATGAGGAGTTGCTGTTGCGCTTGAGTTGCGAGCATAGTCTAATTATATATCAGATAAGATAGGGTAGATAGTTGCCCGATATGTTTCGTCAGCGAAAACCAGCAATAACACCATGTGATATATATCTCAACGGTTTTGTGATGTATGCCACAGAACCTATAACACCTTACCTCTATACTTCATGATAGAACTGATTGAGCCAGCAGGTTCATACGTTCAGGGGGTTTCGGATGGTGACGACAGAACAGGTAAGAGAACAACTAAAGCGAATCGGCAGCAACTTTACCGGTTGGGGGAGTACTGAGATTGCCGAGTTGCCAGGGTTGCTGATGGATGGGGAAGAGATAGGCTCGGCCGTAAATGGGTACTATGAGGGCGGTTTCGGTGTGTTGATTGCGACTAACTACCGTGTGTTAATCATCGATAAAAAGCCGTTTACGCTAAATCTTGAAGATTTGCGCTATGACATGATAAGCGAGGTAACCTACGGTGCACGTTTCATAGCCGCGACGGTACATCTTGCTATACCTACGCGCACAATTTACTTTACGAGCTGGAGCATGGACAAACTTCACAAGGCGATGCGCCAGATTCAACAGCATGTGATGGATGCGCGTAATGGCGGGTCGCCGCTAGCTGATGATTGGTTTGCCAAGCAGCTTACGGCCGAGCGACATAACCGTGGCCTGAGTCCAATAATTAAACTTGCACGTTCGGCACTTCAGGGACATAGCGACGCTGCCGTCGTGACTCCGCAGGTTGGTCATTCGTCTGCGCAGCGTGCGGTGAACCCGTTTGCTCGACGATTCTCGTTACGTCGTCGTCGGATGCCGTCCATCTTTAATTAAACAGAGGTGGAATTAGTTGAAAATAGTGATACTTTGGTTCTAGTTGGGGCCGTGAGGCTTGTGTAGGTTGGTATACTTAGTAGGCATGAAAAGTTTTTGGCGGCGTTATAGTAAGCTGTTACGCACGTTTGTGCGGCGAAATTGGCGCATTGTGGCCATCGTCGGCGGAGTGTTGTTTGTGATTGTAATCGTGCAGTTATTGTACCCTCGAGGGCGCACGCTCCCGTTTGCGCGTCTTGATGGCGAGCGCGTTAGCTCACAGACCAAGACACAAATTGTACAGCAGGTGTTAGACCAGTACGGAAATGTGCCGTTGACACTTTCGGTGCGTGGGCCAGTTAAAATTGCCGACGACAAAACGACCATTACTCAAGCGGGTCTTGGGCCAGACACAGCCCGCATAATAGATGGCCTGAGTGACTACCCATGGTGGCAACGACTGATTCCCCTGAGCCTACCCATAAAGGGGTTAATGACAAACCAATCAATCGTTACATCGCTCGACAATGAGCGGTTTAACGAGTATGCAAAGTTACGCTTAGCGGCCTGTGCTGTTGCACCTAAAAATGCCAGCGTGGCAGTCAAATCGGGAAAAGTGGTACTTGATCCTGCCAAGGACGGGCAAAAGTGTGATAAGGCAACCCTGCAAAAAAACCTCTTACACACCACATTAAAAAAGGCCGGTGCACACGCGACTATCAAATCAAAAGCAGTGCACCCGGTTCGAACGGACAAGAATGTCAGCGGTTTACTCAAAATCGCACAGGCACTCACAGAGCGAAAACTAGCCCTGAAACTTAATGGAACAGATTATCCAATTGCGCAGGCGACGCTCGCGTCGTGGCTTGTTTTTGCCGAAGACTCAAAAAACAACAAAAAGTTAACCGTCGATGTCGACACCAAACCGATTCGTGACTACTTGAGCGAAATGCAGAAAAAAATCTATATCGCCCCAGGCCTGACAACCATCCAAACACTCGACAGCGTCGAAACGGCGCGGACAGAAGGCGCCAGTGGTCGGGGCATAAACCATACAACAACGGCAGACGCACTGAAAAAACAGGTGCAGAGTGGTAACGGGACGGTGACGGGTGAACTCGTGGCCATTCCGCCACGCGTCGTTTACCGGCGCACATACACATCGACACGGGCGGGGCTACAGGCTCTTCTCAATGACCTCGTGTTTGACAAAGGTGATTTTGGTATAGCGGTTCGTATGCTCGATGGTTCGGTTATGGGAACTAGCGGCGCTAAACGTTACCACCCCGCAAGCATGTATAAATTGTATGTGGCTTACTCGGTACTCAAGCGAATTGCGAGTGGTGAAATGCACTGGGAAGACACCGCGACTGCCGGAAAAAACATCGGGCAATGTTTCGACGTCATGATAGTTAACTCGGATAATGCGTGCGCCGAATGGCTGGGCGACACCGTGGGTTGGGCGAAAATTAACACGGAAGTTCGTGCTATTGGGTTAACTAATACCAACACCATACGAGGCACCATGTACACAACTGCCGAAGACCAGACGCTCTTTTTGACCAAGTTGCACACGGGTACTATTTTGGGTCCTACCGAGAGCAGCCGTTTAATTGAACTTATGAAACGACAGGTTTACCGAAGCGGTATACCGGCCGGCGTGGGTGTGCCCGTAGCGGATAAAGTTGGTTTCCTAGATGGCAAGTTGCACGATGCTGCGATAGTGTACGGCCCGAAAACGTATACGATGGCGATACTGAGTAGCGGTAGCACGTGGGCGCAGATTGCGGATGCCGCTCGGCAGATACATGCGCAACTCAATCGGATGTAGCCTGAGCACTTTAGAGTGAGTCGCAGATGACAATAATTTCGTGGGCTATTTTGAGACGTTAAATTTGAACTCTACCACGTCGCCTTCTTGCATGACGTACGTTTTGCCTTCGGTGCGGAGCTTGCCGGCGCTACGTGCTGCGCTGAGTGAACCGGCTGCAATGAGGTCGTCGTAGTTAACGATATCGGCCGCAATAAAACCTCGTTCAAAATCGCCGTGGATGGCTCCAGCAGCCTGGGGTGCCGAATCGCCCTGGTGAATTGTCCACGCGCGGACTTCTTTATCGCCGGCAGTTAGGTAGCTTTGAAGACCGAGTAAGTCGTAGGCTGTATGGATAAGTTGCACGAGGCCTGACTCTGACTGACCATAACTTTCGAGCAGTTCGGCAGCATCGGCGGCATCGAGCTCGCGCAGTTCACTTTCGAGTTTGGCGCTGACAAACAGGGCAGGGGCGGGTGCGACAAGTTGGCGTAGTTGGGCTTTTTTAGCATCGTCACCGAGCGAATTCTCATCGAGATTAAAGAGGTAAATAACTGGTTTGAGAGTAATGAGTTGGAGCTCTTTGTGCAGCCAGTCGCGTAGCTCGTGACTCATGATGTGTGCGTCTGAGGATAGAGGCGTTCCGGCATCAAGTATGGCCTGGACCTCAGTCAGGAAATCGAGTTGAGGCTTGAGCTTGGGGTTAGCTTTGGCGTCTTTTTGGACGCGGGGTAGGCGGTTTTGCACGGTCTGCAAGTCGGCTAGGACCAACTCGGTGTTGATGACGTCGATGTCTTGTTTGGGGTTGTGCTGCTCGTCGACATGCAGGACATTGCTGTCGGTAAAAGCACGGACTACCTGCACGATTGCGTTGCAGGTGCGGATATGACCGAGGAACTGGTTGCCGAGGCCTTCGCCTTTGCTGGCGCCAGCCACCAAGCCAGCGATGTCAACAAAGGTGACGGTGGCTGGTTTGATTGGCGCGTTACTGTACAGTTCAGATAAAGTTGTAAGTCGTTGGTCAGGCACGGGCACGATGCCGGTATTGGGCTCGATAGTCGCAAACGGGTAGTTGGCAGCCAAAATGTTGCTGTCAGTCAGTGCGTTGAAGAGGGTGCTTTTGCCAACATTCGGTAACCCGACTATTCCTATCGATAAACTCATATCTGTTAGTATAGCATCGTCGCGTAGTTTATGGGAGTAGCGGATGATTATCTTCGGGCATAGCTACACAACATACAACTCAATCTGCACGTGCATTATATACATGTAAAGAAATTCATAAAAAAACTACTAATGCTTGCAATAGTGCTCATGCTAAAATGATTACAACAATGAGTTATCTAAAGGCGGTATCATGGGCGTAAGGAAAATCATAGCGAGTACTGCTGGTCTTGCAGTCATGACGATCTTGTTTGTTGTTGGGGTTGTGCAAGTGGTGCAGACACGTATAGCTCACGCTCAAGTGATCTTGCCCCCATCAGTGCTGTGTTTCCCAGACACCTGTAACAGTAACTATGACGATAATTCAATTCAAGATGTTGAACTCAAACGGTCAATATTTAGGCATTACGTCGTAGATAACAGATCAAGCAAAAACATGAAAAGGATTAACCTTGAGATTGCTAAATTAAAGATTCACCACATGCAAGCTGTAACTGTAGGCGTCTATGCCACAACTGACGTGCAGTCCACCGGTGCAGACCTGAATATTACCCGAGACGAAACCAAGGCTTTGTGTGCGGTCGATAATTCAGTGAGATCTAAAAGTGATCTCGTGGTAGTTACAGTCACTAGTGCAACATCGTCACGTACTGAGTTGGTAATCAGTGGAACCGAGCTTTGTAATAAGTTTAGTTCAGGTGATCCGGGAGTTACGGTACACCTTCTCCCGTCGGATTTTGATCTTAATGCTGGCCTACAACTGTTTGAGACAAAAGTTACGTTTGGTTACAATGACGCGTATTATGACACGCTAGACCCGACCTATGAGGAACTCGGGAGCGTGGGGTTCAAGTTTAATTTGGTTAATTGCTCAGCACCAGCAGGTTGCCGTCGTTATGTTGGTCTCATTAAGGCCGATACACAGGAAGCTGATGAAGAGGGGCTGAATGCCGCCAGAAACCTTGCACTAGAAGGTGATACCTCAAACAATTATAGCTCTGATAATGGCTCAGATAACATCAGAATAGGTGGCACACAACTCTATACTAGAGAGTATTTTGAGTTTGGACTTGAGTGTGCATACAATGCTCCAGAAGTAAAATACGTTGACATTTATGACCTGAACGATAATGATTTTGTATCGAGCGAGCGCAATCTTATTGGGGCAGTTATCCAGAAGTATGTCGTCAATAATGTTACTAAGGTAGGCCGGTGGGAGGTCATCCCTAGGTCAGATGTTACGGTTGTCAATGATAAAAAAGGTAGTGCGAGCGGTAAGATAGTCTCTCTTGATAGTGGAGTCAGAGGACTCGACTCGCGGAACCCAAGATTGTACGAGCTGTCGGACGGCGATTGGGTGTTTATCCCCGACAACGGCAACCGAAAAGTAGCCCAGCTAAAGTATACTATGCAGCCTAAGACACGGTACCGCATGATGATACTGCCTAACGGGTACACTAACTTCATCGGTGTCGGTGTGCCGGGCGATGCAATTTACGGTATGATTGGCTGCGACAACCCACCCGTGGTTCCGGTTCCACCTACGGCGGCATGTTTACCCGACTCTAATTTTTCAGGTTTGACGCTAAATACCCCCGGGGCATTCAAGCCTATTATCAAGTTGTACGGTTTTCCCTTGAACCCACCGCTCACGTTTCAATACAGCATTCGTAAACAAGGCGACCCTGTGACGTTTGCGCCAGTCGCCGCAACATTTTCGACCGTTGCGCCTGGCGAGCAACATATGACTCCCACTGCGCCACTTAACTACACTGCAACATCGATGGGTAGTTACATTATGGAGTGGCGGGCAGTACAGGCCGACGGCACTGTGGTGTGGAATTGCGATCACCTTACAACGGTGGGCTACCAACCATATTTCACCGTCGAGGGTGGAGACATCTTGGGTGGCTTTAGCCCTGACACAGCTTATTCCATCATTGCATCATGGAACAGCAATAATACCCCCGTCGGCAGTTACATCGGTGCTAGTGGTACACACGCCGCTATTGCTCTCGGTAATATCACAAGTTTTGTTACGAGCGCTAACACAGATGGAGGTAAATCAAGGCTTGCTTTTGCCAATACTACCTCAAATGGAGCTGAAAAGTACGGGGGTGGGTTTACTACAACGCTCACGATGCCAGATTATTGGGAACAGGCTAATGGCACTGAACAAGTTTGTTCGTCAACGGTCCTCGCAGTAGCCAGTTTAGACACGGGCGTTTACGACTGCACCGGTGACATTACGATTAATGGCGGAATGCTCGCCGCTGGTAAGAATGTCACGATACGGACAACTGGCAATGTGTTTATATCGAGCGACATTACGTACGCACCATATACCATGACAAACATCCCTCGACTCAATGTGTACACCAAAGGTGGTAATATCGTGGTGTCTAGTGCGGTTACCGAATTGCACGGCGTGTTTGTTGCGCAAGTTAACGCTAGCGGTAGCAAGTTTTACAGTTGTGGTGACAGCGTTACTAAGGTTGCATACGGTTACACGAATAATGCTGAGCAGTGCCGAAACTTGCCGCTTACAGTATATGGCTCGGTCGTTGCCGAAGAGATTGTGCTCGGCCGTACGATAGGGTCATGGACTGACCCTACCCCTCAGGCAGCGGAGCGGTTCGTATATGGCCCCGAAACATGGCTCAGCAGACCCGAAAACTATAGTGCCACCGAACGAAAAGGTCCATTCGACAGTTACATAAGTTTGCCGCCGGTCCTATAGGTGTAGTAACCGCATCCGTAATATTCGATGTCAATTTTCAGTGAACTAAAAAATCGCAAAAAGTAGCTTAGCTTTTACTGCATGTATAGTTTGTAATTTCGGTTTGGCAGATTATGAATAAAAGTTATTGCACAGCATAACGCTCATGCTATAATCGAAGTAATATGACAGTACTGAGTGGGGTATCATCGTTTTTCGGTCTCGACATAGGGACGACCGGCATACGGCTCGTAGAGTTACGTGGCTCCGGTGCGACCCGAAGTCTTGTAAAGTACGCCTATGTACCCCTCGACATGAAACTGGCACAGAGCGACAGTAAGGTCGATCAACAGAAGCTTGCTCAAATACTGGCAAATCTAGTCGCTGAGGCTCGTCCATCAACCAAAAACGTTGCCGTTGGCATACCAAGTAGTCGTGTGTTTACTACCGTCGTTGATTTTGACCGTTTGCCACAAAACGAGCTTGCCAAGGCCATCATGTATCAAGCCGACTCACTCATACCGACTCCTCCCAAAGAGAGCAAAATAGATTGGGCAGTGATAGGCGACTCACCTAAAGACAAAACAAGGATTGAACTATTGCTCAGTAGTGTCCCGAACAGTTTCATCGAGTCACGTCTCGATATTATCGAGTCAATTGGCCTCAATGTGATTGCTTTTGAGCCCGATTCTATCGCTTTATCGCGGTCCCTCATCGCAGCCGGCACAAGCGCGCCACAGCTCATCATTGATGTCGGCCAGCAGAGCACTGACTTGGTTATAACCATGGATGAAGCACCTCGCTTGACGCGTTCAATCCCGACTGGCGCAGAAGCAATCGTACGTTCTGCTATGCAAAACCTCAATATCGACGATAAACAAGCGCAGCAGTTTGTCTTCAAATTTGGCGTTAGCAAAGACAAGCTCGAAGGCCAAGTTTACCAAGCAATCATCGGTACCGTTGATATGCTTGTCGGTGAAATTGACAAGTCTATCAAATTTTTCCAAACGCGCTACCCTGGTGTTGCACTGGGGCAGATGATTGTGTCTGGTGCGGCCTCGACTATCCCAGAGTTACCACTGTACCTAGCCAACAAATTTGGTGTGAATGTCGAAATTGGCAACGCGTGGCGCAATGTTGCTTTTGCGGCCGATCGACAAAATGAGCTACTTGCAGTATCGAACCAATTTAGTGTTGCAGTTGGTCTCGCGGAGAGGGTTGAATAGTCATGGTACAGTTTAATCTACTCCCCGATATTAAGCTCGAATACATCAAATCACAGCGCACCAAACACCTGGTAACTTTTATCGCCACTCTTGCTGGGCTAATCTCGATCGGGCTGTTACTGTTCTCGATGTTCGTTGTCTATGTCGTTCAAGATCAATACATCAAAGCACTTACCAAAGACATTTCTAAATATACTACTGAGCTTAAAGACACACCCGATATAAACAAAATGTTGACTGTGCAGAACCAACTAAGTCGCTTAACGAAGCTGCATGAAGAAAAGAACCAGTCATCACGGTTATTCTCGTACATACAACAGACAACGCCTGCAAAGACTAATCTTAACAAGCTCAAGCTTGATTATGCCGACAGCTCACTGACACTCGGTGGTACCGCACCAAATCTCGACGAAGTTAAGGTCTACACGAACGCCCTTAAGGCAGCTCGATATACTGCGGGATCAAGCGAATCAACCAGTGCCTTTAAAGACGTTGTCCTCAGTAGCTTCTCGAGAGATACAAAGGGTGCGAACTTTACCATCACGACAAAGTTTGACCCAGTGTTATTCAACTTGACGCAAAATGTTCAGTTGGAAGTTAAGGCTACGGCTAATGGCACCCAGGCCAATCCGTTCGGGGAGGGTAACTAAGCTATGGCAAATAAACTAAAGACTGGTGTCGGTTCGATTAAACGCAGCTTGATCGACAAATCGAACACACGTATCGTCGTCGTTGTAAGCCTTGCTGTATTTTCGGTGGTTTTCTCTCTTATCGCCGCCAAGACACTCTGGAGTCAAGCTGCATATCTGAACCGCGTCATTAAAGAAAAGAATGTAACTAAAAACCGACTGATAGATAATCTGAAAGTTGTCAAGAAACTCAAGCCTTCATATGATACATTTGTTAGCTCTACGACTAATATCATTGCGGGCAACGCATTCGGTATCGGGCCACAAGACGGTGATAACGCCAAGATTATACTCGACGCGCTACCAAGCAAATACGATTTTCCGGCGCTTGCCACTAACCTCGAAACGCTCGTACAAGGCCAAAGCGTGGAACTATCGGGGATTACCGGTACTGATGATGAAGTCGCCCAGTCAAGTAACGTGAGTAGCGCAAACCCTCAGCCGGTCGAGATGCCGTTCCAGTTAACCGTTAGTGCAGATTACGCTAAAACTCAAACACTCATTACAGCAATCGAGCGGTCGATACGTCCCATAAAGATTCAGAGTATAGACATCACGGGCAATCAAGCTAAGCTCTCGACTAATATAACTGCCATAACGTATTATCAGCCTGCTAAATCTTTGAATATAACGACTACGGTTGTAAAATGATGCAGCAAAGAAAGGACAATTCCTAGTGAAACAAAAAGACATCGCCACTATCATTGTCGTAGCATTTATAGCTGCTATATCATCATATTTTATTGCCAATAAGGTTTTTGTTACGCCTAAGAACCGCCAGCAAAACGTCGAAGTTATCGATGTACTATCGGCTCAGTTCGATACTGCCGACGCGCGATTTTTTAACAAAGATAGCATCAACCCAACTACCAACACTGTACTTGATAGCACTAACCAATCGCCGTTTAATGGGGCTGCTCGATAAGCCAACGGAGTGCCCATGAGCGTGCTCTCTGAAGAAACGCAAACACAGGTCGAAGACCAACTTGTCGAAGCCAAATTATTGTCGCGAGCTGATTTGTCTGAGCTTAAAAAGCAAGCCAAAGACAGCGGCACGCCGCTTTTTAGTATGCTCGTGAGCGCCGGTAAAATCACGAATGAACAGTTAACCAAGGCCACTGCACATGTTTCTCGGGTACCATATGTAAACCTGCTCGATGCAAAGATTGACCCTAAGGTGCTCGAGTTACTTCCCGATGAAATTGCGGAGCGCTACATGGCAGTCCCGTTAGGCGAAATGCAAAAGAAGTTGGTGGTGGCCATGCTCGACGCCGACAACGTGCAGGCCGTTGACTTCCTAAGCAATCGTATCGGCCGTCCTCTCAAAGTGTACGCCGCCAGCGAAGAGGGCATACGCCAGATTTTGCACCAATACCAGTCTCAAATATCTGATTCGTTAGTTGGTGAAATGAGTCAGATGGGCAATGACGTTGCGATAGATCAGACCAAAGCCGAAGAAGAAGCTGCGCAGAAAAAAGCCGATCGCGATGCCAGCATCAACGCCATCGTGCAAGATTCGCCAATTAGCAAGGCCTTGTCAACCATCCTCGAATACGCCGCAAAAAATCGCGCGAGCGATGTGCACATTGAACCTCTCAAGGGTAGCCTCAAGATTAGGTGTCGGATTGATGGTATCCTCCGCGAAATCATGAACCTGCCAAAGAGCACCGAGCCGCCGCTTGTTTCGCGTATCAAGATTTTATCTAACCTGAAAATTGACGAACACCGTATACCCCAAGACGGTGAGTTTACTATAACCGTCGGAGGCCACGACATCGACCTTCGTATCGCCATTAGCCCAGTGGTTTGGGGCGAGCAAGTTGTTATACGTTTGCTCGATAAGAGCGGTACGAGCCTTAAGCTCGAAGACATGGGTTATGTTGGGCGAAGCTTGCACACCATTAAGGCAGGGCTTGAGCGTACGAACGGGATGGTACTAACCTCTGGTCCGACGGGTTCCGGTAAATCAACCAGCTTGTACGCACTACTGCAAGAGGTTAAAAGCGATGCAGTCAACATCGTGACACTCGAAGACCCAGTTGAGTATAAGATGGAAGGCATTAACCAGATTCAGGTTAATGCCGACATCGGACTCACGTTTGCAAGTGGTCTGCGCTCGATACTACGCCAAGACCCTGACATCGTGATGGTTGGTGAGATTCGCGATAAAGAGACTGCCGAGCTTGCGGTGCAGGCTAGTTTGACGGGTCACCTTGTGTTCAGTACGCTCCATACCAACAGTGCCGCCGGTATCTTGCCGCGTTTGCTCGATATGGGCATCGAGCCATTCCTCATAGCCAGCACTGTCCATACGGTGATCGGCCAGCGCTTGGTGCGTCGGATTGGTAAAAAGAAAGAAACTTACCAATCGACTCCAGCCGAGACTGCGGCAATTCAAGCTGCACTTGGCAGTATTTTGCCGACCGATGCAGCCTCTATGCCCGAAATTGCTGCTAGTCTGGGCTACAAGAGCTTGCCATTGTCTACCGATACCGCTTATACTTTAACCAGAGGGATTGATAGTCCCGATGCACCCGGCGGTTACAAGGGTCGCGTAGGTGTGTATGAAGTCTTTGACGTAAGTGAAACGATTCAAGATCTTATCTTGAAACGGTCAACCAGCTCAGAGATCCAAGCACAGGCTGAACGCGAAGGGATGATCACGATGCGTCAAGACGGCTTCCTCAAAGCTCTTTCAGGGCAGACGACGGTCGCCGAGGTAAACCGAGTCGCATCAGCAGATAGCGCATAAAAATGGTAAGGTTCACTAAAATTATAAAGACGAAAGTAGACAACATGGTGGGACATCAAACAACCGAGAACCAAAAGAGCACACAAGGGGCTTGCGGTGACTGCCGTCTAATTAAGTCTTTACATCTGAAGTTCGTAAATAATGGGGGGGCAAACTAATGGCAGCACAAGGTCCAAGAATTGAGATATTGCTCGAAGAAGTGGTTAAAAAAAAGGCTTCTGACTTACACCTGCAGGTGGGCTTGCCACCGATGTTACGTGTCGATGGTTCACTCGTTGCGGTGGCCGCAGCAGAATTGCTTACCGAAGAGTCTGTTGAGGCACTGATCTTTACTATCCTAGACGAAGATCAGAAGCAGATTCTGCTCAAAGACAAAGAGTTTGACTTTAGCTTTGCTTTTGGCGACCTCGGTCGGTTCCGTGTCAATGCTTTTCACGAGCGAGGCAATCTAGCTGCAGCTCTCCGCCTTATCCCCAATGAGATTCTGACGATTGAGCAGCTTGGTCTGCCGCAGATTGTATCAAAGTTTGCCGAGTATCCCCGCGGTCTCGTGCTTGTGACAGGCCCAACAGGTTCGGGCAAGTCAACCAGTCTTGCGGCGCTCATCAACCGTATCAATGTAGAGCAGGCCAAGCACATCATCACTATCGAAGACCCAATTGAGTACACACACAAGAGTAAAAAGTCAGTTATAGTACAGCGCGAAGTACACTATGACACCTATAGTTTCTCGGCAGCTCTTCGTAGCTCGCTGCGTGAAGACCCCGACGTCGTGCTGATTGGTGAGATGCGCGACCTTGAGACTATTGCGAGTGCCATTACCATCGCCGAAACGGGTCACTTGGTTTTTGCAACGCTACACACCAACAGTGCCGCTCAGTCTATCGACCGTATGGTTGACGTGTTCCCACCGCACCAGCAACCGCAAATTCGTGCTCAGCTTTCCAACATTTTGATGGCAGTTTGTAGCCAACGTCTCGTGCCGTCTATCGGCGGCGGGCGTATTGCGGCAGCCGAGATTCTGGTCGCAACGCCAGCGGTACGTAACATCATACGAGAAGGCAAGACACATCAACTTGATGCTGTTATACAGACAGGCGCAGAGTTTGGGATGCAAAGCATGGATAAGCAGCTAGCTCAGCTTATACACGAAGGCTCGATCAGCTATGACGAGGCTCGAAGTTTCGCAATCGACCCTGATGAGCTAGACAGGTTAATGAGGGACTAATATGCCGATAACCATCAACCAGCTACATACAAGTAAGTCAAGGTGCTCAACATGCTGAGCTTTCAGTACACCGCTAGGGACCCGCAAACGGGCAAGACGGTAAAGTCGTCGGTGCAAGCCGATAGTGAAGGTGCTGCCGCCAAACTTATTAGTGCAGAAGGCTTAGTGCCGACAGATATACGCCAAGGCGATGCTGGGTTTCTGGCCGGTCTTGGTGGCAATAAAGTCAAAGCCAAGGACCGCGTGCTGTTTAGCCGCCAGCTTAGTACGCTTATCAACGCAGGTGTGCCGCTGTTGCAGTC
This sequence comes from uncultured Candidatus Saccharibacteria bacterium, assembly GCA_964446255.1. Classification (GTDB taxonomy): domain Bacteria; phylum Patescibacteriota; class Saccharimonadia; order Saccharimonadales; family UBA4665; genus JAGXIT01. The sequence continues at coordinate 17,804 of CAYUNX010000021.1, forward strand.
GCTTCGGAGCGTTAACCAGCAGAGTACCAGCAAGCAGCTACAAGTGGTTATTGCAGGCGTAATCGGTGATGTAGAAGGTGGGTCTACTCTGGCTAATGCAATGGGCAAGTACCCACGGGTATTCAACCAAGTTTACCTCAGCTTGATAGCAGCAGGTGAATCGTCTGGTACGTTAGATAGAGCGCTCGAGCGTCTCGCTGTGCAGCAAGAAAAAGAAGCCGACCTGAACAGTAAGATTCGCGGCGCGATGATTTACCCACTAGTTGTCCTTGGGGTCATGGTGGCAGTTGTTGGGTTCATGGTGGTAAAAGTTTTGCCACAGGTCAAGATTTTGTACGAAGGCATGAAGGGGGCAGAGCTCCCGCTAGTTACAATCATATTGCTGGCAGTTTCTGACTTCACCATTAAGTATTGGTGGGTAGTAATCATCGTTCTAGCTGTGGCGGGTTTTGCGACCACTAGGTGGGCACGAACTGGCCCTGGCAAAGAAGTAGTCGATAAGTTCAAAATGAAAGGTTGGCCATTTGGCAAGCTTTTCATGAAAGTTTATATGGCGCGGTTTGCTCGTACAGGGGCAACGCTCGTCGCGAGTGGTGTGCCACTGCTACAGGTGCTTAGCATTACTGGTGAAGCAGTCAATAACATACATATTGAGAGAGCTATACAGCGCGCTGCCGAGAAGGTCAAGGGTGGTAAGAGTTTGGCTGATAGTATGGAAAATGACCCTAACTTCTTGCCGCTTGTACCGAACATGCTTCGTATCGGCGAACAATCAGGTGCTATCGAGCAGATGATGAGTAAGGTAGCTGACTACTACGAGAAAGAAGTCGACAATGAGGTCAACAACATTTCATCGACAATCGAGCCGGTCATGATGGTGCTGCTCGGTGTCGTGGCGTTCGTTATAGTGGCAGCGGTACTGTTGCCAATCTACGGCTTGGCAGGCAAGGACAATTTGGCTGGGTAAAACACGCCATAAAAATACTGTTGCATTTGATCATATTAGTAGGTATCATCTAAACATAAGCGTTAATTAAAGGCAAAGGGGCACTTGCACAATGCAAAAACTATCTCACAAAAGTAATCAAAAAGGCTTCACAATCATCGAAGTCCTTATCGTTCTAGCTATCGCTGGACTTATCTTGCTAGTGGTATTCCTAGCCGT
>CAYUNX010000022.1:0-1321 GCA_964446255.1 uncultured Candidatus Saccharibacteria bacterium
GTACTATCTAAAAGCTCTCAGGGCTTTATTGATTTTAGTAATAAAACTTGGGGACATAGCCTTACGCGAGATGATTACAGTGAAGACTGGACAAAGGTGTGGGGCACTCCGCTGGATATCACTCGAGAACGGGCTGATTACTTACATGATGCTGGTATGTTCGCAGAGCTTTCATATTTTGCTGATGCATTGCCGGTTCTCACCAAACTTAAAATAAGATACACCTTGGTCGTAGCTACATCGCGTCGGTCATCCATCGAGAGTCTAAGTCAGGAGTGGCTGCATCGACATTATTCTGGCATTTTCGAAGGAGTGTTCTTTACCGGTATTTATGACGGTAAGCTTGGCAAGCACGAAGATCACTTAGCTCGGACTAAGAACGATCTCCTACAAGAAATAGGAGCCGATTACTTGATTGATGATCAGCTCAAACATTGTTTCGCTGCAGGAGATCACGGTGTTGAAGCAATACTATTTGGTGACTACAGATGGAACCAATCTGTTGAATTACCACAACACGTCACACGATGCACAGACTGGAAAGCTGTGGAGGAATATTTTGCCGAAAAAAGTTGAAGCGGGTTTTAAAGAACGTGTCGAGGCTTTGGTGGCGCAGATTCCGCGGGGGTGTGTCATGACATATGGTCAGCTCGCCGCGCTATGCGGCAGCCCGCAGGCGGCACGGGTGGTCGGCGGTGTTGCTCATTTTGGCGACCCGGCTTTACCGTGGCAACGTGTTGTCAACAAATCGGGTGGCTTGGCCGCAGGTTACCCGGGAGGCAAGTCGGCACACGCCGCGCACCTACGCGCTGAAGGTATTGTGGTATCTGACGCTATGCACGTCGATGTCGCAAAATTACTATGGTGGCCTCCCAAAACAGAGGAGTCGTCATAATGCCACCTCTTATAGTAATAGTAGGTGAGACAGCATCGGGCAAAACAGCCTTGGCGCTTGCGCTTGCCGAGCGGTTTGACGGTGAGATTATTTGCGCTGATTCTCGGACAATTTACCGCAGCATGGACATTGGTACGGCCAAACCAACCACTGAGGAACGTGCCCGCGTGCCGCATCATTTGCTTGATGTAATTGAGCCTGACGAGACCTTTAGTGCAGCGGAATTTCAGTCGCAAGCACGGCGAGCTATCGACGAGATTACTGCTCGGGGCAGGGTGCCAATCGTGGTGGGCGGTACGGGTTTGTACATCGATTCGCTGCTTTTTGACCTGAAGTTTCGTAGCCGACCAGACCATGTGCTCCGGTTAAAACTCGAGCAACTAAGTGTCGAAGAGCTGCAGGCAGAGATTGTTAGACTTGATTACA
>CAYUNX010000022.1:1421-18400 GCA_964446255.1 uncultured Candidatus Saccharibacteria bacterium
CTCGAGCAACTAAGTGTCGAAGAGCTGCAGGCAGAGATTGTTAGACTTGATTACAAGATGCCCGAAAACAGTCGTAACAAACGCTATCTAATACGCGCCATTGAAACAGCAGGTGAGGCATCGGTGCGTGGAGACATACGGCCAAACACACTTATATTGGGCGTGCACACAGACAGGAACGAGCTTGAACGACGCATAACTCAACGAGTCGAAACTATGGTAGATGCTGGCTTCGTGGACGAGCTTTCGCGAATCGTGAGTCAGTACGGCGATGACGCACCAGGCCTAAACGCACCGGGCTATAAGGCATTTCTGCCATACCTCGCAGGCGCCATCAGTCTTGACGCTGCTAAGGCTGATTTTGTGCGCAATGATATGCACCTAGCCAAGAAGCAACGTACGTGGTTTCGGCGAAGTATCTACCAAAATGTTATTCATTGGGTCAATAACAGGGTAGAGGCCGTTGACCTAGTAACAACATTTTTGAACAAATAAGGTTATTGTTCAACGCGAACTCTGCTACAATATAAGCAGTATTGAACACTAATGTTCATGCGGGAGGTATGGCAATGATAGAACAACTCTTCGGTTCAAAAACGCGCGTCAAGCTGCTCCAGCTTTTTTATGGCAACCCTAACAGGTCATTTTATGTGCGTGAGATAACTCGCAAAGTCGATGAGCAAATCAACTCAGTTCGCCGCGAGCTTGCTAACCTGCTGAGCATCGGCATCATCACGAGCGACACGAGCAATAACAAAGTGTATTACGAGGTCAACCAAAAGTACGAATACTTCTCACCACTTTCTGAATTGTTTGGCGGTAAAGTTCCAAGCAAAGCCAAGCGCGGAACCAAAGCTGCGCCCAAGCCTGAAGTTGTAACCGCGGCAGAAGAAGCCAATGACCTTAAGGCGCTCGGCAACATTGAAGCGGCTGCACTTATGGGACAGTTCACTCGTGACGAAGTTAGCGGCATCGACATACTTATCATCGGCGAAGTCAACAACAACGCCGTCCAGAAGTACGTCAGTGAGCTAGAAGAACAAGAGGGCAAAGAGCTGCGCTATACCGTCTTCTCGCTCGATGATTTTAATTATCGTTTAACAATCAAAGACCGTTTTGCGACAAACGTGCTACTCTCGAAGAAGCAAATAATAGTCGATAAAGTCGGCGTTTTAGGGTAAGGAGTTACTATGGACATACAATTTTACGGGGCTAACTGTGTCACGATTGCAACCAAGCAGATTCGTTTAGTTTTTGACGATAACCTTGAGTCGCTTGGTGCAAAATCAATCGTACGTGAGGGTGATGTGTGTCTTTTTACGTCTGCACACGAGCCAGTCGCTAAGGCCAAAATGACTATTGATTTGCCCGGTGAGTACGAGATTAGTGGCATCTCGATTCATGGCATGCAGGCACGAGCCCACATCGACGGTGAAACTGAACGCAACGCGGTCATGTACAAGATTACAGCCGGCGATGTACGTATACTCGTGACCGGTCACATCTACCCGAAACTGTCAGAGGCGAAGCTCGAAGACATTGGTCTGGCCGACATCATGATCGTCCCAGTTGGCGGCAATGGGTACACGCTTGACCCTACAGGCGCCCTGCAAGTTGTCAAGCAGGTTGAGCCAAAGATTGTCGTGCCGACGCACTATGACGATTCAGCACTAAACTTTGAAGTGCCACAGCAAACGCTTGAAGACGTGCTAAAAAACATCGGTATGGAGCCAAAAGACACTCTTAAAAAGCTCCAATTCAAACCTGCTGAAGCAACAGACACGACCCAGCTCATCATTCTCGAAAAATCATAAGCTGGGCGGGTTGACTTCTACCCCTATTGTCTGTACAATTAACCTCTGAATTAGGAGAACTATAATAATGCAAAAGTGCGATCTCACCGGTAAAGGAAAACAGTATGGCAGCAATGTCAGCTTTAGCCAACGCCACACCAAGAAAGTCTGGAAGCCAAACCTTCAGAACAAAACCGTCGTAGTCGATGGTAAAAAAGTTAAGCTAAAGATTAGCACTCAAGCTATCCGTACCCTCAAGAAAAAGGGCTTAATACCCGCTTAATTTCTTTACAGCTTTTATTGGAAAAAACCACGTGAAAATCGTGGTTTTTTCATAGGAGTTGTCCACCTAGGTCTACTTGAATGGTATACTTGTTGTACGATGTTAGAAGGATTAAATGCGACAGTTATTTTATTTCTGCTTATTTCGCTGTTGATAGCGATGACAGTGCACGAGTTTATGCATGCGTGGGTGGGCTTTAAACTCGGTGACACAACGGCTCATGACGAAGGTCGCATCTCGCTCAACCCGCTTGACCACATTGACCCTGTCATGACCGTGTTGTTACCGCTCGTTACGCTGGTATTATTCCAGGCGCCGATTCTTGCTGCTAAACCGGTGCCGTTTACGCCGTGGCGAGTGCGCTACCAAGAGAAGGGTGTGGCGCTACTAGCTTTGGCTGGGCCGTTGTCTAACCTAGTGTTGGCGATGGTAGCGTCACTAGTTATCCGCGGATTGACGGCTGGCTCATTGGCGTATGATTTCGTGATGATATTTATACAGCTCAATGTTGGCTTGTTTGTCTTTAACCTCATCCCAATACCACCCCTCGACGGCTCACGGGTCTTGTATGCCTTTTTGCCTGAGTCGGCACAGCAGGTGATGGATCAGATCGAACCATATGGTTTTTTCATCATCTTTGGACTTGTGCTACTGGGAGGTTTTGGTGGCATTCTCAATGGCCTCACTGGATTTTTCCTCAGTCTGCTTGGCGTGCGCTAACTAGACCCAGTGCGGTATACTATAAGAGCTGGGGTAAATCCTGATTCGTCAGGACGCTGGTAAATGATTATCTGAATACTAATCATTTGGGAGCCCAATATTTGTCGTTGGCTGCGGCCGACGCGTGCGGGCACCCACCTTGAATCTTTTTCAGGGCTAATCACGCCAGCCCCCAGCACTACAAAGTAAAAAGCTCATCGTTTTGATGAGCTTTTTACTTGGTCGGGGTGACAGGACTTGAACCTGCGACCTCACGGCCCCCAGCCGTACGCGCTACCAACTGCGCCACACCCCGATAATACTTGAATTGTTAAGTTTGTGTTGTAATGGGGCCTCACGGTCACGTTCCGCGACCCCGCAACTTCACGAGCGCAAGCAGAGCTTGCTTCGGAAGATTGCCTTGCGTAGCGCCACTGGCGCTCCTCACCCCAGCCGTACGCTTTTGCCAACTGCGCCACACCCCGACGTCAAAGCCTACGCTACTATCTCGTTTTGCCTGTTGGCAAAAGCTTCGATTTGCAGCTATGCTTTTCCTCTCAAAACTTCATTCAGTCGCTTACGCTCCTTAGACTGAAGTTTTGGAAAGCTGCGCTTGCAACGTGACTGATTATAGCACTTTGGGAGCACGGAAGGGTAGTGCGTGGTAAGATATATGCATGTGGTCAGAAACAAAACACGGGCTTTACAAACAATTTGTCTTCTCAGACTTTCACCATGCGTGGGCTTTTATGGAGCAGGTGAGTGCAATCGTTAACAAGCTCGACCATCATCCGCGTTGGCAAAACGAATGGAACGTTGTTGAATTTTGGTTAACAACTCAGACGAGTGGACGTCAGATTACCGACCGCGATTGGGAGCTCGCGCACGCGATTGATGCGTTGGTTGATAAAGACGCTCCTACGGCAACGGATAATCAAGTTGATAAACTTACAACAGTAGTAACAGAGGTGCAAATGTATGCCGATGGTGGGTCTAGGGGCAACCCAGGACCCTCTGCAAGTGGCTTTGTTGTGCTCGATATGGACGGCAAAGTGCTCCATGAAGAAGGCGTGTACTTAGGAATTACAACAAACAATCAAGCCGAATATCAGGCGCTCAAGTTAGGGCTCGAGGCTGCGCTCCAGCGTTTTCGTGCTCGCAATGTGCATGTGTACATGGATAGCTTGCTCGTCATCAACCAAATGAAGGGCGTCTTTAAGGTCAGGAACCGAGACCTATGGCCAGTGCATGATTCGATACGCCAGATGCTCGCAAAGTTTGAAAAAGTTAGCTTCGACCATGTGCCACGTGAGCTCAATAAGCTCGCCGACGCCGAGGTAAACAAGACGCTTGATGCAGAGCAGGGCTCAACCATCCAGCGCGTTGACTAGCAGAATTAAGTAGGCATGGTGCTATACTGTAGCGGTCAGTTGATTAGCTAATCGCTAGTTCTTTAGAATTAGAGGAAAGTCCGGACAGCGCACGGGAAGACAGCCGTTAACGGCGGCCGAGAGCGATCTTAGGGAAAGTGCCACAGAAACGATACTGCCCGTTTACGGGCGATGGTGAAACGAGTGAGGCAAGAGCTCACAGTGCTGCGCGGTAACGCGTGGCAGAGGTAAACCCTGTCTGCTGCAAGGAATGGGCCTTGTTCCGTCCTCGGACGGATTGGTACCCGCCAGCCCGAATCAAACCCGCTTGAATGTACGAGCAATTGTGCATCTAGATAGATGATTAGCCATGACAGAATCCGGCTTATCGATCATCTGACGCTATGAAAACACCCCCGAGTAATCGAGGGTGTTTTTAGTATAAGTAACCAGGTGATTACTTGGAAGCGGCTTTGACGACTGCTTCAAAAGCTTTTGGCTCGTTGACGGCTAGCTCAGCCATGACCTTGCGGTCGATAGTGATACCAGCAGTTTTCATGCTAGCGATGAGCTTGCTATAGGTCGTGCCGTTCAAGCGGGCAGCTGCATTGATACGCGTGTTCCACAGAGCACGGAAGGTGCGCTTGTGGTTGCGACGATCGCGGTATGCAAACTGCAGACTCTTGGTGACTGCTTGCTTGCCTCGTTTGACGCTGACACGGTTAGGATGGCTAAAGCCTTTAGTAGCTTTGCGGATTTTTACGTGCTTGGCATGGCCAGCAACGCCTCGTTTTACTCGCATACTATACCCCCAGCCTTTTCTTAGCTATTTTACTGTTGGTGGTGTTGAGGGTATCGAGACCCGCGAGTTTGCGCTTGCGCGCGCCTGACTTCTTCTGCAAGAAGTGGCTGGCATGTGAGTGACGGGTGCGTACACGGCCGTTCTTGGTGACTCTAACGCGGTCTTTGGTGCCGCTATGAGTCTTTAACTTAGGCATGCTCTTCTCCTACCTTATTACTATAATTTATTAAAACGAATGAATCGTTGCACCCTTTTCGGACTTGGTCACTTCAGCTTCCATCTCTTTGGACGTCAACTTGGGGGGTGCAGTGCTACGAATTACAAAGGAAAGTTGCTTGCCATTGAGTTGAGGCTGTTGGTCGACGGCGATACCGTCTCCGAGGCTGTCAATGACTCGCTTAGCGAGGTCAAACCCAATGTCTTTGTGAGCCAGCTCGCGGCCGCGGAAGAAAAGTGTAATCTTGACTTTATGTCCTGTTTCCAGGAAGCCAACGACTTTTTTCATCTTGACTGCTAGGTCATGATCACCAATCTTCAGCCCAAAACGCATCTGTTTCATCTCGAGAGATTTTGCAGTTTTGCGGTTTTTTTGTGCCTGTTTGGTCTTCTGGTAGTTGTATTTACCCCAGTTGGCTATCTTACAAACCGGTGGGTCTGTATTGGGTGATATCTCGATAAGATCTAAATCGAGGTCTTGAGCGGTTTGCAGCGCTTCACTGCGGCTCATAACGCCAAGCTGATTACCATCTGGGTCGATGACCCGAAGCTGTGGTGCCCGAATTTGTCCATTCAGGCGCGTACTCGTTGCGATATCGCGTCTCCTTTATATTTTTAGCCCTTGCATTGTAACAGATTACAAAACAGAGGTCAAACATTTGGCCTAAATGTAGCACACTACATTAGTTCAGCTTTAAATGACGTCAGGGTTAAAGACTCCGTTGAAGGCAGCTTGAAAGGTTGTGAGTGCCAAAGCTTCTGCTTGAACCCGATCTACGTTGAACACGCATGAACTAATGGCTTTTTCTGTTCGCCGGTTCCATGCGGCGTGCTCCGCATCCCAAATTGATACTCGATCAGGACATACCCCGTTAAGCATGACTGTTATACCTAATGCATGACCAGCGCGACTGGCTGCCCGACCAGCTTCAGTGATAGTGCTTTGCGCGATCTTAAATCTGCTAAATTCATTCATGTTATGAAAATTACTCCATCGTAATCAGTTAGTCAAGCGTGCATCATTGGTCGTGGTACTGATGCGGGCGGTACTGCAGGGCTTCGGCTACGTGTTTTGGCTCGATTGTATCGGCGCCATCGAGATCAGCAATAGTTCGAGCGACCTTAATGGTGCGCATGTAGGCCCGGGCGCTCAGACTGAATTTCTCTGCGGCCGTATCGAGCATGGTTTTGGCAGTATCAGATAGCTGAGCACGTGCTTTGATATCACGGTTAGTCATATCGGCATTGAGCTTGGCGGCACCAAAACGTTCGGTCTGTCTATTGCGAGCCTTAGCAACGCGTTCGCTGACGTTGGCGGTGGTGTACTCGCTCGATGGTTTTTCGCTGAGTAGGCGGCTATTATCAATCTCGTGTACATCGACATAGAGATCGATACGGTCGAGGATAGGGCCCGACAGTTTTCGGCGATATTTTAAAATCTGGTGTGGCATGCAGCGACAGGGTTTCTTTGTGCCATAGTAGCCGCAAGGGCAGGGGTTGGCAGTGCCGATAAAGATAAAGTGTGCAGGGTAGTCGGCGGTTTCTTTGGCGCGCGATATGCTGACCTGGCGGGTTTCGAGCGGTTGTCTGAGTGCCTCGACGGTAACGCGGTCAAACTCGGGCAACTCGTCAAAAAGCAAGACGCCGCGGTGGCTGAGGCTCAATTCACCAGGCCGTATTGTATTGCCGCCACCGACAATCGCGACGTTGCTCGCGCTGTGGTGTGGTGAGCGAAATGGCCGTGAGGTGACGATGCGGTTAAAGTCATTGCTTGCGAGGCTGTGCAAGTGAGTAACCTCGAGCATTTCATCACGACTCATCTGAGGCAAGAGATGTGGAAGTGTCTTGGCTAACATGCTTTTGCCGGTGCCGGGAGGGCCGCCGAGCAACACGTTGTGGCCGCCTGCAGCGCTAATCTCAACCGCCCGTTTGCCGAGTTCTTGTCCTATTACGTCTTCGATTCCCATTTGGTCGGTATCTGTAATTGCCTCAGGTTCAATGAGGGTATCGCTCGTGTCGATAACCGTAGGCTCTGCTAGGCCATTAAAGTACTGGAAAAGGTGATGAAGGCTGGGGACGGGGACGAGCCTCACATCTGGCACCAAGCGAGCTTGGTCGATGTTTGCGACTGGCACGAGGAACGTTTCAATGCCATGTCGCTTACCAACCAGTAGCTTACCGATAATCCCACGGATGGGGCGCACCGTGCCATCTAGACCCAGCTCGCCCATGATGGCAGCTTTTTCGGGGAGTTTATGGCATTTGTCAGTCGCAACCAAAATCGCGGCTGCAATGGCAAGGTCAAAACCAGTGCTATCTTTTGGTACGTCGGCTGGGGCTAAGTTAATGATGATTCGCTTGCGAGGTAGGCTGATATCAGATGAATCAAAAGCACTCCTGATACGTTCTTTGGCTTCGTCGACGGCTTTGTTCGCAAAACCAACTATGGTTATGCCTGGTAGGTTGTTAGAGAGTTGGCATTCTATGTCAACAACAAGTCCAGACTGACCAGTTTCAACCAAGCTGCTAATGCTTCGTTTCGTACTCATAATGTCAATGATTTTACATTGCTCTCAACAAAAAGCAACCCCGCGAGTAGGCGCGGGGTTACAAGTTTGTATTTTAGTTTTTCGTTTGTGCCAAAAAGCCTTTTTGTCAAAACAACGACCTGCGAGGAGTCGTCGTTTTGAAGCTTTTTGTTTTTGAGCACTTTTTTTACTCAGTGCTACAGATATAGTAATGCGTTTGTACCGCTTATGTCAATAAGAAAAGTGTTGTGTTTGCTACTATTATCGTCCCCCGACGATACGTGTTAGTTTATGATTGATTTGTGCCCAACTTGCTACCCCTATATTGACAGGGGTGGAGATCCGTAGTACTATGGTACCTAGTAAGCAAAAACAAAAACTTACTTTAGCGCTCGAATTACCCTTACCGGTAACAAGAGCGGTCAGTCACAGCCATAAGGCGGTAAGCGCTATTTAATCTTTTTATTAGAGCGGATTTACCGCCTTTGGCACTAAGCATACAAAAATTACAAAATGGATAGTAGCGACGCTCTATAGTGATAGCAGGGCGTATTTTTTTAAATTATGCACAGATTAGGTATAAAGGCAGGGATACTATGGTTGGCGCTTATAGTTTTCATGAGCATTAGCCACCCAGCAAAGATACCTGCTATAGGGTTAATCGTGCCGTATGTGCTATTGTATGCCGCTTCGTTTTATACCCTGAAAGCAATAGTTGAACACAGAGGCGATGCACGTACAGATAGCACAAAGTCGGTCAAAGGAAAGGTACCGATAACTTTATCTACGATATTGGTTATATTGGTTGCTATGCAATCAATCGGTCAGCTTACCCTTAGAGACGTTATCGCCGTATTTTTTGTTGTTATCATAGGCTATTTTTATATACACAGAAATGGTCTCCAGCAGAAAAAATGAAAACTTATTGGGTAGTACATACTAACAAGGGCGGTACTGCTGTATACTACTAACTATATGGATAGCCAAATACCACTACCAAGCCCCAATAACTATTCGCAACCCGTACCTACTCAAGCAGCATCGGTCAATTCTTCAGTTCCAGCAGCGCACAATACGTCTACGGCACAAGCTTCATCTGATGCACTCGCGCGTGCAACTGCAGCAATCCAGTCAGTAATCACTCAGACGCCACAAAACCCCGCCGCACGCATGAATGCAATTATTGATATTAAGTCTACGTACATTAGAGATCAGTTTGGGGTTGACGTAACGCAATGAGATGCATGTTGGAAGTAGCTAATTTGCAAGAATTACACACAGGATGGTTAAGCTCATGTTGCTAAACATACAACAGAATATGCATGAACGTCAAAAGTACGAGCGTGGTCTTGAGCTAGTTCCTATGCTCATACATTTACCTCCAAGTAGCGATGATATAGATAGCAATGGTCGTGATATGCGAGATATCACTGACGAGAATATTTCTAAGGCACAGATTATTTACAACATTATTGCCAGCACTATGGAGGTTAGTTTTAAGAACCGATACAGTGGACAGCGCCATTTTGGGTTTGAGATTGTCGGCTCGCGCGGCTTTGTGTATCTCTACGCACTTGCACCGATTGACATGATTGGCGCACTCGAACAGGCGCTCACTGGTGCGTATCCTTCGACGCGGCTTGAACGAACCTCTGAGTACAATATTTTTAATGAGGTCGGTGGCATCAACGCGGTTGTTGGCGGTCAGATGAACTTAAAAAAAGATTTCTCATTCCCTATTGCGACTTACCAAGATCTAAAGCGTGATGCGATGCAGGCGATACTAAATGCATTATCGACATTAACAAACGAAGACGGTGCGGTTATACAGATATTGTTCAGGCCAACTGATGACGAATGGACAAAGACTTCAACAAGCTTGGCATCGGCCAAACGCAAAGGTACCAAGAGCGGTATCAGTGCAGGGGCGTTAGCCAAAGATTTTATAACTGCTTTTGCGAAACCACCCGAGGGAAAAGACGGTGGAGACAAGCCCAAAGAAATATCCTCCCTCGAGCAATCCGTAATTGACGCAATAGAAGAGAAGACACGGTATGCAGGCTTCGAAGTGACGGTCCGGCTCGTTGCGTCATCTAACGTGATGCAAAACGCCCAGAGCATCATCAATAATATTGTTGGTAGTTTCTCGCTGTTCGACTCTCCTGGAAGGAACGGGTTTAAATTTGTTCCTGCCAAAAACATCGATGAGTTAGTTAATAACTACATATTGCGGTTTTTTCCTTATCACAAAAAACGAAACATATTAAACACTGTCGAACTCGCGACGCTGTTTCATTTTCCGGACCAGCGAAGCACCCCAACAACACAGCTCGAGCGACAAGATTCAAAACAGGTCGATGGACCACGTAATATGCCCGACGAAGGTTTGCTTCTAGGCTATAACGTCTTCCGTGGGGTTAAAAAACCTATACGGCTGGGTTTTTCAGACCGACAGCGTCATATGTATGCAGTGGGGCAAACAGGTACAGGTAAGTCAACATTCCTAGAAAACCTGGCATTGCAAGACATGATGGCTGGCAACGGTTTTGCCTTCGTCGATCCACACGGTGACACTGCCGAAAAGCTATTGTCTATGGTGCCTAAAGAGCGCACCGAAGACGTTATCTATTTCTGCCCATCCGACATGGATTATCCGATGGGTATGAACTTGTTTGAGTTCCAGAATGCCGACCAAAAAGATTTCTTGATTCAAGAAGTTTTGAACATGCTTTACAAGTTGTACGACCCACAACATCAAGGCATCATGGGGCCTCGTTATGAGAACCTATTTCGCAACGCCGCACTCACTGTTATGGCCGACCCTGAAGGTGGTACTTTTATAGACATTCCGAAGCTCTTTAGAGACCCACAATTTGCTAAGCAAAAGCTACAACACGTCAACGACCCGAACGTCCGCGAATTCTGGGAAAAGGAAATGCCGCAGTCACAACGCAGCAATGATTTTGGTGAAGTTGTCAGTTGGTTTGTCAGTAAATTCGGCGCCTTTTTGAGCAACGAGATGATGCGTAATATAATCGGGCAAACAAAGAGTGCTTTTGACCTCCGCGATATCATGGACAATAAAAAAATCTTGCTTGTAAACTTGAGCAAGGGACGCACCGGTGACCTCAACAGCAAACTACTCGGCATGATGTTCGTTATGAAATTCCAAGCTGCTGCCATGTCACGGGCAAATGTACCTGAAGACGAACGTGTCGACTTTGCACTATATGTCGATGAGTTCCAAAACTTTTCAACCGATAGCTTTGCGACCATTTTGAGCGAGGCGCGAAAATTCCACCTAAACCTTATCGTAGCTAACCAGTTTACGACTCAGCTGACCGAAGAAATTCGCGACGCGGTTTTTGGTAATATCGGTACAGTTGTCTGTTACCGTATCGGTCAAAATGACGTTGAGGCAATGTCGCGCTACTTCCAGCCGCATTTTGATGGTGATGATTTGCTCCGCATACCAAACTACAATGCCGTGGTGCGTACTATGATTAAGGGTGTACCGACGCAGCCATTTAGTATGGCCGCTCTACCTCCACTTGGTAGTCCAAATAAAGAGCTGTCAGATGCGCTCAAACAGCTCTCTGCCGCAAAATATGGCAAACCACGAGCTGTTGTCGAAAAGGAAATATTTGCACGCCTTGAAACCAAAGCTCTTCCACCGCCCATGGCTAATCCTTTTGCTGGTGGGGCGAACGGGCCACAGCCCGCCACCAATCCTTTCGGTCAACCACCAGTTGCCGCTAGCCCAACTGTCCAACAACGTCCGGCACCACCAACACCTGCATCATTCCTAGATGAGTGGCTTGCGAAGCAAAAGACTAGCGCCAGCATGCCTATACAGCCAGCTGCAGTTTCACAGCCTGTCCCATCAACTGCTCCAAATGTATCAGAAGCCCAACAGCCCACTTATCCTCCTGCACCAACTCCAACAACCCCACCAAACAATTCACCATCGCAGGTTTATGAAACGGGTAACGTATCTAGTGCACAGCTTGATCAAAAAGAGGTTGATGATATTGCAGCTGAACTTAAAAAAGGTCTAACCGAGCCGATTGCCGAGCCAAAGCCAGCCAGCCCATCCGAGGCAGACATGCCGCTACATGATAATGCAGGCGACGAGATTACTATCGATAAAGACGGTGTCATGCACGGCGGCACCGAACTTCCGCCAAGCGCGTAACATCACCAATATATAGCTCACTATAACAGTGGCGCGTAGGGTTGTGGAAACGTCAAAAAGACGCTATACTTGTATGCAGTAATCGAAAAACGAGGGGATATTTGTAGTGACTCAGCAAAAACAATATTCAGCTGATCAGATTCAGGTGCTAGAAGGTCTGGAACCTGTTCGTAAGCGACCCGGTATGTACATCGGTAGTACTGGCATTGAAGGCCTGCACCACTTGGTGTGGGAAATAGTAGACAACGGCATAGATGAAGCTTTGGCTGGCTATGCGACTGAAGTAAAGGTAGAGATGTTGGAAGATGGCGGTATCCGTGTGAACGACGATGGCCGTGGTATCCCGACCGACATTCACCCTAAGACAGGGAAGAGCACTGTCGAAACTGTCCTGACTGTACTTCATGCCGGCGGTAAGTTCGGTGGTGGGGGCTATAAGGTTTCAGGTGGGCTCCACGGCGTGGGTGTGAGTGTGGTCAACGCACTCTCGACGAAACTCATTGCTACTATTTACGGCGAAGGTAAAGTACATCAGCAAACCTACGAGCTTGGTGTGCCACAAGGTGACCTTAAGGTTATCGGCAAATGTGACAAGGCCAAACACGGCACCGAAATTACTTTTTACCCAGACACTACGATTTTCACCGAGTCAACTAGCTTCAATTATGACACTATTCTTGACCGACTTCGTCACGCAGCGTATCTCACAAAAGGTGTTCGTACGACACTTATAAACCATGCAAATGGTCGTAGGTATAGTTTTTATTTTGAGGGTGGTATAAAATCGTATGTTATCAACCTCAATGTTGGTAAAGAACCAGTCGACGACGATGTTTTCTATGTCGACAAGACAGTCGAGAATAGCCAGATTGAGATTGCGATGCAATACACCGAGGGCTTCAACGAGACCATTAAGCAGTTCGCGAACAACGTCTATAACCCAGACGGTGGATCGCACCTAACGGGCTTCCGATCGGCTCTAACGCGTGTCGTGAACGACTACGCCCGCAAAGCAGGCCTCCTCAAGGAAAAAGAAGAGAACTTGAGCGGGGAAGACACCCGCGAAGGTCTTACGGCTGTTATCCTTGTAAAACTGCCCGACCCACAGTTTGAGGGTCAGACCAAAAACAAGCTTGGTAACCCTGAAGTTCGTGGCCAGGTCGAGCAAGTTTTGGGCGAGTACTTGTCGTACTATCTTGAAGAACATCCTGCAATTGCTAGAAAGATTATCGGCAAAGCACTGCTAGCTGCCCGCGCCCGCAAAGCTGCTCGCGCTGCCCGCGATAACATCATTCGTAAGGGTGTCCTGGACGGCGCAAGCATGCCAGGAAAACTGGCTGACTGTAGCAGTAAGGACCCAGCAAACTCGGAGTTGTATCTTGTAGAGGGCGACTCAGCAGGCGGCTCGGCTAAAACTGGACGCGATAGCAAAACTCAGGCAATCATGCCACTTCGCGGTAAAGTGCTAAATGTTGAACGTGCCAGGCTTGACCGTATGCTCGGCAATGCAGAGATCTTGAACCTCATCAAAGCAACGGGTGTCGGCATCGGCGATTCGTTCAGTTTATCTGGGCTTCGCTATCACCGCATCATCATAATGACCGATGCCGATGTCGACGGAAGCCACATCACGACGTTGCTCCTAACATTCTTCTTCCGTTATATGAAAGAAGTTATTGACGCGGGACATATCTATGTCGCCAAACCACCGTTATTTGAACTCGTAAAAACCGGCCGTAAAAACAGCGTATTTATATATGATGAAGCCGAGCTTGAAAATGCGCTCGACACTACCATTGCCAAGCGAAAAGAGGAGGGGCTCAAAGTAAACCCTGATGATGAACGCTACAAGCAAGCTGGTTTCATCGAACAGAAGCGCTACAAAGGTTTGGGCGAAATGGATGCCGAGCAGCTCTTTGAAACTACCATGAACCCAGAAAAGCGTGTGCTGATCCAGGTTAAAGTAGAAGACGCCGAGCGAGCTGATGCCATATTTAATAAGCTCATGGGTACCGAGGTGGAACTGCGCAAAAACTTCATTCAGACTAATGCTAAATTCGTAAAGGACCTGGATATTTAACATGGATGATCAGACTACAGGCAATACACCTATTGATGTCGAAGACGAAGAACGGCTAATGCAACGGCAGAATGCCATGGAAATCATAGAAGGAACTGGGCACTCACGCCTCGTGGAACGCCGTACAGTTGAAAACGTAATGGAAGATGGCTATTTGCGGTACTCGATGAGTGTCATCATTGACCGTGCGCTCCCAGATGTACGAGACGGTATGAAGCCAGTACATCGCCGTATCATGTACAGCATGTACGAAGAAGGGCTTCGCAGCTCGGCTCGTCACCGCAAGAGTGCCAACGTTGTTGGTTCAGTGATGGGTAAATACCACCCTCACGGCGACTCATCGATCTATGATGCTATGGTGCGTCTTGCGCAGCCATGGGCCACCCGCTATCCGCTCGTAAACGGGCAGGGTAACTTTGGTTCAATGGACGGCGACCCACCAGCTGCTATGCGCTATACCGAAGCAAAAATGCACCGTGTCGCAGACGAGCTGCTGGCAGACATCGACAAAGACACGGTTGATTTCCGCGACAACTACGATGGCACAACCCAGGAACCTTCAGTTCTGCCTGCTAAGCTGCCCAACCTGCTCCTGAATGGTCAAGTTGGTATTGCCGTTGGTATGGCAACAAGCATACCACCGCACAACCTGAATGAAATTATTGACGCGACTGTCTATAAGATAGACCACCCCGACGCATCACTTGATGACCTGCTGCAGTTTGTCAAAGGGCCAGACTTTCCGACTGGCGGTATCGTGTATGGTGCCGCGTCTATACGGCAGGCCTATGCGACTGGTCGCGGCGGAGTCATTGTGCGTGGTATTGCCGAAATCGTTGAGGGCGTAAAAGGCCGGCACCAGATCATTATCACAGAGATTCCCTACGCCCTGAACAAAGAAAGCCTTGTAATCAAAATTGCTGACCTCGTCAAGGAAAAGAAGGTAACCGGTATCAGCGACCTCCGCGACGAAAGTGCTCGTGGTAATGTGCGCATCGTCATCGACCTTAAGAAGGACGCGTACCCTAAAAAGTTGCTCAACCAGCTCTATAAGTTAACTCCACTGCAATCGAGCTTCCACTATAACGTGATGGCGTTGATTGATGGCATACAGCCTCGTGTACTTGGTTTGCAAGACATTTTGAATGAGCACATCAAGCACCGCCAGATAGTTGTACGTCGTCGCACAGAATTTGAGCTACGCAAGGCAAAGGACCGCGCACACGTGCTCGAAGGTCTCAAGATTGCACTCGACCACATTGACGAAGTCATCGCTACAATCCGTGCAAGCCAGACGACCGACGAAGCCCAGGCAAACTTAATCAAGAAGTTTAAGCTGAGCGAAATCCAAGCCAAGGCAATCTTGGCGATGCAGCTCCGAACGCTTGCCGGTCTTGAGCGCCAGAAGATTGAAGATGAGCTGGCTGAGCTTATGAAGATTATTGCCGAGCTCGAAGCGATTTTGGCTGACGAAGGCAGAATCCTAGCAGTCATAAAAGCCGAGATGTTAGAGCTCAAAGAACGCTTCGGTGATGAGCGTCGAACACAAGTTGTCGCACAAGAACTTAACCGTTTGCGTGATGAAGACCTCGTACCTGATGAGCAGGTAGTTGTAACGCTTACATCAGCAAACTATGTCAAACGGAGTACTTTGGTCGAATACAAACGCCAAGGACGAGGCGGCAAAGGCCGGCGCGGCATGGCTACACGTGAAGAAGATGTCATCGAACACGTTGTAAATGCATCAACGCACGATTACTTATTGTTCTTTACTAACAAGGGTCGTGTCTTCCGCTTGAAGACGTACGAAGTACCTGCTGCCTCTCTGAACGCAAAGGGTATCGCTATCGTAAACTTGCTACAATTACAGCCTGAAGAAACGGTCAGTGCGGTCATCAATGTCTCGAAGACCGAGAAGGAAGTAGCGACCAATCTCATCATGTGTACGGTTCGAGGCGTTGTTAAGAAAACACCATTTGAACAGTACAACAACGTTCGTACTAGTGGTCTAATTGCCATAAATCTAGACGAGGGTGATGAGCTCAAATGGATCCGTATGACGACTGGCGATAATGAAGTGGTCATCTCGACTAGCCAAGGCCAGGCTATACGCTTCCACGAGCGCGATGCACGCCCGATGGGTCGTGTCAGCCGTGGTGTACGTGGCATACGACTGCGTAGTGACGATCATGTTATCGGCATGGACATCGTCGACGAACATTCAAGCATCTTCGTCATTAGTAAGTATGGCTATGGTAAACGCACAAAAGTTGCTCAGTTCACTCCACACGCCCGCGGTGGTGTTGGCATACGATCGGCCGTGGTGAACACAAAAACAGGTGAGCTGATTGGCGTGAATACACTGAGTGATAATGACGACCAAGAAGTCATTATCATCTCCCAGAATGGCCAAACTATCCGCCTCGGCCTCAAAGACATCCCAGCACTCGGTCGCGCCACACAGGGCGTCCGTATTATGCGCCTTAATGACACCGACCAAGTTGTCAGCCTCGCACTCGTAGAAAAATCTGACATTCCTGAAGACGACGAAGAAGTCAGCGAAGAACCTACAGACACCGAAAAAGCCTAAGCAAGCTTTCCATCGAACTGCTTTCTGCGTGTCGGGTTATCGTATTACAGTACTATTAACTCATGCCGCAAAAAACCCAATCCTGCGTGCGATATAACTATAGTGTCAGCTAAATCCTGCATTCTTCATGCGGCAGTAAAAGCAGTACTAAAACTACTAATTTACGTAGACTATGTAGTGATGTATAGAATACTACACGTTTGGGCAAATATATCCTTGACACAGTGGTTTCCGGTGCGTATACTAGCCAACTAGTGCTTTTGAGGCGTATTTAATATGCTCTAGAGAACAGATCGTTAACAATTGAGTAGTGCAAATCAACGTCAGTTCACTTTGCTACTTCGGTAGCAGATGAATTGTTTTAGTAAATTTCGAATCATAGATTCATGAAAGTAAGTCAGTAAATTATTACTGATGCCTAAG
>CAYUNX010000023.1:0-17902 GCA_964446255.1 uncultured Candidatus Saccharibacteria bacterium
TATGTCACTTCATGATTTTTTAACTAGATTCCGGATCAAGTCCGGAATGACGGAGGGGGTTTGTAGCTTGTGGCACTCTGGAGCCATCCTGGCTGAGCTGTTGTTGTCTGTTACAACTTAAAGGACACATGCGTAGCTAAGCTATATATATGATCGAAAACTTACCTTCGAAGCATTTAGACGTGGGTCGCCGCCAGAGCCGAGCATCGCATAAAAACTGATTGGTACTTTTTGTGTAAGCTGCCTGCGTAAGGAGGACTGTTTGAGCGAAGCGAGTTCCGCACGCACCAGACAGCTGGAACAAAAAGTGCCAGTCAGTCGGTTTTTTGCGTCGCTCGGTGGGTTTTGGTACTTTTGGCCACGCAAAAGTACAGGGAAAGAGAATTTACTAAGGGAGATTCTTCTACTTCACTTTGTTGCGCTCAGAATGACACAATCTCAAGGTCCTGACTTCGCACAAACGCACCCACACGCTATACTATAAGCACAATGAACACACACCAATACTTCGCAGCAGTAGAACAGGGAAAAATAGCCATCGACTGGATCCAAAAACAGGGTGTCAACATCATGGTAATCATCCTGATAGCTTGGTTCAGCTACCACTTCATCGGCATCTTCATCGCCCGTTTTGTAGAAAAAATCGTCCGCAAAACCAATGCCAACAACCACACCCCCGCCGACATTAAAAAGCGCCAAAAAACCCTTGAGGCGATGTTCAACTCACTCAGTCGTATCTTCATCGGTGTCGTCAGCGGCCTCATGATCATCCACCAGCTTTTCCCAACCATCGATTTTGGGCCACTCCTCGCCAGCGCCGGTGTCATCGGAGTCGCCATCGGCTTTGGCGCACAGTCTCTCATCAAAGACTTCTTAACTGGCATATTCATCATGAGCGAGAACCAGTACCGGGTCGGTGATGTCGTCGATATTGAAGGTGCGGCTGGTACAGTGGAGCGTTTTGGCATCCGCTCGACATCAATCCGTGACGCTGACGGCAATGTGCACTATGTACCCAACGGTTCAATCATCCATGTCATAAACAAAACCATGGGCTTCTCAAAGGTCAATTTCACTATTGCAGTCGAGCCAGACACCGACATCGACTTGCTTGCAACCGTCATAAATGAGACCGGTGAAAAGCTGGCTAGCGAAGAAAAGTGGCAAACCAAAATCATCGAGGCTCCCAAATTCCTTAATATCGGTGTCTTTTCGCAGCTTGGTATGGAGGTAACTGTTACGGGCAAGACTGAGCCATCAGAGCAGTGGAGTGTCAGCGGTGAGATGCGCCGCCGTTTGCTGCCTGAGTTCCGCAAGCACAAAATCCACCTCGCCCAACTCCCAGGTACCACCCCGCCCCCAGCAAAAAAGCGATAGATATGTGAACGTGCCTTTGACTTTTAATGCTTTTTGTGGTACTATCATAAGATGTTAGAGCATCAAAACAGCTACAGTCCTAACAGCTTGTTGTCGGCACGATTTCTTGGGTTTCGACAGGTCATAGGTAGTATTGTAACGGCAGCTGTTGCTGTATCTTCGCTGTCGATAGTATACGGAAGGTCGTTCGAGGAACACCCCGGTACTGAACAGCTCGCTTTTGGTATGTCGCTTACAGAAACCAACGAGGTAGAACCGATTGACAGCTTATTAGCAAAGCATACCGTCGTTAATCTAAACGACCCGCTAATACCTCATTTTAATGATGAGTCTACGCCAGATAATTTCGATCGCCCAGCAACTCGGCAAGAAGCTGAGTGGTGGCGCCAGCAAAACCTTGCACGTGAACTTGGGCTCACTGTTTATGACACTCGCAAGGAGCAACAAGATCTCTGGAAGTTACTAGAAACTCCAGACCTCGCTGCAGGCAAGCTGAGCAATGCAATTGCTCAAGAAGTGATGAGGCGCTATGGCCTGAATCTACATATACCTGCATACGAATCGACTTCCACTCCTGATAACGCTGCGCCAAACTCAGCCTTAACACCCATGCAAGAATCAGTGCTTTTCACGATGCCAACACTCATTCAATGGTTACAGAATAAACCCGTTGAGCTATTCGACAAATTAGGCGTCAAATCTATCACATTAGCTGCCGTGCAAGATACAAAAATTGCTCAGTCAGTTTTCATGAACGAAGAGATACTGTTTGACCCAAGCAAATCAATGAGCCTCGATATAGATGAAGTTGGCGCAAGTCTCGATCATGAGCTTGCACACTTTGCGCACTTGCGTAACCGTGTATTTCCATTCGATATGATGAATGATTCGGAATACATAGGGCTTAACCCTTCAGGTTTCGAGTATGGCAATGACCGACCTCTAGACCCATCGCTCAAATACCTTAAAACCTCATCAAATAACGCACAAGATCTAACGACCAAGCTTGATACAATTGCACTTGAAAAGGTAAAGTCGACAACTGAGCGCGCGGCTAAACTGCAAACAGTCCGTAAGTTAGTTATGAGTACCGTTTTAGTAAAACCACACAGTAAAACGAATGTGGCAGAGGATGTTGCGACTGCGGGTGGGCTCTTGTTTGACCCTCGCCAATACACCCTCATCAAAACTATTACCGGTTCTCCACTGTATAACAAGATAACCTTACAGGCACAGAGGCTTGGCAAAATCGACAAACGTCTACTAGATTACTTTGTAGGTCTCGGCACAACAACGTATAAATCTTAGCAAGTTGCTTGGTTTTGTATTTTTACCTGGTGAGGGGCCTTTACAGACAGAGCCGAAACCGATAGAATAGTCTTTGTATTTCCGTACGGAAATAAGCACCTTACACTTTATATACGTGCTCGAATCTCTTTATTGAGATGAGAGCGTATTCCGGCTTAGCTCAGTGGTAGAGCGCCTCGCTGTTAACGAGGATGTCGCTGGTTCGAGCCCAGCAGCCGGAGCCATACAAAAGTAGTCCACCTCGTGTGGGCTATTTTTGTATGATTTTGCTGTCTGGCTTGAGCCAGCGACAGGGGTTTTGCGCAAGCAAAACACCGTAGTCGCTGGTTCGGCATAGCGAATGAAGCACAGAAAGAATCTTGTTCTTTCTGGCGAATGAGCAGAGGAGCCAAAGGCGATGTCCAGCAGCCTGAGCCATAAGCATTTTGAGCTCTGTTAATTCAGAGGTCATTTTCATTATCTGCTACTATTATTCTAATGAACAATGACCAAATAGATTTTCATGCCAAAGTTATTTGGGATTATATGATTGTTGGACTTACGCCGGTTAAAAGTGATGCAGTCTTTTGCTTGTGCAGCCATGATACTCGCGTAGCGGTGAGGGCAGCAGAGTTGATGAGGCAGGGCTATAGAAACTATTTGATTATTTCTGGAGGATTGGGAAAGCTAACCAAAGATATTTTCACTAAGTCTGAGGCTGAAGTTTTCATGGACATCGCGGTAAAAGAAGGTGTTAACCCTGAGAAAATTATAATTGAATCAAAATCTACAAATACTGGCGAGAATGTAAGATTTACTTATCAATTATTAAAAGAAATGAATCTACAAATAACTTCTTTTGTTCTAGTGCAGAAACCCTACATGGAACGACGTACGTATGCCACATTTAAGCAACAATGGCCCGATACTACGACTGCAATAACCGTGACTTCGCCACAATTAAACTTTGAGGAGTATGCCTCCGACGGTATTCCGAAAAATGAGGTGATTAATGTTATGGTGGGAGACTTGCAAAGAATACGTGAATATCCAAAACTTGGGTATCAAATTCAACAAGATTTACCCAAAAGTGTATGGGAGTCTTTTGAGAAACTTGTTGCAGCTGGCTTTGATGAACATTTGATGACGTCATAGCTGCGAAGTACGTTAACTAGGGGGAGCCAAGTAAAGAGTCCCTCGCAAGAGGGGCTTTTTACTTGGCATTGCTCCTTGGCGCGAGAACCAGAGTTTTTGCGTCAGCAAAAAATGGTTCGGCGAAGTGAACGAAGCAAAAGAAAGCACCGAAGGTATTTTCTTTTGCGAGCGAACGGAGGAGGCGAAGCCGACATCCAGTGGCTAATTCTAATTTTGACATTGTGGAAAGAATTGTAAGAGGCTACATTTGCATAAATTAGTATATTATAATATAATAATGTATATATGCTAGAGCAAACCGACAGATTTACGCACATCGAGTCATCCATGAGACTTTTTTCTGAAACACTTGAGCAGACTGATGTAGCCACCAACCTCATTCCGACTTACAAAAGTGACGCAGAAACCCTCCTAAGTAGACTATTCGTGCCAAATATAACCAAAGCACATTCTTTCAAAGGTGACACACTTCAGCTCGAGACGCCTACAAAATATCGATCGGAAGAGTATCTTGGTGTTATCGCATTAATGCCGGGCGAAGTTGTGTACCTTGACCAATATCTAACCCGTCAAACACCTAAACAACGTAATCAAATGTTGAGCGTAATGGGACGTATTGAAAGCCCGCTAAGTGTCGAGGAAATGGTGGGTTTGAGAGATTATGACCATCATGAATTTGCAACATATGTACCCGCCCAGCTACATCCATATCAGTTAGCGAGCGTAACACCAGGCGGTATGCGTTCCTCTCCTAAAATTGGTGGCTTCACCACGTATCAAAAGCCTTTGCTAATATTAAACATTGAACCAGATTATAAGGTTCACCCAAGTGATTTAGGACACGAATTGATGCACATGCTTGACTGGGACGCCGTAGGTATCGTCGAGAATGACCAAAAGCTTGATCTCATAGCTTGGATGGAAAATAGAGGATATCATATTGGGCACCGTATCAATCGTGCTCTCGCAGCTAGCTCTATGCAGCTTACAGTAGATAACCCGAATATTGGTCTTTCTAAACAAGTTGACGAGTGTCGCGAGTCTCATTGTGTGGGTGACGGGTTCACCCCAACCGCAGAATATTTTGATGTTATGCGCCAGCGCAGCCTTTACATGGTAATCGACCCCAATTTCATTAAGAAAGCTATGTTAGACGAGCCACCTCAACAGATACAAACTGATGTACGGCCACCGTTAAGCGCAGCCACAGGACTAAATGCTTTTTTGAGACGCTTATTTAATAGGCAATAACTACCTTACCATAAAACAAGATACCCGTTGCGACCACAGTTCAAACTATAAAATTAGTAGCTGGATAATTCGTAGCTAAAAAGGAATAAAGTGTCCCTCGCATGGGGTTTTTACTTGGCTTTGCTCCTGGCACGACTAGCGACAGCAAGGCACTGTCTTGCGTAGTCGCTGGTTCAAAGTAGCGAACGAAGCAAAAGAAAGCACCAAAGGTATTTTCTTTTGCGAGCGAATGGAGGAAGCCAAGCCGATGCCCAGCTGTCAGGGCCAAACCTAAGCACTTTGAGCAAGCAAGGTTTTTTTGCTTATTAGCCTCTCGCTTCATGTATAATTCAAATTATGAATGACCAAAACCAACAATTATCCAAGCCTCAGTTTCCATTATTGTCCATACCTCTAGTTATTATGAGTTTGCTTATTTTACTTATTTGCTTACTTATGTATGGGTTATCTGATGTGAGAGATAGCCGAGATTTTCTTTTCCCTGTTGCTGCCGTAACTCAGTTTATCTTTTCAATAATGATCTTATTCGGAAAGAAGATTGGTCTTATTGGTTTAATTTGTTATGGATTATTCATTATTGCTCTTGCAGTTGTAATAATCATGTATTACATAAGCCAGCCGATTGCTGCAGTCACTACTTTACCAGTATTAGCGATACCTACAATTCCTTTGGTGCTAATATGGCGTAATAATAGAAATTACTTTTTGCGATAAATTCTCATTGGTCTCTTCGCTGTTCGGCGTAGTGGCAAAAGGAATGCGAAAGCTTGCTTTCGACCCATTCGCCATAGAAGAGGCGAAGCTGATACCCAGCAGCCGGAGTCAGCACAGGCGCTTTATTATTTTAAGGTAAGGTGTTTTTGATATTTGTCTATTTTATATTTTTGTGTAATTATATATTTATGAGCAATGGTGATGTTACGTATTCTATTAGATTTTATAACGACGATGGACAGTTTGAGGCCGAAAAAATTAATGGAGTAAGCGAGGTTGTGGGTGCATATTCGTGGGGCAATAAACGCATAGGCCATACAAACGAACCAACAGCTATGAGCTTTCTGCTGATGGATGTGGTTGATTCACCGTATCAATACACAGATCTTAGAGCAGAAAAAGACGGTGTAGTAGATTTTTTCAATGGCAAGAACTTGCTGAGTCCAGAAGAAGCTAAGGAAGTAGTGGGTTACTGGCAGTATAGGGATAGAAATCTCACAGGAGAAGTAAGACCTTTAGGTGATAATCTATTTAGTATTTTGAACATTACAACCTTCGAAGATGTAAGCCGCCACGTGGCACTTGTAGCAGGAGAGGTTTCCATGGATGAAAGCAATGAAACCGCACAGTATGTCGCCCAGTTTCTACAGCATGCCCTATTTGAGCTACCCGATATTCAACGTAATACTTACCATGAGCAATTATTAGAAAAAGCCAAGGGAGTAATACTTGAGAGTGGTTTGCGACCACACGGTCATAAATCAACTAATCCCGTGGAACGACAACTCGAAACCCATAATTACCTCTACTGTTACGACGATTAGCAAGAAATTTATAACGCCATGCTCATGTATTTCGGCTCGGGGTTTCATTCTGACTAGTTCTTTTTACGACAGAAAAAGTGTTTCGGCAAAGTAAACGATGTAGGCGAAGCCGATGCCAGAAAGCCGGAGCAAAACATAAGCGGTGTGTTTTTGTATATTTTGCTTTAATCACGCCATTAGCAAACTAAAAATATTGAACAATCAACTATTTTAATAACCGTAGGGGTTTGCGGTTATCAAGCTGTCAAACCCGTTAGAAACTATATTGTTGATGCTTCCAAACCAGTTGAGCTCGTCGTTGGACAAATAGTCGAGATTGCACGCGCTCAAGCACACAATCAATAATCCTAGATATAACCTAAGCAATTAGCGATTGTAGATATAAAATACGAGGCCATACAAAACAGCCGCCGCGATAACGTATATTACAACCCAATACATCTTGGAGTGCTTGCCGTAACTTTTATGGTTGTATGAGAATTGATTTTCCATAATACCTCCTGTTTTATCGTCTCACCATCACTGTTACGCCGCAATAAATATTATTACAATTCAAATATTTTGCACTGACACTATACCAAGCTACTTCGAATAGTATCTTACGCAGAAATCTTAGAAAATAGTCATATGGCTGTTTTTATGCTATAATATGCCTATGGCGAAAGATTGTTTAGAGCATTGCCCCAGGATCAGCTGCATTATTGAGGAGAACTTGGCTGATAGTATATGGGTAGCTTCAAGCTCATATCAAGACGATACTTTCTCAGAACCAGAAGAAACTGGGGCGGACAAGTTACTTGCGGCCACCATGGCCACCCATGACTGTCCAGGTCCAACTATTGAAGAAGTTGTGGTTGTAGAGGGCTTCTTTAATAAACGATTCGTAGCCGAAGAGCAGTACGTCTGCGGCCTCGATAAGCACACAGAACGGTAGCCATAACGTCACCCGCAAATGACAGCTAACGGAAGCAAGCTATTGACATTTTTATTATTTTGTAGTATATAATATTTATGAGACCTGCTCGACATCCTGAAAATTTATTCTACTTTGGAGCGACCGCAATACGCCCAGAGGCTGCCAGAACGGAGCGGTTTATACGTGAGTCTGTGACGGCTATGGCCTGTGTTGGAATTGGTGTTACTGCATGGAATGCATTTACTTCAAATATTCCTGCAATTGTTACGGGATTCGAAAACGAGGATGTCTATGGTGTTTTGACTAACGGCTACAATTTGCTCGCGTCAACTGTCGTTGCCAAAGGCTTATATTTGGTGTGCGGCCAAGCCAAAAAGCACCGTGAGCAGGCACGTTACAACAACAAGCTTTTGGGCATCCTAAAAGTGAGCGATATGAACCCATACTCTAAAAAGCCTTCAGACAAAACCTGAGACTAACCGACATTTAAGTTTTTACTAATTGCTTTAACCCGTTACAGCGCATTTTAATGCAAGCTGGTTTGCTGGGGGAAGAGGCGGTGGCGGAGTCGTGATAGTACACCTGACACCAAACTTCGCTCGGGCTTTGGCCGCGTGGCGTACTCGTCTATGACTTTTTGGTAGGTTTCAACATAGTGCTCGGCCATGGTCGTGTAGTTAAAAAGCTGTCTCGCGCGTGAAGCGATGTACGATCGGTCCATTTTGAAACACATGTCTAAGAAGTGTCGTCCCTCTATAAAATCTTCTACCAACACGCCCGTACGCTCTGGCTCGATAAGCTCGGGCATCGACCCACGTGCCACAGCGAGCGTTGGTGTACCGCAGTAAGCCGCCTCGAGCACCGTCAGACCAAATGGCTCGCGGAAGTTCGTTGGGTGCAAGTTGCACTTGGCATTGCTTAGCAGTTTGATCTTCTGGTCAAAATCGAGTTCGCCGAGGTACTCCACGAGTGGGTCTTTTAGGTACGGTTCGATTTCTTCCTCAAAATAGCCATCACCGAGGTGGTCAATCTTGCCGCCGAGTTTAATCTTGATCCCTAAACTGAGCGCGAGTTGTATGGCCATGTGTGGGTTCTTGTCGCGGTCGAACCGCCCAAGAAAACAGACATAGTTTTCTGGCTCGGTGACGATAGGGAACTTAGACGGGTCCTCGCCGTTATACACCACGTCGACAAAGTTAAGCTCAGGACAGACTGCTTGCTGGTTTTTAGATATAGAGACGTACGGCAAATCTTTGCGCCGCAAATAGTACTTGAGCTCGGGCAAGTCTATTTTGTTATGCAAGGTGGTAACATTGGGGAAGTTTTTGAACCCTGACATGTCAAAACCATGCGAGTGGATGATGTCAACCTTGGGTAACAAATCTTTCAGTAGTTTGGCAGTGTGTCGCTCGGCAGTTTTAACGAGTTTAGCATGCGCGGCGCGGTCTTTTTTGTAGCGCGGAAAGCCGAGTGCAGTTGGCGTCACGGCAATGAGTTGGCAGTCAACTTCCGAGTCGCCGGGAGCGAGTAAAATCGGCGTGTGGCCAGCTTCTTTGAGGCCTTCGATGAGGTAGTAGATGACTTGTTCGATGCCCCCGTATTGTTTCGGAGGTATCGCCAGATACGGTCCAGCAACAATCGCAATATTCATAAAGCTACCTTACGCTACTTGCCACTTTTTGACTGTAATATATCTTATACCCCTACTGCAGCTTGTACTTGTGCTTGCGGTAGTGCTGTTGCAGTGTAAATGGGTTAAGATGGCGCGGCACCCTCGGGATGTGGTTGAGAGTGTAGTTTTCGAGATCAACCTGCCACTGCTCGGGTGGTGGTGCTTTTTTAGTGCGGCCGAGTACATTCAAGAGGCGTTTGGTGGTGATGGCGAGCACGGCCGAGACCGTCCACGCTTGGATACGTTCGGGGTTGTTGGTGCTGTTTACGAGTGTGACGTTGCCATGACTGTGCTTGGCGGGTGTGCTGTCCATGATACGTCCCCAGCCATCAACATAAACAAACTCGGGGTATTGGCCGTGCTTAAGTACAACATTGAGTATGCGGTTTTCGAGCTCACGGGCGAGCTTAGAAAAACCTTGTCGGTGCAAGCCCTTGGCGATGTCATATGTCTCTTTTGGCCAGCTGACGAACGAGCCGTGGTAATCCCATTTACCGACCAAATTCGCGGCGCTCAAACCTCGGCTGCGGATGCCGGCATTGGTTAAGAACTCGTAGCTCATAATCTTTTTTACGAGTCCAGTGACGTACTTTTGCCGTTCGGCTGGTGCCAACTCATCGAATAGGGCGGAATCGAGCAAGGCAGCGGGGTTGGCAACGGTCGTATTGATGACGCGCAGCGTACCCTCAGTGTCATAATCGATCCCAAGGGCAAAATAGTTTCTACTATCTTGCCAGAGTAGTGCGATGGTCTTGTCACGCAGGGCATATGCCGTTTCCTGATAGTACTCGGACTTTTCGGGGAAGATGTGCGCTGCCGCCATTAGCCCGTCATATGCCAGCCCCTGGACTTCGATAGAAGCTATCGGTTGGTCATGATTGGCTAGCTCGCCAGTTTCGTGCACATAAAATTCTTCGGAGTCTTTCCAGACTTGGTTGGCGATACCATTTGAGTTACGTCGCTGATACTCTAGCAAACCCGACTTAGAGGTAGCTATTTTTTCTACTAGCCAAGTCGTGGCCTGCTCGGCAGCGTCTCTGACAGTTACATTTTCATGGTTTTTGTGCTCGACCGAGTCGTCGAGTATTTTATCGCCGTATTGGTTGCAGTAAGCACCAAGAACTTTTAGAAAGAGCGGGGTAGCGTCAACCGATCCGTAATAAGCAAGCTCTGTGTCGTTGCCACCCCATTTTCGTGACAGCGCTGTAAAAATCTCCATCGACCTTTGGTTGATGGGCTTGCCGTCTACTATGACAGTGCGGTATTCGTGGACAATCCGCCCGGGTTCTTCTTCGTTTTCATCATTACGCACCTTGCCCTGCAGACGCACCATGGTGTGCAAAACGTCTTTCGTCAGGCCCCGACGTATCGGTAGTACATCCTCAGCCGCCTCGAGAGAGTCGCGGCCGAAAACCGCCGATTTGTACAATTCATCGGCACTGGCATATACACCATTTCCAGTCGTAGAGGATACACGCCGCAAAGCAAAACTAGGCAATAGCATAGTGTCGCCAGTACGCGGTAGAGTTTCGATGAGTCGTGAGGCCACATTTTTCATAGCCTTATTATGTAGTCATGTGGTCAAAATGAACTGTACATATTCTTACAAAGGGTTGCTTATATTGTATTTACATTTGACACATCACATTCTAAGTACTTTAATTATGTATTATGGACGAATTTGATATTCTAAGATCAGCGCCCCTTGAAAAAAAGAAGGCCTGTGCAGAGTGCCCTCGCCTAGAGCTTATACAGCAAATGCTCGATGAGCTTGACGCAGAAAAAATATCTGTTGTATCTGCGGCTGAAATTGATGATTCGTTTTTAGGAATTGGCGACTCTTTGATACATGTTACGGATGTTGATAGCGGTGAATCTGCAGATTTAACTCTCGAAGATGTCACTTTGCTGCTACGCCAAGGCGCAGCCGAGCAACTTGACCATTTTGATGAACATGAAACAGCGTATCGCAACAACGGTGCGGCATTACAAAAAGCCTGTCGGGGTATACTCGAATTTTGCACGGTTGACCACGAAGGTAGAACTATACTAACAATTATTTGTGGATCACCACTGACGAACGAACTTACAAGTTTTGAACCGGCCCGTGTAATAAGACTTTGATAGTAGTATTATTTAATTAGCAAACTACTAGTGCTGTCACGCTTCTAATTTTTTTAATAATCAAATATGGTGGATTGCAGATGAGAAAATATAGCGCCGAAGATGTTGATAGTTACATCGCAAGCTCCGAGCCAGAGGCTCGCCCAACAATGCTCGCGCTTCGCGAACTTATTCTTACCACGGTACCGGGCGTAGATGAGCAAATAAGTTGGGGCGTGCCGTTTTACCGCTACCACGGGTTACTCGGTGGGTTCTCGGTTCTTAAGAGTCACATAAGCTTTGGTTTAGCTTTTGCACTAAGTGATGACGTGCGCAAAACACTCGAAGAAAAGGGCTACAAAACTGGCAGCAAAACCGTGCATATCAAGTTCGACCAAAAACTCCCAACCACCGAAATCAAGCAAATCCTGCTCGCCAAAGCCAAGTTGAACGAATCTCAAAAGTAACTGTAAAAATTAAAATAATAGGTTAAAATTTGTCAGTTTTTGATTTGTCGCGGTGTAGGCAGCCGACCCAACAGCAGGGGCGTCGTTTGCCCGCAAGTAGCTCGGTGCGCGTACGCTCGATGTGGTTTGTGCGGGTTTCGGGCTTTTTGGTTGTCATGACCCAGCAGATCCACTCATTGCGCGCTAAGGGCGTGAGGTCTTTCCAGCGCTCAATGACCGACTCGTCAGATGTGAGAGCTTTGCGCAAATCGGCGGGGATTTCGTGCACTACACCGGCGGGGATGTCTTGTTTTGCCATAGTTGTATGGTACCACAAGATATTACGGACTAGCTCTTTTGACAGATGTATTCAGTCTGTAAATTTTCACACTTTCAAACCCTTATATCGTCATGCTGATCTGGTTTCAGCATTTACTTACATTTTCGGAGCCCTGATTCAAAATCAACGAGGCTCTGAAACGAGTTCAGTGTGACAAGGGGAAGAGTAACGTGGGGTGCATTGCTTTGGCTTGGTATAATTAAAGGTACAGGTTGTTAAACGAGGAGGGTAGACGTATGGCTCAAAAGATTACTCCAAATTTGTGGTTTGACGGTAAAGCCAAAGAAGCAGCCGACTTTTATGTTTCTGCTTTCCCAGATAGCAAAATTGTTTTTAGCACTAACTACCCAAAGAGCACCGAGGAGGGGCTAGCCGATTTTCAAGCTAATCTAGCAGGTGATGTACTGACGGTAGATTTTGACCTCGGTGAGCACCGCTTCACAGCGATTAATGCTGGGCCGGAATTCAAATTCAACCCGTCAGAATCATTTATGGTCAATTTCGACCCTGCCAGTGATGAGCAGGCGAGCCAACACATCGACGAGCTCTGGGCGAAGTTGATAGACGGTGGGGAAGCACTGATGCCGCTCGATACATACCCCTTCAGTAAAAAATACGGCTGGGTCAAAGACCGCTATGGATTAACCTGGCAACTTATTTTGACTGACCCCGAGGGTGAACCACGACCTCACATCATCCCGTCGTTAATGTTTTCAGGCAAAAACACCAACCACGCCGAAGAAGCCATCGCATTTTACCTTTCTGTTTTTAAAGACAGCAAGCAAGGTACTTTCGCCAGGTACACCGAAAAAACTGGTCCCGCCAACGAAGGTTCGCTGATGTTCGCAGACTTCATGCTAGCAGGCCAATGGTTTGCCGCCATGGACTCGGGAGCGGAACAAGATTTTACCTTTAACGAAGCAGTTTCTTTTGCCGTTACCTGCAAAGACCAAGCTGAGATTGATTATTTTTGGGAAAAACTATCGAGCGTACCCGAAAGCGAACAGTGCGGCTGGTGTAAAGATCAGTATGGCGTGAGCTGGCAAATCGTGCCAGAAAACATGGGTGAGCTGATGGAAAGACCAAATGCGTTTGCCAACTTGATGAATATGAAAAAGCTCGTCATCGCCGATTTTTAACAGAAAATCGTAAACTTTCGAATGCATTATTCATCTAAAATTGGTGTGCTCGGTGGTTTGTAAGCAATGTTATTGTGCGGGACAGCTTTTGCGTGCAGACTGGCTAGTGTCAATTATGAAATGAGGGGAGACCACGATGATACAGTTACTACAAAATGGTCACTACCGTCTAATAGAAACCAAGCACAATACCAAGATTTTGTATCTTGATGACGATGTCTTCGCCTGGCTCGAGCCGACCGGAATCGGTGAAATACTCGTTGCTAGTTATGACAAGCACAAAGCCGACTGCATACTGAGCACTGGGCAATACGCCCTGTACGACGTCAACGACGAGCCAAACTTGAGCGACCAGTTGCACTTCGAGCTCGAAGCAGGTAGCGATGTCTGGCAGGGCTATTTGCTGCCGACAGGGCTTCCAAGTGATGACAAAAAACGACGACGAATCATCCCAACGCACGAGACAATCACTGGCAACCCCCGATTCGCCGGCACCGTACATGCTAATGCCACGTAGTTTGTCCTATTTTTGGCTTAAAGCTTAGTTTCATGGCTTACCTGTTGTAACAGAGTAAGGCTGAGGCGTATACTAGAGCATATAGGAGAGTTTTTGTATGGCAGATAAAGACACCGACAAGATGCCTCTGGAGGCATATGGACAAGATTTTACCGAGCTCGCCCGTGAAGGCAAGCTTGACCCCGTTATTGGCCGCGGCGAAGAGATCCGTCGCTGCATGCAAGTTCTGTCGCGCCGTAGCAAAAACAACCCGGTTCTTATCGGTGAGCCTGGTGTTGGCAAGACTGCCATCGTCGAAGGTCTTGCCCAGCGCATCATAAATGGTGACGTACCCGAATCGCTCAAACACAAACGCCTTATTGGGCTCGATATGGGCAGCTTGTTGGCGGGGGCAAGCTACCGTGGGCAGTTCGAAGAGCGGCTAAAGAGCGTGCTCAAAGAAGTCGAGCGCGCTGCCGGTGAAATCATCCTATTTGTCGACGAGATACACACGCTTGTCGGAGCTGGCAAAGCCGAAGGCTCAGTCGATGCTGCCAACATGCTTAAACCACTACTGGCACGTGGCAAACTGCACCTCATTGGCGCAACTACACTTGACGAATACCGCACGTACATTGAAAAAGATGCCGCCCTCGAACGCCGTCTGCAACCAATTTATGTTGGTGAACCATCACTCGATGACACCGTCGCGATATTGCGTGGGCTTCAGGAAAAGTACGAGGTACATCATGGTGTTAAAATTCTCGACGATGCAATCATGGCTGCAGCTCGGCTCAGTGACCGCTACATCACAAACCGTTTCTTGCCAGACAAAGCGGTCGACCTCATTGACGAGGCAACATCGGGGCTCAAAATGCAGCTCGACTCTAAACCAATCGAACTCGACCGTCTTAACCACCGCGTCATGCAACTGCAGATCGAGCTGACATCGGTTAAAAAAGACAAAAGTGAAGCTGCCAAAGCCAAGCGAAGTCAAATCGAGCGTCAGATCGATGAGCTGCAGTCGCAAGCTGATAAAATCGAAAAAACCTGGCGCTACGAAAAAGACATCATCGACGAGCTCAATAGTACGAGCGAAAAGCTAGAACGTGCCAAAACACAGCTCGAGCTAGCCGAACGTGGCGGTGACTTAGCACTTGCCGGACGCATCAAATATGGCGATATGCCCGAGTACGATGAGACTATTTCGAGGCTGCGAACACAGCTCAATGGCATACCACCCAAATCTCGACTGCTACGTGACGAAGTGACTGCCGATGATATCGCGGCGGTCGTAGCTCGCTGGACAGGAATCCCAGTAGACCGACTGGTAGAAAGCGAAACGCAAAAGCTGGCTCACCTCGAAGATACACTCGAAGAACGAGTTATCGGGCAACACCGCGCAGTTGAAGCTGTAGCCAATGCCATCCGCCGCGCCCGAGCTGGGATTGGCGACCAAAACCGACCGATTGGTTCATTCCTGTTCCTCGGTCCAACTGGTGTGGGTAAAACCGAGCTCGCCAAGGCGCTTGCTAGCGTGCTTTTCAATGACGAACGCGCTATGACTCGGCTCGACATGAGCGAATACATGGAGCAACACGCTGTAGCGCGTCTGATAGGATCGCCACCCGGCTACGTCGGCTACGAAGAAGGTGGGCAACTGACCGAGGCAGTCCGCCGTCGGCCCTATAGCATCGTGCTACTCGACGAAGTCGAAAAAGCCCACGCCGATGTTTTCAACGTGCTCCTGCAGGTGCTTGACGATGGCCGGCTAACCGACGGCCAAGGTCGTACCGTCAACTTCAACAACACGGTTATAATCATGACGAGTAATATTGGCTCGTCGTACATCCAGGAATGGTCAGGCGATGACTTGCCGCAGCTCGAGAACCAGCTCAAAAATGAACTCAACCGT
The DNA here is from genome assembly GCA_964446255.1 of uncultured Candidatus Saccharibacteria bacterium. GTDB lineage: Bacteria > Patescibacteriota > Saccharimonadia > Saccharimonadales > UBA4665 > JAGXIT01. The sequence goes on from CAYUNX010000023.1 coordinate 15,636, forward strand.
AAGTTTCGACCCGAGTTTATCAACCGCATCGATGACATTGTCATTTTCAACCGCATCACCCAAGATTACATGACGAACATTGTCAATTTGCAGCTCGCCCAAACGGCAGCACTCATCGACCGAAGTAAAAATATCACGCTTACATTTGATGACACAATCAAGAAAGCCCTCGCCACCGAAGGCTATGACCCTGCGTACGGTGCTCGTCCGCTCAAACGGCTCATCCAAACTGTCGTACTCAACCCACTCGCCAGTCGCATCATCGACGGTTCTATTGGCGAAGGCGATGCAATTGCGGTTGGGTATGCCAAACAACAAGCTACTTTCACGTCTGCTAGCAAATAATACCCGCTCATTGACTCTTCATACTTGTGTCAAGCGGCAGAAACAGGCACAATAGTAGGTACAAGAGATCTTTGATGTAAGTAGGGCTAGTGCACCGAAAGCAAAACAATTTACGTAATAGTACCGAGGAGGTATGTGATATGGCAAAACCAACACCAGGCGCAAGTATGAACGCTTTGCTATCGGTTTATGACAAAACAGGTATCGGTGAGTTTGCTGCCGGCTTACATGAGCTAGGGTGGAACATTTACTCATCTGGTGGTACTGCTGAAGCCGTGCGCAAAGCCGGCGTACCTGTGACTGACGTTGCCGAGCTCGTCGGAGGCGGTGCAATTCTCGGCCACCGCGTCGTTACACTATCACGTGAAGTACATTCAGGGTTACTTGCTGACCTTGCGAGTGAAGCCGATTTGGCCGAGCTCAAGGAACTTAACATCCCCGTAATACACCTCGTTGCGGTCGATATGTACCCACTCGAAGAAGAGATCAACAACCCTAACTCGACACCTGAGAGCATCCGCGAAAAAACCGACATCGGTGGTCCGACCATGCTCCGCGCCGCTGCCAAAGGTCAACGTATCGTGCTGTCTGCCGCAGAACAACGCGAAGTCGTGCTCAAATGGTTGCAAGATGGCAAACCAGACGAAGCTGCATTTCTCGCAAGCCTTGCTGAGCGGGCTGAGTACGAATGCGCTCGCTACATTTTGCTCTCAGCACTGAACCTTGGTGGCGAAGAAACAACCGGTTTCGTCGGTCGACGCATCGCACCAACAAAATACGGTGAAAACCCGTACCAACTTCCTGCAGGTTTGTATGCCGATAACCGCGTGGCCGTCGACCCCCTCGGTCTGGACCAATTCGAGCACTGTAAAGGCTGGGAACTCAGCTATATAAATGAAACCGATATACATCGACTGACCGTTACCGCCACCCACATTGCTGCCGGCTTTGAACGCAATTTTGGTGATGTACCACCTATGGCCATTGGTGTGAAACACGGCAATGCGTGCGGGGCAGGTGTCGGTGAAACCCATGTCGAGGCGGTCCAAAAGATGCTCGAAGGCGATGAAATCGCTATCTTTGGGGGTGTCGTCATGATAAATGGTGTTATTGATGCTGATGTAGCAAATGCGCTCATGCACTATCACATGCCTGAAGGTCAAAACCGCTTGCTCGATGGCATTGTCGGTTCAGAAGTTACTGATGATGCTGTTGAGATTTTGTCACGCGCTAAGCTTCGTATTGTCACTAACCCCGCACTTGCAACAGTAAACGAATCTTCGCTCGATACAGCCCCAATTTTACGCCAAGTACGTGGTGGTATGCTCGTACAACCAAACTACACCTTTGTCGCCGACCTGCAAGCTGACTATGTCGAGCGACACGGTAAAACAACTAGCCAACAAGAGCGTGACCTCGTACTTGCATGGGCGGTTGGCTCGACAAGCAATAGCAACACCATAACAATCGTCAAAGAAGGCAAAATGCTCGGAAACGGTGTTGGTCAGCAAGACCGTGTCGGTGCCGCCAAACTTGCTCTTAGCCGCGCGAATGACCGTGACCATGATGTGAGTAGCGCCGCTGCGTACAGTGATAGCTTTTTCCCATTCCCTGATGGCCCGATGGTACTCGCTGATGCTGGCATCACCGCCATTCTCACGTCGAGTGGCTCAGTTAAAGACCCTGAAGTTATTGCAGCACTCACCGGTGCAGGCACGAGCATCGTGATGTTCCCAGACAAAACCGGTCGCGGCTTCTTCGGGCATTAGTTCTCGATTTTCGATTATAGATTACCGATTAACGAATGAGCCCTGTAGCTTTGTCGCTACGCGACTTTAATAACTGAATTCCGGATCAAATCCGGAATGACAGAGACCTTATATAGCCCTGTCAAGCTTTTTTGAATTTTTGTGTTTGTTTCC
>CAYUNX010000024.1:0-13290 GCA_964446255.1 uncultured Candidatus Saccharibacteria bacterium
TGGTACTTGCTGGCAAAAAAGATTTTAACTATCGCCAACATGAAGCGCGCGTGCAGAAAGACGGTATTAGCGGCGTGGTTTTCACCGATTTCATCCCCGACGAGCAGCTCCGCTGGTTGTATGAACACTGTGCAGCCTATGTTTTCCCAAGTTTAAGCGAAGGTTTTGGCCTGCCGGGGCTTGAAGCGATGCTGCACGGCGCCCCTGTTGTCAGCAGCAATGCAACCTGCCTGCCAGAGGTGCATGGCGACGCCGCACACTACTTTGACCCACTCGACACGCACGATATGGCAGTGAAAATTGGCGAGGTTATCGACAACGACGTTTTGCGTAGCGAGCTCATCGCCAAAGGCAGAAGCCACGCCGCCACATTCTCATGGCAGCGCATGGCCACCCAAACCCTTGCCGTCTACAACAAAGTGCTCGACGACAAACCTAAGGTTTAGCGTAAACCCCTGTCCGTGGTACCATATACGGGTGTCAATTTCGCCTATTGTTGTTTCGGGATCTGTTGCGATAGATCGCATTATGCGGTTCGACGGTGAGTACCGCGATTATATCCATGCCGACAAGCTCGATACCCTCTCGATTTCTATATTTTTGCAAGACCAAACTGATGCACATGGGGGAGTTGGGGCGAACATCGCATACACCCTAGCCCTGCTTGGCGATAAACCAGTGTTGCTCGGCTCGGTCGGTGGCGATGCCTCTGCCTATGTGAAAAAACTCGAGTTAGCCGGTGTTGATGTTAGCCATGTGCACACGAGCAACTTGCCTACGGCGGCCTTCAATGTAATCACTGACTCGTCCAATAACCAGGTTGGCGGATTTTACCCAGGTGCTATGTTCGACAGTGAGTCGTTACATTTTGAGCCGTGGCGAGGCACCAATGCCATCGCAGTTATTGCACCGCACGATCCTGTGGCTATGCGCCGACAAGTAACGGAGTGCCACGAGCTGGGGCTGTGTATGCTATACGACATCGGGCAGCAAGTCAGTAACACGGATGGTGACGTTATGGCCGAAGGTGTCCGTGCTGCCACAATCCTAATCGTTAATGATTATGAGATGACGGTACTTAGCAAAAAAACTGGCCTTGCTATCGATGAGATCAAATCACTCGTGCCAATAGTCGTCACAACGCTAGGTGAGCGCGGTTCGGTTATCGAAGGACGAGAGGTACCAGAGGCGTTAACCGTGGACGTCGTACTACCTCATGATGTGGTTGACCCGACCGGTGCCGGGGATGCTTACCGAGCGGGGTTTTTGTATGGGTATGCCCGCAAGTGGCCACTAAAGTTTTGTGGCCAACTTGGCGCCACCTGCGCGACGTATGCGATTGAATTTGTCGGTACTCAGGGTCATCAATTTAGCCTAGATGAAGTTGCCGACCGTTATAGCAAAGCATTTAACCAGACAATACCAGCAATAAATTAGTAAAGAGGAGCAAGTATTATGACCGATTACAAAGTAGCCGATATTACATTAGCCGACTGGGGGCGCAAGGAAATTACCCTCGCCGAGAAGGAAATGCCCGGCCTCATGAGCCTGCGCGCTGAGTACAAAGCAACCCAACCCCTCAAAGGTGCGCGTATAGCCGGCTCTTTGCATATGACCATTCAAACAGCGGTGCTCATCGAGACACTTGTCGACCTCGGTGCTGAGGTGCGCTGGGCATCATGCAATATATTTAGCACACAAGACCACGCGGCAGCAGCTATTGCGGCGTCTGGCGTACCTGTTTTTGCCTGGAAGGGCGAAAGCGAGGAAGAGTACTGGTGGTGCAGTGAGCAAACATTGCTTTTCGGCGATAAAGGCCCCAATATGCTCCTCGATGACGGCGGCGACCTGACCGGACTTGTCCACGACAAACATCCACAGCTGCTTGCCGACATCAAGGGCGTATCTGAGGAAACAACTACTGGGGTGCATCATTTGCTTCAGATGATGGACGAGGGCACTTTGAAACTACCCGCCATCAATGTTAATGACTCGGTTACAAAGAGCAAATTTGATAATAAATATGGATGCCGTGAGTCACTCGTAGACGGCATCAAGCGCGCTACCGATGTTATGCTGGCTGGCAAGACTGCAGTTGTGGCCGGTTTTGGCGATGTCGGTAAAGGTTCTGCCCAGTCACTGGCAAGCTATGGCTGCCGAGTTATCGTGACCGAAATCGACCCTATCTGTGCCTTGCAGGCCATGATGGAAGGCTACCAAGTCATGACAATGGAAGAAGCTGTTAAGGTAGGTGATATTTTCGTCACCGCTACGGGTTGCCGCGATATCATCACTGCCGAGCACATGGCTGCGATGCGTGACACTGCTATCGTGTGTAACATCGGTCATTTTGATATCGAGATCCAGGTTGCCGAGCTCAATGCGACGAAAGGTATCAAAAAAGACACCATCAAACCTCAAGTAGACCTGTACACCTTCGCCGATGGACACCGCATCATTTTGCTAGCCGAAGGCCGCCTCGTCAACCTCGGCTGCGCCACAGGCCACCCATCGTTTGTCATGAGTAACTCTTTTAGTAACCAGGTGCTGGCACAAATCGAGCTCTGGACGAAAGATTATGAGCTTGGCGTACACTTGCTACCAAAAGAACTCGACGAGAAAGTAGCACGGCTACACGTAGAAGCCCTTGGCGGCCAGCTGACCACTATGACCGACACCCAAGCAAGCTACCTCAACCTACCAAAAACCGGCCCCTACAAACCAGAGAGTTACCGTTACTAACGTCTACTCGTCGACAGGATAATACTCGGCCATCACCGACCACAAGTTGATTATGAATCCAGAGTAGTTATAAGTGGATAATATTCCTTAAGTACCTGTCGCGAACAACTCGAGTATACCATCAAGCCCTTAATGTCTGAATTCCACGGGAAACCAGGTATCCCTACTTCTCTAGTTGCTTCTGGATAATACCTTGTGCTTACGCTGCAATTACTAGTGTGCTGTACGGCAAAAGATTCTAATGTTCTATTTGTTGATGAGTCGTCAACATATTTCGTTACCAAATAGTCATTAGCTAAGTTTCTACCAATTTCTTCGGATAAATTCAGGGCTTCTTCCATATTTTGCACATCAAATATAAAGAATTTTTCTATAGTACAAGTCAAGAGTCCTTTTTCGAACTTGAATTTTGAATGCTGACAGTATTTAACGTTTTGTTCTTCTAATGGGTTGAGTGTTTGAAGAGCAGCTATAGATATTTCAGAACTATCAGATTCCATTTTTTTCATTGAGATCGCATCTAAAGCATATCTACCTACTAAAATAGTTCCAATTAGTAGTGTTATGAGTATTATGACCAGTTTAGGATCAGAGTAAATGCGCCTTATGACATGTACGAGATTAAATCTGGTAGGTTTGTTCACCTCTCTTTTTTGTTTTATTACGCTCATGGCTACATGATACCAGACCGTCGACGTATCAAGAAGACGCCTAGCGAAGCAACACCAATCGAGAGAGCAAGTGTGGGCAATACAAACCACCTTACCAGCTTTTTTTCGCCCGCCAATGAATCTATTTTCTTTACCTCGGTTCTTGGTTTAACCTCGGGAGCCTCAACGTTTACACTCAAGACATCTTGGTTATTGGAAGTTTCTGACAATGTCACATTGGAAAGGTTCAACTCAGGGTTTTGAATTGACAATGCAAATATAGATGCTGGCTGCATTAAGCCTGCATTCAAAACGGTGCTAGCTGTAGAGGAATCAACTGGGCTTAATGGACTTAAGTTACCATCTACTACAGGAGCACTGGTGCTCGCATCATCCTCGACGCTTACGCTTGGATCTTGGCTAGAAACGGGAGGCTCTGCACTTGGTTCTTCGTTTTCAGTAGGCTCCTCAATAACCTCTTCCACAAAAGGCTCCTCGGTGGGTATATCAGCAACGCCTTCTGGGGTATATGATGGATCTACATAGTCACCATCGCACGCATCATCCTTACCGTCGGCATCTTGATCTAGGCCGCTAGCAGGCACAACACCACACGCTTCATTCAACGTTGTACCATCATCGACATAGACAATGTCACGAATATCTACTTTTTCACCTGCGGCGTTGGTTCCATATATGTGTAACTCGTGGAACCCGGTTTCAATTATATCGGGTATAGTTATGGCTATCGTTTTTGTGAATCCATCATAAACACCCGTATAAAGTGTAGTTGGGGTAGAGTTTATAACTACCTGCAGGTTAGTATTGGCCTTAAAGCCTTGGTTGCTTATGTCTATCTGAAGAGACTCGTTATGCAAAACCACGGGGTTGGATTGCATATATGCGTCCCATATCACTTTATCTGATGTGGGGACCACGCGCGGCAAGCCCGCTAGAAGAGTGTCGTTGGCGTCGACCTGTGGTTTACTCTGCGGTATAGGTGTAGGCATTGACGCACTGAGGTTGTTTGTCTGAGTGGCTATGGTAGCGCCAAGCATTTTGTGTCCGGCTGCGGTTGGGTGAAAACTCTCATTTCCGATGAGGTTCACGCGCACTAGCCTCGGCACCCCTATGACCGCTGGGATATAAATGTATTTGTCATCGCCCTTAGTAATCCCATTAACTGCCTTGGCGCCAGTGTTACTATCACACAAACGCTTGCCGTTGAGCGCAGAACTAGTATCAATAAATTTAACTCCGGCTTCAATTGTAGCTTTTTTAATTATGGTGTTGAGGTATGTAATGAGATTGGCAGCAAACTTAAGCTCAGTAGCGTTTAGGTGCACGTTTGCACCACAAGCCCCAGCGACTGGGTTTGGGTTTACGACTTGTGGGTAGCCAACCACATACACTCGGCTACCCTTACTCGAGGCTGTTATTTGTTTATAAGTCTCGACAAGTCTATCGTATTGGTCAACGATTGACTGCATTAGCTGATACCTGCTCTCGTAGGTGCTATAGCATGTATCGTAACTAACACACCGACTCACGATATTGGCAAAACCGATATCATTGCCCCCGATTGAAACAAGTACAGCTTGCGGTTTGTATTTATCTGTAAAGCGCAACTGGTTCGCATTTCCAGGTATAAATTGGCTTGAAATTTGATCTCTGTTTGATCTTTCTATCCAATTTCTCTTGTTTTTTACCTGACCCTGATACTCAGGCCTATCGTCTGTTATGTCGCCCATCACCGCACCAGAGCACCCCACCGACTGAACAGTCGGATAATACTGCCGGCCTTGCACATACGGGTATGACATCCATGAGGTGTGGCACTTGTTGTTATTCGTGTCCGTGCCGGAGCGGTAGTAGTAGGCGCCTTCGCCGGAAATGTATGAGTCGCCCATACCGAGCAGGCCAAGTCGAGGTGTGCCCGGTGTCGTAGTTGTTTTTACGCGGTAGCGACTGACGCTGTAGGTCGTCGCCGATGTTCGGTCGTGGACCGCGTCAAAGGTGACCACGTCATTGCCGTCAAAGCGTATATGGCGCGGGTATTCAACCCCTGCTAGCTGCGCCTTGAGACTCAAGCCAAATGGGGCGCCGCGAAACGTGCCATTCCATATATCTGCATACTCGCAGGCATTGCTTTTGGTTTTTGTGCTTTTGTACGCGTACTGGTCGAGGCACGTTTGTGTGTCAAAAACTTTCAGGGCTGGCTGCGGCGCACTGGGTGAACCGGTGAATGGGTTAGCTGCCACGAACCGACCATCGTTGCTTACCGCCAGGTTCGCTCCCTTGGTCTGAGCTGAAGTATATTGCCAACCAACTTCCCACGAAATCACTTTTCCGTGCCACGTGTCGGTGTCATACAGCATGATTCCGCCACCATCGAGCAGTACCACCATCCAATCACCATTGTTTGAGTATGCCACCGTCTGCGGGTCGAATGCGATTCGTGCACCAGTGGCGTCCTTGAGCTCAACCGTTCCCGCCGGGTCGTAAGTGTAGTAGTATTGCATCGGCAATCCCCAGACTTGGTTGAACTTCAGACGCGATTGCTCATAGTTTGCCACTCTAATCACGGCACCGCTTGCCCATGCCGGTGGGTACGTGTAGGTCAAAACATCTGATCGGCCCGGCACCTTTGGCAGCAGAAAACCACTGGGGTTATATTTGACCTCAAGCGTACCGTTTGGCCCGTTCATCAGAATATTATTATTTGGGATAACACTTCCCAGCATTGTGTCTATGGCGCAGCCAGTTTGGGGCGACCCTTGGTTCTGTGTGCCAATTCTGTAAGTGGTTGGAGTGCAATCATAGCCACGCGCGTATGGCTCGCTGTTTGCAGCAAGATTGGTTACATGCTCAGCACGAAGCTCGGTATCCCATAACCAACCTGCCGGAGCTGCTGCCTCGAGGGCGGCAGCAACCGACCCAGCTAACATAGCCAAGCTCATAGTAATCAATCCCACCCGTATCATTTGCTTGCGCAACAACTATTTAACTCCTTAGGATGATCTATGAAGCATAGTACTGCCAAATAGCACCGTTGCGCAAGTATTTTTTTAGTTTTTATGGTACTACTTCTGTACTTTTTTATAATAAGGTGAGATAGTTTGCGGTCTATTAACTGAGGTTTTGACCAATAAGAGTGGGGACGTTACCGTTATGACCGCTTGGGGGTGCGGTGGATTTTGAGGATGCTGGCGGCGAGACGGTCGGGGTCGTGGCGAATGAGCGTGCGCCGTATGGCTTTGTCGGCATTGTCTTGTTTGGCGATGACGGGCGACACGAGTTTTGCGCCGACGGGTGTCGCTTTTAGCCCAATTAGGCGCTTTTTGGTGTGCGCAACTGGAAACTCGCCCTCTTCAGCGTAACGAAGCAATAAATCATCTGATATGGGAGCAGTGTTGTACAGCACGGTGTCTATCACGCCTACACCTAAGTATTCCTCGACCTTGGTGACATAGTCGGCGACATGCCAATCGGCCGTATGTGCCGGTTTGTTGACTAGGGACGCAACCATAATTATCTGGGCTTTTGTGCGTCTAAACGCCTCACGTATGCCGCTCACCGAAAAGACAGGCAGCAAACTGGTATAGAGGCTGCCGGGTGAGATAACGACGAGGTCAGCACGCTCAATCGCCCGCACCGCCTCGGGGTTAATGGGACTTATGGGGTCAAGCTGTACGACTGCGTCTGGCGATGAAACTCGGTGCATGTCTATGGCATGTTGTCCAACGATTTCCGTGTCGCCGTCTTGCATGACGAGGCGATGACTGCCGAGCGCAACCGGTACGACCTTGCCCCGAATACGCAAAATGTTCGCCGCCACCTCGATAGCTTTTTCAAAGCTACCATGCTGCAGCTCGAGGCCTGACAAGATCATATTGCCGAGCGAATGGCCGGCCAAAGTTCCGCTGTCAAAGCGGTAGTTAAACAGATCGCGCACTTCAGGGCGTTCGCTAAGTGCGACCAAACACTGCCGGGCATCACCAGGCGGTAAAACACCCAGCTCATCGCGGAGCGTACCCGTCGAACCACCGTCATCGCACATGTTAACAACAGCGGTGAGTTTCGGCGTGATAGTTTTGAGCGCACTCAGCACCACAAAGCTCCCCGTGCCACCACCGAGTACAACGATACGCAGGGGTTTTGGGGTGCGCGGCTTCGTCATAAGGGGACTATTCCTCGGCTAGCTTCAGTACAATGTGCCGGTCGCGGCCTTCGCCGACTGACTCGCTCAGGAGTCCTGCCTCTGATGCGACTCGGTGTACGGTGCGACGATCGGCGGCATTCATAGGCTTGAGCTCATATGGTTCACCGCTATCTTTAACACGCTTGACCCACTCTTCGGTGGTCTCGGCAAGTCGTTCGGCACGCTGCTTTTTATAATCCGCCACATCGACATTCACACGGCTATGGGTGTAGTTTTGGTTCTTGAGGGCGCTTCCCACGAGAAATTGCATCGAACGGGTCGTGTCGCCGTGTTGGCCAATCAGGAAACCATTCATGTGCGTAGAGGGGATGTTTAGCTCGATAACTTCACCATCTTCACTGGTGGCGTAGACATCGGTGTTGAGCCCGAAAAATGATAGTAGGTCTTCTAAGTATTTTTTGGCATACTGGATCGCTGCTTCTATATCGTTGTTTTCCACGTTCATCACCTCCTTCGTTTTTTAGCACCCTTCTTCTTTTTGGGGTTGGCTTTTTTGTTTTGAGGAGTTGTGACGATTTCTGCTTCGGCGATTTTAGAGAGGTCTCGCGACGATTTGCTGCTCGGCGCATCGGCGAGGGCTTCCATTTCCTCTTCGTCTTGACCGAGTACGGCGCGCTGCTGGTAGTAGGCTACGAAACTGCCGACCAGCCAGTATAGGCTAAAAGCGGCAGCTATATTGATGGTAAAAAGGAAGACCATCGCTGGAATCATATAGACAGTAAAACGCCCCACGGCCGCATTCACATCGGCACTATCGGCCGGCTTTCCATCGCTAGCTTGCTTCAGGATGTCGCGAAACTTTGGTGCGTTTTTACCAGAGGGCATTATCTGTTTGCTCGTGATGTACTGCATAACTGCGCTGCCTACGACCAGCAAGAAAGCCGGCAGATAAAAACCGCTCGAACCGATGGCGGGCTTCGCGAGGTCAACAAACCCGAGCAGTGTGTTGTCAAAGTCTTTGATGTTAGTGGAGAGATGCTTTAGCCAGTCGATGTTCTGCAAAAAGCCGTAAGCGAGATCGTATATTTGGTGTGGGTCCTTGATAACCTTCGACAGCCCGCTATAGAGACCGATGAGCACGATCATCTGAACTATGAGGATTGGCAAAGTGCCAAAGGGGTTAACGCCCTTTTCTTTGTAGAGCTCCATCATCATCAAGGACTCTTTTTGGCGGTCGCCGGCGGCTTCTTTTTTGATACGCTTGAGCTCGGGCTGCAGCGTACGGGTAATTTTGGTCTGGTGAAGCTGTTTTTTAACCAGCGGCCACAACGCTAGACGAATGACAATGGTGAAGATAATAAGCGCTACACCAAAATTGTGCCCTGGGATACTCGAGTAGATGAGAACAAGCAGATTAAATAGGGGCTGGACGACAAAAGTCTGAAACATGTGATTTCCTCGTTTGTTTTAGTGTACCACGCTCTAGGGGCTTGCCGCACGCCAAAAATGTTGTATTTAGCTGGTATTATCACCGAGAAGCGGCTTTTTTAGCTCTTTTTGATGAGCTTGGCTTTGACCAGTAACTCAGCGACAAGCTCTTGCACTTGCTCGGACGGCATGGTGGCGACCGCCTCGTCATACACCATAAATGCAAAATCGTAGGCGAGTGCCGGCTCAACCTGCAAACGGACAATCTCATACACTCGGCGGCGGATGCGGTTTCGCACGACCGCCGATTTGTGCACCTTTTTGCTCACCACCACGGCCGCACGGTAGCTCGTGCGCTTGGTGTTAGCGACATACTTTAAGCTAACGCCTCGGCCTCGCACGACACTAGCCCTGTTATGCAGGTATTGGAGGCTACTATGCCCATGGAATCGGTGGCTTGCGCTAATCATACCAATAGTTGGGCCATGTACTGGCGATGCGCAGATGCGCTAGTCGTGAATGAGGCCCGCTGCTTTCTTGCTAATTTACTGAGCGAGACGAGTGCGACCTTTGTTGCGGCGGCGCTTCAAAACGAGACGGCCGGCACGGCTCGACATACGCTTCAAGAAACCGTGTACTTTGGCGCGGTGGATTTTTTTAGGTTGGAAAGTTCGCTTAGGCATAATAACTCCATTAATAATTAGTAGTAGTTTGATTGAAATTATAGCACATTTTAGGGGTAAGGCCGATCTCATGGGTGCATAGCGCATGCTACACAGGCCCAGAACAACCGGATCCACACTCCCCTGTCTCGTCATTGATGCTTATGGCGAGGGGCACCCCTGATGGCTCTTCGGTCGTAAGTATAGCAGCTTATCCACTCATTTCCAAACTTTTTCCACAGTTTAACAGGTTAGCCGTGCAGTTGTGGATAAATTACTAGGTACTGTCGGTTTTACTGTTTGGCAAGCAGTTGTAAAAGCTACTGTGGAAAACTTTGGCACGGCCCGCTATAGTTATGCACAGCTACAAAACCTTGGAGGGGTATGGCAACTACCGTTGATTTAGATCGTATCTGGCAGTCAGTTCTCGGCGACATCGAGATATCTTTGTCGCACGGTAACTTTGTAACCTGGTTCAAGAACACCAGCCTGCTCAGCCTAACCGATGACAGTATGACTATTGGCGTGCCAAACATCTTTAGTAAGAGTCAGCTCGAAAAGAAGTACGCCACACTGCTCCATGAAGTGTTTGAGCGTAATAACTTACCAACCAGCGGTATTACCTACAAAATCCACACCCCAACCACTAGCCCGACCGTAGAAAAGCCAGTTCCAGAGCAACCGGAGTCCGTCGAAGCACCACGCCAGTCGAGCCTCATAACCGCCGCCCCGAAAAGTCCCCTTACCCACACTTACCGACGCGGTATTAACCACGACTACACGTTCGAAAGTTTTGTTGTTGGCTCGGGCAACGAGCTCGCCTATGCTGCCTGCCAAGCAATCGCAGCCGACCCAGGCACCAAGTATAACCCGCTCTTTCTGTACGGCGGCGTTGGTATCGGCAAAACCCACCTTATACAAGCCGTCGGCAATGCGGTCCTCGCTCACAAGCCAAACGCCAGGGTTGTCTATGTCACCAGCGAACAGTTCGTGCAAGAGTTTGTCGATGCCTTACGCTTCAAGAAAAACACCGACTTCGCCGGGTTCTACCGTAACGCCGATGTGCTCATCATCGACGACATACAGTTCATCGCTGGTAAAGAAAAGATTCAGGAAGAGTTTTTCCACACATTTAACGCCCTGCGCCAGGCAGACAAACAGATTGTGCTCAGCAGCGACAAACCACCGAAGGACATTAGTGCGCTTGAAGATCGTTTGCGCAGCCGCTTTTTATGGGGGATGACCATCGATATGCAAAACCCCGACTTCGAAACGCGCTGCGCCATTTTGCAGATGAAGGCTGAGAGTCGTTCGTTCAATCTACCCAGTGATGTCACTGAATTCCTCTCAACTAACGTACAAACCAACATCCGCGAGCTTGAGGGAGCGCTCAACCAGCTGCTTGCCATCTGCGAGATGCGCGCCGTTGAACCAACACTCGCCCTGGCCCAGAGTGTGATTGGTGGAGCCCGAACCCGTCCGAAGCACTTGAGTGCCAAGCAAATCGTTGAGGTGTGTGCCAAGCACTTCCAGATATCCGTGACGGACATATTGAGCCCGAAGCGCGACAAAGACATCGTGCGGCCGCGCCACCTGGCGATGTACTTGATGCGGAGCGAGTTGCATCTGAGCTTCCCAAAGATTGCCCAAGAGCTTGGCCGCAAAGACCACACCACCGCGATGCATTCTGTTGAAAAACTTGAGCACGCGATACAGAACGATACAGAAGTACGTGAAGCCTACCATGCAGTGCGGGAGCAGCTCTATGCATAGCAACCGAGGTGCCTGTGGGAATGCTGTGTATAACCTGCTAGTAACTGTTGGTTCTGTTGCGGCCGGCCTACACACAACAGCACTGGGTGTGCACAAGCCGGGGTTTATACCCACCTTACTGAACAGTTTTCTTACTCAGTTTTGCACACTGCTTTTTGATTTCCGTATCTGTTTTGCTGGCTTTATCCACCCTTTCCACACTCCCTATAATAACCACACCTTCTTTAAAGAAACTAATTTGTAATATAACAAAGGGGATAACTCATGAAGCTCAAAGTCACTCAAGAAAATCTCGCTAAGGCACTCAACTATGTTGCACGTGTTGCAAGTACTAGGAGCACCCTTCCGATACTTGGAAACATCTTGTTGAAGGTTCAGAAAAACCAATTGTCAGTTGCCGCTACGAACCTCGACATTGCCATCAAAAGTCATGTTGGCGCACAGGTGCAAACCGGCGGTTCAATCACCGTCCCCGCTAAACTAGTGCAAGATCTTATCGTCGGTTTACCAAGTGGTGTTATTGAACTCGAACAAGATGAGCAACGCCTCAAAGTGACGACTGACCAGTATAAATCTGTTATCAACGGCGTGAGCGCCGAGGAATTTCCTGTTATGCCAGCTATCGAGAACGGCAGTAGTCTCATCATCGCTGCTCCATTGCTAAAACAAGGCCTGCAACAGGTGTTGATTGCCGCATCGAATGATGAAAGCCGGCCGGTGCTCACCGGTGTCCTTTTGCACGCGGTTGACGGAGAACTTTATATGGCGACAACCGACAGCTACCGTTTGGCCGAGAAGCGTCTGGGGGCATCTAAAGACGAAGTCTCGCTGCTTATTCCCGCTACCGCCCTGCACGATGTGCTTCGCATCATTAACGACTTTAGTGGTGAGGTGCAGATTACGTACGATGAACAACAGGTGCAGTTCCTGGCTGGTGACGTTGAACTGGTTGCTCGGCTGATTGAAGGCAAATACCCTGACTACCGCAAACTCATCCCTGCGCAGTTTGAAACGGTTGCGACAATCCCACGGAGCGAACTCGTTAATATCGTTAAAGTAACAAGCCTATTTGCCCGCGAAAGTGCCGGCAGTATCATCTTGAGTGTTGACGAAGCGAGCGAAAGTATCTGGATACGCGCGGTGGCTTCGCAGCTCGGCGAAAACAATGCTACGGCCAAGGTCAAGGCCACTGGCTCCGGGTCAATCACTCTCAACTCACGCTATCTCCACGACGCACTTCAGTCCTTACCGGGCAAAGAAGTCACTATCAGTTTTAACGGCAAGGTTGACCCAGTACTTTTGACTGACCCAGCAAGCAACGATTACCAGCACATCATAATGCCCTTGAAGAGCTAGTCGCCATCAAGGGAAAAGTTTGAAAGTTCATAAAGGTGAAAGTGGCAGCAAATACATAGGGGTGGTAGAGTTAGTCTATGGCGATAGAGAGATTTGAGGATATTATTGCATGGCAGAAAGCCAAACTGCTTACTGTTGAAATATACGCCACACTTAGAGAAACTAAAGACTTTGGTTACCGCGATCAGATACAACGTGCTGCCGTATCCGTAATGAATAATATCGCTGAGGGTTTTGAAAGACGAAGCAACAAAGAGATGAAACAATTCCTGTTTATCTCTAAAGGCTCGTGCGGCGAGGTGCGTTCCATGATTACGCTTGGCAAAGAACTCGATTATTTCAGCGAGACTCAAACCGAAAAACTTATCGCTGTCTCGTTGGAAATATCTAAAATGTTATCAGGACTTATTAAACGGCTCTAACTTTATGAACTTTATAAACTTTATACCTTTTAACTTCGGCTATGCTCGCTAGTTTACGCCTGCAGAATTTTCGTTCGTATGTTGACGCCTCGTTT
>CAYUNX010000024.1:13390-16606 GCA_964446255.1 uncultured Candidatus Saccharibacteria bacterium
TATGCTCGCTAGTTTACGCCTGCAGAATTTTCGTTCGTATGTTGACGCCTCGTTTGAGTTTGGTGACAAGGTTAATATCATTGTCGGGCCAAACGGTAGTGGCAAAACAAACCTACTCGAAGCCGTACAGGTACTCGCGGTTGGTGGGTCGTATCGGGTTCGTGACACGGAACTGGTCTATCACGATGCGCCGTGGGCGAGACTCGACGCCAATTTGACCGATGGTGGTTCGACTCGTACGGTCAAGATTATGACCGAACCTAGACTTGCGAAAACATTTGAAATCCAAGACAAATCGTACGTACGGCTAAGCCAGCAACATACACTTCCGCTGGTTTTGTTTGAACCGAACCACCTACAGCTCCTTCATGGTGCACCGGAACTTCGGCGCAGCTACCTCGATGACATTCTTGAGCAAATCAAGCCTGGCTACAGCGGTTTTCGGCGAAATTACCGACGGGTGTTGTCACAGCGCAATGCCCTGCTCAAACGCGGCCACGTGAGCATAGGGGAGCTTTTCCCGTGGAACCTGCGGCTCAGCGAGCTGGGTGCCGTGATGGCACGGGCGCGCGATGAATTGGCAACTCAGATAGCCCCCAAACTTACCTACTTGTACCATACCCTTTCAAAGAGCAAGACAGTCGTGACGCTTGCCTACGAGCCACAGTTCCCTGTTGCAGCCTATGAGACGAACCTACTCAACAAACTTGAAACAGCACTTGAGCGAGACATAGCACGTGGTTTTACGGCGTACGGCCCACACCGAGAGGACATAATCGTGACACTTGGAGGGCGCCCAGCTGCCGATGTGGCATCGCGCGGTGAAACTCGGACAATCGTCTTGGCACTAAAGATTCTTGAGCTAGAATTAATCGAAGAAGCTCGCGGCATCACACCCATTCTCTTGCTTGATGATGTGTTCAGCGAGCTCGATGGTGCTCGACGACGCGCCCTGACGAGCTATTTGCAAGCTCACCAAACATTCCTGACGACGACCGATGCTGATGTCGTCATCAAACACTTCACTGACAGCACTATTCTTCCGTTGGGCTGACGCGTGTGTCGTGGTAGGCATTGGCAGTGTTGATAAAACTACGTTCTACGTCAGGATAGGCTATTGTCGTAAATAGGATATCGGGTGGCAAGACCGGCACCCACTTGCCAGATTTTTTCTGTAGTCCAACTACCAGCGTATCGCTTGATTCGTCATCGCTTGATCCAGTGTAGGTTAGTGTCGTGAAATACCACTCACCAAAGTGTGACAGCTGTCCTCGATCGACAGTATAAAGCGTAGTGATGTTGGTTCCAGATGAGACGATAGCAGCGTTTATAGCGACAATCTCGCTATCGAGCATCTGGCTGAGCTTTTCATCAGAATAATCAGGGTTAATGGTGACAGTCGTCGTCGTTGGAGTAATCGTGGTTGCACCATTGGCGTAGCCAGCCACCCCTTTGTACGCAACCGTATATGTTTTGTCATTTTTCACACGAACAGATGAGTTCGACGCAGGAGTGTCTTTGCCGATAGCATCACTTCCTTCTTCGACGATGCTAAAAGTAGCGGTGTTTTTCGCATCAATCGCGACGCTCCGAGTTGAGGCAAAATAATTGATGACAAAACCTATAGCACCGAGCATTACCACGATACTGGCGACGCGAACAATGACCTTAGAACGATTTGTGTACATCTAAAGATCTCCTTGGTTCGTTGGGTTGTGAAAGTCCTCGAATTCGATGTTCAGATCAGCTGGGTCGACGCCCTGCTCACGAATCCACTGCAGTGCCTTGATTCGCCCACTTGGAGTAGAGTTTCTGATGATCATCTTTGCTTTGTAATCTGTTTCGGAAGCAAACTCATAGTTTATAGAAAACGGCCCCATAATGTCATCGTATGGCATTTTATTTAATAAGGGGTTCTCATCTTCGACGATGAGCACACGTTCATCTATCATTTGTGAGCCGATCTCTTCATATTTGCCCTGATTTTCGGCTGCCCATTTTTGGGCTTCATCAGAAACTGGGGGTAGCGTAAGGCTTACACTGCGGCGCGAGGGTTTGACGGCAATTTCTACAGTGCTTTTCTCAAACCCCTCCTTCGTTGCGGTGAATGTGTACGTGCCTGGTTCGAGATACGCCGTAGATGACGACAATGGCTTGCCGTTGACTAGCACCTGCGCATCGCCTGGCACTGTTTGTACTTTTACGCCAATTTTACCTCGATGGACAATTGAGTTATACACTCCCCAGGCTGCAAAAACCAACACCAAGAATATGACAGCGCCTATGATTAGACGCAGTTGTTTGCTATAGCGCACTGACTCCTCCTATATATCTATAATATATTGCTCCATGACCGTTATTGTAATTAAGCGAATCAATGTTTCGAGGAGCACTGCTCGGCTTCGGGGGGTCCCTCAACGCCGCTTCGACGATTGGTGCCTTGAAACCCGGTACGCCATTGCCGATATACATAAATACGTGACCAGTAAATATGCCGATGTCACCAAACTTCTTAGGTTCATCGCGCTTGAGTGGCCTGTATAGTTCTGGGTGATTCTTGAGGTATGTCATTTGCTGTGAGGTGTTACCGGTGTAGTTAGGGTCACGCCCACTATTTTGCATTAGCCGAGTAATAAAGGCACCACAGTCGTTACCATTTGCCCCGCCTATGTATTTTTTTAAAGCTTTAGCGGCGGCAGTAGCTGCACGATATGCCTCGGTTTGTTCGCCGGTTGGGTTGTGGTCTTTTGTTGGCCAGGCATATTTTTGGATGAGTGAGACAAGCCCTTCGTCGGTAGGGTTGGGGGCTGTATCGCCGCTAACTGACGGAGCGCACCCAGCCTGCTGAAGGCTGGTCGCTGCGAGCGCTGATGAATCGGCTGAGGTACCGTTTGCTGAATCTGTCGTTGTGGCGGAAGTACCAGAAGCCGACCACATATTATTTGGCGTTGTCTGCCCCATTGTTGGGTGTAAGGAACTCCATAGGGCTTGGTTGCTTGCACTCTCGTATTGTTGGAGCGCGATTTTCGCTCTGGCGGTGCGTGCGCTGTATGCTGGTTTGCCTGCACCCTCCATAGTACGTTCATAGTAGTGTACGGCGGCGGCGATGTCGGTCTGGTTGTAGCCAGCGAGCATGTTGGTTACACCGGTGGCGCTGAGGTTTTTCATGTGCCACAAAACAATCGCAAGCTGTGTGTCGGTTTCATAGATTGGGCC
>CAYUNX010000024.1:16706-17817 GCA_964446255.1 uncultured Candidatus Saccharibacteria bacterium
TAACAACGCCCGTCCTAAAACCATACTTAGGTGCATTCGCTGCCAACCATTTGTAATTGGGCGAGCTGAAGCCGCCGTAGCGGGTCATCGCGACGTCGATTGCGAGAGCCCAACCGTGGTTTGAGGTGCCAGGTCTAGCGGCAAGGTTGCCTCCACTCTGATAACGAGCATAGGCAGTTTTTTGCTGTTCGTTCGTTCTGTAGCAGCTCTCAAATATCAAGCCGTAGCCAAAGTTTTTGGTGTATTCGTCGTTGAGTGCCTTAGCGGCTGCTGCCGCATTTGGGTGAAGGTATGGAACGCTTATCGAACCAGAACAACCAGTTAGCCCGACCGATGAGATAGGCACGAGAACCTTTTTGTAATCTTCTGTACCGCTACCCCCAAGATTACCATTGGTCCATCCACCCCAACTGCCCTGCGCCCGCGGGAGCGATGCTTCTCCGACGGCATCGCCCGAGGCGGTCGCAGTTGTCGCCGTAGCTGTTGCATATGCCGGGACATTATTACCGATGCTTAGTTTTCCGCAGGCAATGTCGTCGCCAGCATTCATGCAACTTTCTGCTTCGGCAGTTTGCGTCATAAATATCGAGGCCCGGATTTTCTTCATTTTGACGTCGTTTACGACATCTGGTGTGTTGCATTGAGTCTGATACTCTATCGAATCTTTGTCGATTTCTCGCGTGTTGGTGACGTCCCAGTAGTCACCAAAGCTTGGGTCGGTTTTTTTGTCAACTACGTTACCGGTGCATACGACGATTTTCCCAGTCGTCGGATTGGTGTAGTAGCCCAGTAAGTCGCCGTCGTAGATTGCTTGGACGTCCTTGTCGTTATCATTCATGTTAGTCATCGACTTCAGCGCGTCATAGGCGCTGACAATAGCGGTATCGGTAGGAGCAGCATAGGCCTTTTTACCGAAAAGTGAAGCAGGAAGCCGTGCAATAGATGAGGTAATAGACGCGAATGAATCAGTAGCGCGCGATAGGTTGCCCGTGACAGACGGGCTAGTTTTGTCTAGCGCCATACCGACTAAAGATTTTGCATTGTATGGATCAAAGGCACGCGCATAAAGGCTCTGCTCTTTTGCTTCCGTGACCCTATCTGCCGACATGAG
>CAYUNX010000025.1:0-15408 GCA_964446255.1 uncultured Candidatus Saccharibacteria bacterium
GTCTGGGAGGAGCCACCAAAACAAGAAATTGACCCTTGCGGTCGATTTTTTGTTTTGACGAGCATTTGCTCGGGGCTCGAACTGGGCAGTTCGGTGTAGCGAGTAAAGGAAGCGAAAGCTCGCTTTCGACACTTTACGAGCGGAAGAGGCTTTTGGCCGTCGTCTGGGAGGAGCCACCAAGAAAAATGCCTGAACCGTTTGGGTTGGGCATTTTTCTTAGCAAGTTACGTTTAGGCGAGAACTGTATGCGAGAGCCGAAGACAAACCACAAGTTCGGCGAAGTGAAATAAGCCAAAAGAAAAATTCTTTTCTTTTGCGACTGATCGGAGGAGTGAAGGTAAGGCCAGAGCGGTGTCTGGGAGGAGCCGCTGGAAGAATGATCAACTTATAATCTTGGACTTTTTATTAGCCAACTGCGACACCGAAGAGCCGACCGATACCGTAGGTAACGGCCATAGCGAACAACCCGCCGAGTACAACGCGTAACACGGCTCGTCGACGGGACGCAGAGCCTATCGTTGCGCTAAAGTAACCGGTGAGTGTCAATGCTACTGCAACTGCCAACACAGTCGCCCAGATACGCCACTCTTCTGGTACGAAAACAGCAGTTAGTAGCGGGACGAGTGCGCCCGCAGTAAATGATACTGACGACGCGACCGCTGCGTGTGTCGGGTTGGTTAATTCTTCTTCATCAAGTTTGAGCTCGGCATCGAGGTGAGCTTGAACTGCATCGCGGGCGGTCAATTCTTCGGCGACCTTACGAGCGGTTTGCTCAGAAATGCCTTTGGCTTGGTATAAGCCAGCTAGCTCCTCCAGCTCCCCCTCTGGGTCAGTGTGAAGCTCTTTTTTTTCACGGGCAATGTAGGCACGCTCGGTGTCACGCTGCGTACTAACTGACACATATTCACCGACACCCATACTCAGTGCGCCGGCCGCCAAACCAGCAATACCCGCCGTTACAATGGCTTTGGTGTCACTCGTGGCACCAGCTACACCAAAAATAAGGCAGGCTGTACTAACGATGCCGTCATTGGCGCCAAGCACTGCTGCACGAAGTTTGTTGAGCATTGCAGAATGTGATTGTTTGTTTACGGACATTGGTCGCTTTCTTTTATAGCTAGTAATAATTTAACGATTTGGCAGGGTTAAAAAAATGGTGGGTCCTACAGGGCTCGAACCTGTGACCTCGGCAATGTGAATGCCGCGCTCTAGCCAACTGAGCTAAGAACCCATAACTACATCATTGTACTACCTGAAATACCTCGAGTCACCCATATCAGTTATAAAATGTCGATTTACACATATTTAATGTATATACCCGTCAATGACCAAATCCACAGGCACATCATATCTAAAGCTATCTTTCCGTCTGACCGGAACCAAGTCGTTTGAATTTGCTGATTTAAGTATATAAAGAGCACTCCAGTAGGAATGCTCTTTATAACCGAATGATAGTTTGTTAGTACTACTTAGCCTTACAAACGGTATTGCTTTTAATAAGCGTCCCCGGTATGGCAGCGCAATCTTTTTTAAACTGCGTACGACTGTAGTTATCGATACTACTTCCCTGCTTATTGTATGACTTCGAGATTCTAAACGCTTTTAGGTCTTTAGAATATTTGGCGCGCTTCACTTTAGTATCAGCATTGCGTGCCGCTGCTGCCGACTTGGTTAGGCGTACGGTTGTACAGCCAATAGACGGGGATTTTGGATAGACATTCCTAAATAGCTTACAGCTAGTTGCTTTATATTGAGCGCTTGGGTTTTTAGCGGCGATTCCAAGACAAGCTGTTTTGTAGGCGCTAAATGCGGTTGGCGATGCTGATTTTTTCGAGCCAATAGCACAAATTTTGCGCCATGCTGTAGAGTTCAATGAATTCTGACCAGTTTTAGCTTTAATAACTTTTTGAGTATTTGGCCCATATGCTGCGTCAGCCTTAATTTGAAGAATCTTCTGTGCGTAACGTACGCACTCACTACGCGCACCCTGTGAATAAGTATTGTTTTTACATATCGCTGCGGCACTACTACCACGTTGCATGATGAAACCACCAATACCCGCAACTACCAATATGGCTAGTACGGGTAGCAAGAAATGATGACCTGCACCTCTTATATTTAACATTCTGAACATTGGGTTCCCTTCTATTTGCCTGATTTTAGTTTTACATTAACTTGTAAGTTTAGTATAACCACAAGAGGTAACAACAGTCAAGAATGAAATTATCAATCAAAATCTTACCCATATTTTAGTTAATTCACAAACGCTTTTTACGAGCCATAAAAGTGAGTTGGCAAATTCAATAAGAAATATACTGATTGGCGGGTTACATTACTATTTAATCAATAAGTGTACGAATTTTGTCATCGTCTGTACATGAAACTAATAATAGCGTCTCCTTGAAGACGCTATTATTACTAAAGGAGATACTGTAAGAGATTAAACTTTTTTCGCTAAACAATAGCTTGTATTCTTACCATTAATTTTCTTCACCTTTACACTACCAATGGAACGACAACGGCTATTTGCCCACTCGTTAAGGCTCTGACTTTGCATCGATTTTGAATACGAGTATGCATTTGTATCATAAGAAAATTGTGTATGTCGGCGTTTTACACTGGTTTGCGCACTTTTAATTGCCCAGACAGGTTTTGCTTTTGTGGCTGTGTTAATTGTTTCACTCTTTTTAACCCATTTGCGCTGACATGCCCAAACTGGCTTTGCAGGATATACTTTACTCGTAGGGTAGCAATTGAAATACCCCCAACGATAGCCCGAATTAGTTGCAGTAGTCGACGACTTCGATAGATAGGTGTTCGTTCCCTGACCGCCACAACCAGCTTTAGTCCAAAGGGTCCTATTGCTCGACTTAGCATTATTACATAGTTTTTTCCAAGAGGTACTGTTTAGTGCTGTACTACCGGTCACTTGTTTGAGTTTATTTCTAGTATTGGGCCCAAATACACTGTCTGACTTAATTTTCATTATTGATTGCGCAAAACCTACGCATGCACTTCGTGAATTGAGCATGAAAGACCTCTGAACACAGCTTTTTCCATTTGAAGTAATAAATACTTTTGTGGCGGCACTACTGCTGCGCTGCATAACGAAACCACCGATACCTGCGACGAGAAGCACGGCAAGAACTGGGAACAAAAAGTGATGGCTTGCACCTCTCACATTGAGCCCTTTAAGTTTTGTAATGATCTGCATTGGTAACCTTTCTTTGTATTTAACGTATGTCCGCATTATACAACTTACGTTTATCTGGTAAAGCGTTACAGTACAACACTTTAAACACATGGGTGCAAACATTCGCAACTATATCTAAATGAAGATAGTAAATTCTACAACGCGATTTCTTGGCTATTACTCGGTGTAGTCGCTTGCTAAATGCCAAAGCTGACAAAAGCGGCATTTGTAGGCCTTCAGCCGACGTCCGTGCCAATATTCACTCGTCGTAGCTGTCGTTTCAGCAGCCCTGCGAGTGTCGAAGGCAATCTTATCTTTGCAGGGCAAGTCATCGGACGGTTCCATGTGTCACTATACTAATTGCGCATAGCGGTATTAGCAAGGTTTCATAAACTTACAGAGCGAAAGAATGCTGCGAATAGACTAGCGGCACAGCGCATGTTACGCTACGAACATACATAGTATTACTTTCAATCTCAAAACTATCAAAAGGATTAACGTAAAATGAAGTTCCGGAAATCATCGCAAAAAGTTATTAGCCACCACTTTTTATTACCAGCTATTGCGATTTTTCTTGTTGCTATTGTCGGAGGCGTTATCGCCACTCAGTCGAGCAGTGCGGCGACTATTACAACCGGCAGAGCCGATAGTTCAAAAATTGGTAAGCAATGCTACCGCAAGCCACATTCTATTTGGAGAAAAACTGGTAGCGACAAAATGTCGTGCGTTTGTGTAAATGGATATGTTGTGAACCCTAACAAAAATTGCGTAAAACGAGGGTCGTCTTGTGGGAATAATAAAGTCTGGACTTCAAGCGGAAAGTGTCTAAAAGTTAGCGGGAAACGGGGTTCGTCTTGTGGGAATAAAAAAGTCTGGGCTACAAATGGAAGGTGCGTAAATATTGGTGAAATATGCAAAAGGCCGTACGCCAATCCAAACTCAAAAGACCCCTACGATTGGTACACGTGGAGTTCTAAAGGTACATGCACCGTAGGTCACTGGAGATAAGCAACTCGTAAGTGTCCTTTCTTATACGTATTAAGTCGCTGAGTTTTTGTTGAGTTTTTCAGATGTAATATTTACTGATAATTGTCCAGAAACTTTCTGAGTTGCTATACTTAATGCATAGAATCATGCGTATAGGCCTTTTCACCGACACTTTTCGACCTTCGATTAACGGCATAACCTTTGTGGTAGAGTCACTCAAACGCCAACTTGAGGCGCTTGGCCATGAGGTCTATGTCTTTTGCCCGGCACGCAGCATGCGACCCGACAAGCAAACTGGTTTACTGGCCGAAGACGACCATATAATCCGATTCCCAAGTGTGCGGAGTGGGTTTTTTGACGATTTTGACATATCACTTATCTTCCCTCCTACCATGTTGAGGCAAATCGCCGAAATGAACCTCGACGTTGTGCACATCTTTACCCCATCACAAGTTGGCTTGCTGGGCATCAACGCCGCAGTTAAAAATGACATCCCCATTGTCATACAGCACTGCACTGACTTATATGAATTCGTCGAGAATTACCCCAATGTGTTGCCAGGAATTTTGGCGCTCATTGGTATCATTTTCCCTGCAAGTATCAAGTTGAACCTCAAAGATTTAGGTGAGATTGTCAAACTGTACAAGCCGCAGCGCGGCGCTACAAAATGGAGTCGCGCCATTATCGCCAAGTCGATTACCCTACTCCACAGCAAAGCCGACGCGGTTATTGCCCTCAGTACCAAAAGCTATAACCAACTGCATAGCTGGCAAGATGAAGATTACGCCTACCCACTCACGCTCATGCCAAATGGCGTCAATGCACTCCCAAAGCCAACTGTAAAACAAGTGCAAACGTTCCGTGAAACGTGGGGACTGCGCAAATCCGACGAGGTTTACGGTTTTGTCGGACGGCTTGGCGAGGAAAAAAACTTACCAATTCTTATCAAGGCTTTCAACCATATCGGCAAAGCACGGCCAAACGCCAAACTACTCTTTGTGGGTGATTTTGGCTTTCGTGCCACACTTGAAGAATTAGCCGGGCAGAGCAAGTACCCCGATCGCATTATCTTTACCGGAGCTATGCCACGCGAGCAGCTAGGTGTCGTCTATGAAGTTCTTGATGTATTTGCATTTCCTTCGCAGAAAGACACGCAAGGATGGGTTCTCCATGAGGCTGCTCATGCCGGCTTGCCGATTGTCCTCATCGACCAAGGCGTTTCTGAAGTGGTGCAAGGCGGCGTAAATGGCTACTTTGCACGCAACACCGCAATTGATTTTGCCCGCAAAGTTACCGAGCTACTCGCGAGCCCAGCGACGCGAGCTCGATTCGGCGAGCAGAGTAAAAAGCTGGCTCAGCGATACACTGAGGTCAAGCAGATTAAGAAGCTTGTAAAATTATATGAGACTATTGTTGCTGATCACCCCAAACGTCACGCACCCAACACAAGAGCCACTACATTTATAAAACTCAGAAGACTACTGACGCGGGCACGTTCCCTTGCCCACAAACGTGATTTATAGGTCCGTCCTATTACTGTTCAAATGATGAGTTTATTGACGCTGAAGCACGACACGAGTCGCGGTGAAAGTATCGCCGTCTTTAGTGCCCACTGCTAGAATTGAGTCATTTATAACAGCCGGCTTATCATCACCACTAAAGGTCGTATTGTCATTGATGATTATTTTAGTTGTCGTGCCATTGCCTGCAACCGTTATAGTCGTATCATCTACTGCCGTAACAACACCTTTAACACGCACTGTGTCAGAGCTTAAGTCGTCAAAGTCACCTCGACCCATCATTCCACCCCCGACACGACCGAATCTAACGCCAGAGTCAAAATCTTGTCTCATCATGCCTCGGCCCATAAAACTGTCATCATGATTTGAAAATGTACGTTGCATAGCGAGACCGGTCGCGATAATTCCAAGTATTGCAAAAAATACAAGTACTGCAAACACCAACCACCAAATGCCGGCGAGCTTCGGCGCTGATGCCAAGGATTTTTTAATCGAAACTGTTTTTTCATTGGCAGCTTCCGTTGGCGTTTCTACGGGCGTTTTTTCTTGTTCAATTTGTTCTGACTGTGGCATCGTTTTTCCTCTGTTAGAAAGTGGTAATCAAGGGAAGTGTACCAAGCATGACTGAGAATTGACTGAGCGAGAAAGTAACTGCGTGGTTTTAACAGTCGGCCATAGTAAAAAACACTGTAAATCTGTCTGATTATCAATCAATGTGTGATTTTAGTTTACAAAAAACAATTTGGGCATCAAAGCGTAAATAACAACGTTGCACCACCTCTAATCGTGTTATAATAGTGCTTGAGTTTAAACAATCAATACAAAAATATGCAGCCGCAAGAACTCCACCCCAATTTACACTCTGTTGTCACGCCGAGTGTAGTGAGACCCACTAACCAAACATCTCCGATGAGGTCATCTGTTGTCGTACCCACCGTCCCGACAGTTATAGCTACGACTGATGAGATGATCGCGAAAGAAAAAGCACGAGTTTACAGTTTTCAGCATGGTGCGCCTGAACTTGAAAAACAGCACAAGGTTCTCGATTTCATCGGCATGCACAAACGTACGCTGTTAATTGGTGTTATGGCATTTATCTTGCTATCGTCCGGTGGAACATTTGCGTTTCTCAAATTAAAATCATTCACAAACTCACCTGACACTCAATCGTCATCTGTAGCGACCGGTAGTAAGTCTAGTTCTTCTGGTGGCGGGGCTGCTGTTACGGGCTCTGGAACGGGAGAAAGTGCTTCTGGAGAATCATCCGACACAGATGGTAGCTCTAGTTCCGACACTAGCGAAGGCTCAGGTGGTGAAGATAATAACGAAGGTGAAAATGGAGACGATGGAACTGGTGGTGAAGAAAATAACGATAGCGTAGAAGAAATAGTCGAATCAGACCCCCCTGAAATCGACGAAAACGGCGAACCTATCGTAAATGACGTCGAGAGTGATGCGCCGATAGAAACACCCGCATCTACGCCGGTACCCTCTACCCCCTCACCCGTCTTGCCCCATAAATATACAACGGCAAGCTGGAATTCAAATGCTGACAATACTAAAATCGTCGGAGACCAAGTCCTGACACTGATGAATGACGCACAAGTTCTTGGAGTGCAATCATTGCATCACCTCGACCAACGTGACAGTGTAAAAAATAAAGTCATCTGTAGCTCCTGTAAATACGCTGGTTACTTACCGAGCTACACCGACAGCAAAGCTACTCAATCTAGCTATCCTATTATCTGGAACAAAACGTCATTTACTCAAGTTGGTAGTGGTTCGTGGCGCAAAATGAGTGACAGTTTGACGGTCGGAACTACCACTTATGCGGCACGCTATGCGACATGGACACGGCTGCAGAGTAGAGTTAATGGCAAGCAAATAATCGTGGTCAATACGCACTTGATATCTAGTGTCGAGTCGAGTGGCAAACCAACCAGCAATACCGGCCAGCTAGACCGCTACAAGACACATATGAACAATCTGATTGCACTTATCAATGAGCTCAAATCTTCCAATGTACCCCTATATATCGTAGGCAATTTCAGTGTAAATTTTCGCTATGATAAAAATGGCTACACCAGCTATTTCCCCTATGCCGCACTGAAGCCACTAGCAGTTCGTAGTAACTGGGATGTGATGAACCTGAGCGGAATTTCGAGTACGACCGGTACAACAACTGCCGATAATCACCTAGTCGATTATGTTTTTTCATGGCAGCGCAGTGACGTGACGGCCAATAGCATTACAATCGCTGCTTCAAGCTATGGCTCGTCCTACAAACCAGTGTTCTATACCACCACTATTAAGTAGTTTGCTTAATTTTCTGAGTCGAGGTAATCGCGGCAAAGTCGTTCAAAGACGGCATTAGTCCAGCCAAAGCCTGTTTGCGACGGATAGACACCCTTGAGCGGTGGTTTGTCGGGGTCGACGACATTGTACTTTTCGAGAAAAACGCCGTTGGCATTGAACCAGTCAAGGTTGGCGCGTAACCATTTGTGGGCGATTCGTGTTGCGTCTTCATGATAGCCATAGCGTTCTAACCCTTGAATGACGATGAACTGTAGCGGCGCCCAGCCGTTAGGGTAGGCCCATTGTACCGGCAAGCTTCCAGGCATCTGGTAGCTGAGCGGACGGTCGTCTGTTGTCGTCAGCCCACCTTTGTGCTCAAAGCGGCGCAATGCACGCACCATAGCAGCTGCTTGCTCTTCGCTTGCGAGCCCTGCCCACATCGTAAAGTACGACGCAAGACTACTGATAGTTCCCCGCCGTTCTTTTTTAAAATTGTAATCATAATACAAACCGCGCAAACGATCCCACATCAAGCTATTCATCGATTTTTGACGAGTAGCGGCCGCAGCCTGCCACTGCTCAACCTCCTTTGGCTTATGCAAAATTTCTGCTGCTCGAGCAAAGTCTGTCTCGTATTTGTAGAGTAGCGCATTAAGGTCAACTGGCAGGAAGCTCAGGGCTTTTCGACCGAACCGAGGGGTCATGTCCCAACCGCTCTCTGCCTCGGCAAGATCATTGAGGTAGTTAATGTCGTAGTAGCGGCTCAAACCTTGGTGTACGAGGCGGACATTTGGCTTGCGCGTACCGAGCCAGACTGTTTTATACTCACGCTGTGCAATATCTATAGCACGCGATAGCCACTCATCAGTCGCATCGTAGGTGTCGTAGATATCGAAGATAAAACTCGTTAGGAATGGTGGTTGCGACCGTCCAGTCAGGTACGTACGTGAGGCATTCGGCACGATGCTAAGCCGCTCGAACAAGCTCAGTAGGTTTTGCAGAATGCCCTCAACCAATTCTTCATGCTCAGCATCGAGCAAACCCTGTGCCATAAAATAACTATCCCAGTAATAGAGTTCGTTGTAGTCGAACCGAGCAGTTTCGTCGTAGCTCGGCACAAGGTAGGTTCGTGGCAAACCAAGCAAACTTTCATCATCTTTCGGGTGAAAACGCTCCAACTGGTGCCAATAGGCTTTGATGTAGTCACGAGCAGCCTGGACTTCACTTTTAGTGACAGAGGCTGGAGAATTGGGGGTCAGTAATTTCGCCGCTCGCTTACCGGCACGCTTAGCGTGTGAAGCCGCCTTTTTTGCGCCAGCTTGGACTTTATCTTTAGCGGCTCTCAGCATCAGTCCCCCCTGTTTGTTACGTTAGTGTACGAAAAGTAAATTATGACTTATCAGCTTCTGGGCCGCTACCCAGTTGTTTGGAATTTGGGTTGTCGATATCGTACAGTACTTGGTGCAATATGCCCATAAGCTGCTCGGCTTGCACACGGCTCATACCGATGCGTGATATGGTAAGTGGTTTGCCTTCTGGACCATTAACCTGGGAGAAATTAACCACGACACCACGATTGCCAGCCACGACTTCGACGCCGTCACTGTACATGATACGTGGGTCCACCATTATCATCATGGCATGGTGATTATCTTGGGGGAAATTGGGCTGGACCTCTGGCTCATCGCCACCATCTGGCCTACCTTGATAGCCTGCCAACTTCCAGAGTTCGGCGGCGTGTAGACTCTCGACGTCAAAATGACTAAATAGCAGTAGCAAAATGTCTTCGCTCGGGCGGAGACGACCAGCTTCGAACTGCTCGAGATCTACTGACGTGATTTCGACGGCACCAGAAACGTCAGCGACTGACTCGTTGTTACCCTCACGGAGTAATTTGAGTCGCTCGCCCAAGTAGTGGTATGGTGCTTGCGTTTCATCACTCATAGTACCTATATTTTACCCCATATATGCAACCCCTGGCAACCGCATGACCCACCATATGCTGGCTGAGTGGCCAAATTGACGCTACAAAATGATAATTTATCTTGGGCGCTACCTGTTTACACAAGAAGTTTGTATACTACCAGTATGAATTACATAGAAAATGCACCACTGTCCGAACACAGCACCATGCGCCTCGGCGGCACGGCTGATTGGCTTGTTACCGTCACGACCAAATGGGAAGTTGGCGAAGTCTGGCGTTGGGCAAATGAGCGCGGTTTGGCTAGCATCATGATTGGCAGCGGAAGCAACATAGTCTGGCGTGACGAAGGGTTCCGTGGACTTGTGATTGTCAATCACATCACCGGCTACGATGATTACGCCGAAGATGCTCGGAGCCATTATGTTACGGTAGGCGCTGGAGAAAACTGGGACCGCGTCGTGGCGCGCACCGTCGAGTCAGGTTTAACCGGCATCGAAGCACTCAGCCTCATTCCTGGCACCGCAGGTGCTACCCCAGTGCAGAATGTTGGGGCTTACGGTCAAGAAATCTCCCAAACTCTTACGAGCGTAGAGGTCTTTGACACGACGACCGGCCAACTAACCAATGTTCCAAGCGAAGCATGCGGGTTTGGCTATCGTCGAAGTTTGTTTCAAACAGAATACCGCGAGAGGTTTTACATCACCGGTATCACGCTTCATCTGACTGCCGGCAATCCGCAGCCACCCTACTATGCGGCAGTCCAACAATACCTCGACACAAACATGATACAGAACATAACTCCGAAAGCAGTACGAGATGCCGTCATCGCAATCCGTCGTGCCAAGTTACCCGACCCAGCAGTCGTAGCCAACAACGGATCTTTCTTCGGTAATCCGGCCGTTACGAGCGGTGAACTCGTAGAACTCCGCGCCGATTACCCTGATATGCCCTGCTGGCCGCTCGAAAACGGTGGCGCAAAGATTCCAGCTGCTTGGCTTATCGAGCAAGTTGGTTTCAAAGACTTTCATGACTCCGAAACAGGCATGGCAACCTGGCCTACCCAACCACTCGTACTCATTAACGAGCACGCTAAGTCGACAGCCGACCTACTCACTTTCAAGGCCAAAATAGTCGATGCGGTACAAGCCAAGTTCAAAATCACTCTCAACCAAGAACCTGAGCTCCTCCCCTTAGCTTAGCCGTATGTCATAAGTTCGTCATACTAATTTACTATATTTTTGTATTTTGAGTTATTTTGTTCTGAGGTTATACTAACTGTATGAAAGAGCGACAGGGCAGAGAAGATTACTCTGGCTATTCCACGGCCTTCTTTCAGCTCTGGCCAGATGTTCAGTCTCTTGACCAAGAAAAGATTATTCGGTTTACGGATCACGCATTTGAAGCGTTCTCTAACTCGGAAACTATCGAACAATGGCCGAAAAAGATTAACGAGTTCACACTCATTACGAACGACATTTTTCCCTCCCAGGCCGAAGAACCTCGACGCAGTGCCTTTGCAGCGGGTATGCTAGCTGGCTTAGCGATTGTTTCATACAATCCAAAACCAGTGGACAAGAATGTTTATACCACACTTCGACTGCTTCACAACCATCTCACACAAAAGGTATTTTGGCGTGACAGCAACCCTACAGTTAGCACGATTGCACGAATGGCATTTAATCATGGCATGAATGGATTAGACATACTCACTGATCAAATAACAAAAGATGCAGTGGATACATTTGTAGGAAGATTCTCGGACGAACCTCAAATAGCACGATCGTTTTGTCTAGGGCTCGGTCTGATAATCGACGCCGATACTGCATGTAAAATTGAACAAGTTGCTGTTTTAACTGATCATCGTAACCAGCAGGGTAGATCTTAAGCATAATCTAATACCATAAGATTGCGTATTGCGTTATGTTAGTTTAAGGTTATACTATGAACCATGCCTGAGCGTTTCACAAGCCCATTAATGTACGATTGCCTAGAGAAATTAAAGGTATTGAGTGAGAAAACAGCTACTCGATATATGTTTGAAGATGATAAAAAGTCCCGTGTTGCGCTCACCAAGAATGAACGAGGCATCCCGCTAAATACTGACCTTATACTCGTAATTGATTTTATTACTTCGGCACTTGCTACACAACGTCATCGTGCAAGGCAACTCTCTATAGGACAGATGAAAAATCAAATTGCCGCCTTCAGCGTTATCGTACCCAGTGGTTTTAGAACGACTACCGAAACGTGCATAGAGTACGCCTCGAAAAAAACCAAAGAGTTAAATCGCTTATCAATTGGTCTGAGAAACATTCCTCCACTGTATTTAGTCGTCACAAAACCTGCGCCGGATGTTTTCCATCGTTATGCTGGTGAGCTTGTGGCTTTTGAGGCACAAGGAACTGACATCTATCCTATTGTCAGAGATCATATTGGCAATATTGGCCGTTTTCCCGTCGATGCTATGTTTACCCCAAACCCTATCATTCAAAAAACTGGACCTTTTAAAGAACGATTCTAGTTATTTACGAGTGTTTCAAATTCAATAGAATCAATACTTGTCGTACTGATTGGCGCATCGAAACCGGCGCGTTCGATGATACGAACTGCGAGCGAGCATTTTTCAGGTAGTTCTGATGTATTGAAAAAATGTAAGTCGTCGCACTTATGCGGTTCCATGATAGCTGGCGTTCCGCTCCAGTTGGTAGCGGTAAACATTACATTGATATACGCCACATCTACAAAGTTTTGGCTGAGGTGTAGGAGCTGCAAATCGGCTGCTTCTGTCTTCAATCCTACCTCTTCGGCGAGCTCACGGAGTCCTGTTTCGACAAATGACTCACCGTCTTCAACATGACCACCCGGAAAGTCGTAGTGACCATCTAAATACCCCGTATTTGCACGGCGTTGTAGCAAAACCCTGCCCTGATCATCTCTAATAATGATAAACACCGCCGCCCGAAACATTGCTCTATCCATTGCGCTGAGTATACCATTTTGAGGTGTCTGTGATGAGTCTTTTTTACATTTTGGGTTGCGCAAATGACCGTAAAAGACTACTATTTTTATAGATACATGTGGCTTATGGTGGAGCTTTAGGGCAACGGCCTGTATATATTGATTTCTAAACGAGGGAAAGATGTCTGATGCCGATAGTGCTAGATGATACGCAACTAACCGAGAAGTGCGCCGTATTTGGCATATTCGCAGCGAGCCCAGAGGCGGCTCGTTTGTCATTTTATGGGCTCTGTGCGTTGCAACATCGCGGTCAAGAGAGTTCGGGTATCGCCTCGAGTGATGGCAAGCAAATCCACCGGCATGCCGCAAATGGACTCGTCACCACTGTTTACCGTGAGTCAGATCTTAAGCGTTTGCCTGGCAACATCGCCATCGGTCATAATCGCTATTCAACTTCAGGCGGTCACACTAACAGATACAACCAACCCTTCCATGACCCCGTACGTGGTTTTGCACTTGCCCACAATGGTAACTTGCCTGATGTTACAGTGCTTAAGACTTATCTGAAGGAACGCGGTGTCGCCACGCGTCATCTCAACGATTCTGGCATGATGACCGCCGCGATTGGCCAAAAGCTCGACGATGGTATGTCAATCGAAGAAGCCATCACTGCATGCTACCCCCTGTTTACAGGGGTTTTTTCTTGCACGTTACTAACCAAAGACAAGCTCATCGCCTTCCGCGACCCATGCGGCATACGCCCACTTTCGCTCGGTCGATTGCACGATGGAAGCTATGTTATCGCGTCGGAAACGTGCGCCCTCGATACGGTGAGCGCAACGTTTGAGCGAGAAATCAAACCTGGTGAGCTCGTCAGTATCGACGTCAATGGCCTGCAATCATATCAAGTCGCACCGGCCGAACAAAAACTCGATATCTTTGAGTTTGTCTACTTCGCACGACCCGACAGCACCATGCTCGGTAAGAGCGTCAACACCGTACGGCTAAACTTTGGACACGAGATGGCAGCCGAGTTCCCCGTTGAAGCCGACGTGGTTATTCCGGTGCCAGACTCAGCCATCCCGGCAGCTCTTGGCTACGCCAAAGCCAGTGGTATTCCATTTGAAATGAGCCTTATTAAAAATCGTTACATCCACCGCACATTCATACGCCCTACGGCCGAGCTACGCGAACATGACCTCAAAATGAAACTCAACCCCTTAGTGGAGTCGATTCGCGGTCGCCGCGTCATACTCGTCGATGATTCAATCGTTCGTGGCACCACGATGCGCAAGGTTGTCGCTATGATGCGTGAAGCTGGAGCGACCGAGGTACACCTGCTGATTAGTTCGCCACCTATTCTCTACCCTGATTATTATGGCATCAATACTCCCGATCAGGCTGAGCTCATCGCTTCCAACATGTCGATTGCAGAGATACGAGATTACATCGGTGCGACATCACTTCATTTTCTGTCATACGATGGGATGATTCGCGCGACAGGGTTACCTGAGTCGATGTTCTCAGCGTCGTGTTTTACCGGCATTTACCCCGTGTCCATAGGCAAACGCACCAAAGAAATCAGACACATTAACTCTCGTGAATACGCAGAAGTGCATCTCGAAAAACTCCCAAAAGTGTCATGAGTACAACTGCCGTCGCCATACTAGCATCGGGGAGTGGCACGACGGCAGAAGCATTTATCCGTAGTATCGTAAAAGAGCACCCAGAGCTAACTGTACCGCTTGTGATCTGCAACAATAGTAAGGCTGGTGTGTTAGAGCGAATCTCTAAGCTCAATGCCGAGCTTGGCTTTGACATCAAGACAGTGCTTATCAATGGACAAACGCACCCAGCAGTGTCAAACGAAGTCGTCGGGCGAGGCCAACAGTCGATAGCAGAACAAAATGCAATTCTAGAAGCCCTAAGCTCATACAAAATTGACCTCGTTCTTCTGCTTGGATTCATGAAACACATTGGTGATAAAATTGTCGACTCCTATGGTTGGCAACCGAGCTACAAGAGTATTTATCAGGCACGAATGCTCAATACCCACCCAGGGCTTTTGCCCGAAACCAAAGGCTTGTTTGGCATTCACGTGCAAGAGGAAGTACTTCGGCAGCAGCACCCTGAGGCAGGACAAAGCCTACACATAGTGAGCACAGGTTATGATGAAGGACCAGTGGTTTTTGAGCACCGAGTCGAGGTCATGCTAGACGAAACGGCCGGGGAACTTTTTGAACGCGTACAACAGACCGAAAAGGCGCACATCGCCTCGGACGTGGCAGATTTCGTTCGCAAACAACGTGCATATAATCAAGGAGGCGAATAATGGGAGCGCAAGTATTAGTAATAGGTAGCGGTGGCCGAGAGCACGCTCTCGCCTATGGTTTGTCCGAATCAGATTTGGTAGATGCAATATTCGTTTCGCCTGGTAACGCTGGTATTGCAGGTGTCGCAAAGACAACCAATGTAACTCTGGCTGACGAAGCTGCCACGCTTACATTC
The DNA here is from genome assembly GCA_964446255.1 of uncultured Candidatus Saccharibacteria bacterium. Taxonomy (GTDB): domain Bacteria; phylum Patescibacteriota; class Saccharimonadia; order Saccharimonadales; family UBA4665; genus JAGXIT01. Next base: position 15,386 of record CAYUNX010000025.1, read on the forward strand.
TGCATCGATACTGCCATTGACCT
>CAYUNX010000025.1:15508-17390 GCA_964446255.1 uncultured Candidatus Saccharibacteria bacterium
AGTCACTTTGTTATCCAGCGCCGATACCACGGTCCAGAAGTTTCAGTTTTTGTTTTGAGCGACGGAACTTCACACACTATTATCCCGTTGGCATCGCAAGACCACAAACGGATTGGTGTTGGCGATACCGGGCCGAACACCGGAGGTATGGGTGTCTATGCTCCACTGCCCGACTGGATGCTGAGCTCCGACCAATGGTCCAAGATTGCAGATATCGCACAAGCAAGCATTGAAGGCATGCGCACCGAAGGCACACCATATCAAGGAGTACTTTACATTGGCATCATGCTCGCCGAAGAGCTAGGTGGAGACCCTGTTGTTATCGAGTACAATGCACGTTTTGGTGACCCGGAAACAGAGGTTATTATCCCGTTGCTTCAGGGAAACGGTGTCGACATCTACTCCATGCTGCAGGCGACTGCATCGGGCAACTTAGCTAGTTTTACGATGCCCACACAGCTTAACGGCGCAGCGATAGCAATTTGTCTAGCGGCTGCCGGCTATCCAGAATCACCAACTACCGGGATCGTTATCGAAGGGCTTGATCAAGATTATGTCGATGTTATGACCTTTCATGGCGGCACAAAAACTACTGATGACGGCGTAGTTACGGCCGGTGGACGTGTCTTATTTGTGACTGGACTTGGTCTGACACTTCAAGCCGCCTCAGACGCAGCCAATGCCGCAATTGGCGCTAGTGGCATCCACTTCAAGGGTATGCAGTATCGCAGCGACATAGGTTACCGCGCCCTTGCCTCTCCGGCACCGAGCACCATAAATGATAATAAAGTTTAACAACTAGAGGAGCACGACTACATGAAACGAATGCAAATTTTCAGCGGAAGCAGCCACCCCGAGTTAGCCGCAGCTGTCGCTAAAAAATTAGGCGTTGAACTCGGCGACGCAAGATTGCAGCATTTTGCCAATGGTGAAATGAAATGTCAGCTGAGTGAGTCAGTGCGCGGTGCCGATGTTTTTATCATGCAGACCCACAGCGCACCGGTAAACGACGCACTTATGGAGCAAGCTATTCTAATCGATGCCGCCAAGCGCGCATCGGCCCGTCACATTACCGCTGTTTGCCCTATCATTGGCTATGCTCGTCAAGACCGCAAATCAAGCGGCCGTGAGCCAATTACCGCTAAACTAGTTGTCGACATTCTGAGTGTAGCAGGGGCGGACCGCATCGTCAGCGTAGATTTGCACACGGGTCAAATCCAAGCCTTTTTTGATGGGCCGTTCGATCACCTCGTCGCGATGCCTGTACTAACAGACTATCTGCGCGAGCGGTACGGTACAAATTTCGTCCTCGTCTCACCTGACGCAGGCCGTGTGAAAGCCACCGAAAAATTCGCAGGTCGACTTGGTGTAGACATAGCAGTCATCCACAAAACACGTCCCAAGAACAACCAAGTTGAAGTCAAGCTCGACATCATCGGCGACGTCAAAGACAAAATCTGCATCATCAATGACGACATGATCGATACGGCAGGCACTATCTGCGCGGCATCGGCACAGCTCAAAAAGCACGGCGCAAAATCTGTTATCGTCGTCGCGACACATGGCCTGTTCTCAGAGCCAGCCGCCGAACGAATCGCGGCTTCTGACATCGATAACATTATCGTAACCGACACCGTACCACTCCCCAAAAACCCCAAACTAGCTCATATTGAAGTCGTGTCCATCGTCGACCTGCTTGCTTCTGCCATGGATGCAATCTATGAAGAACGCTCCGTCTCAGCCATCTTTGACGGCGACAACCAAGCGTAACTACACGATTACCGATTTAAGATTACCGATTATCGGGTGGGAATCTAGATTCTGGATTCTAGAATCTTGAATGTCTTCACGCATATTCTTCGACAACACTTCGTTGCGCCCA
>CAYUNX010000026.1:0-5869 GCA_964446255.1 uncultured Candidatus Saccharibacteria bacterium
GCCTATTCTGTTTGGAAGAATCAAACGAGTCGCGCTAGTACTCCTCGGGAGTTGTGTTACTGCAGTCGGACTGCAGTTTTTCTTATTGCCGAACCACCTGATTGACGGTGGTGTAACCGGCCTATCAATCCTCGCCGCTGAGCTTTCGGGCTTGCCGCTTGGCTTGTACCTCATTATCTTAAACATCCCATTCATCGTACTGGGTTACAAAAAGTTCGGCAAAGAGTTTGCCGCGCTTTCGGTCATAGGCATCATGGCACTGGCGGGCTTAACATTCGTACACATATCGCACGGTTTTACCGACGTACCAATCTTGGCAGCGGTCTTTGGTGGGCTCTTGGTCGGAATCGGTGTGGGTATCGTCATACGCTATGGTGGCATCATCGACGGGTCTGACACGATTGCGGTGTTAATCGACCGAAGTACAGTGTTTTCGGTCGGCGAGGCGATAATGACCATTAACGGCGTCATCATCACCTTGGCCGGTTTTGTTTTCGGCTGGGAGCAGGCGCTCTACTCACTGATTGCCTATTTTGTAGCGCACAAGGCTATCGACATTACCTCAGAGGGGCTCGATGAATCGCGCTGTTTATGGATTGTCAGCTTGCAAGTGCGTGACATCGGTAAGATGATAAACATGCTTATCCAAGAGCCCGTCACGTACGTCAAAGAAAGCAACCCAGACGACCGCGAGCCACACGGTGTGATGCTGGTCGTCATCACACGGCTGCAAGAGCAAAAAGTCAAAGAAGCAGTCCGTGCACTCGACCCGCGCGCATTCATCGTTGTTACCAGCGCGCATGAGGTTATCGGCAAAGTTTCTGAAGGCTCGCTCTACCGCCAAGCCTAATTTTCGCCGGTAGATAAACTATGTAGGTATAGGCTATACTTTTTAGTATAAAAGGGCAGCCTAACATAAGCGAAAGGTACGGCGATGAAACATGCGATACGCGCAATCGTGACGAACGGCGACAAGTTGCTCGTCATGAAGCGCAATAAATTTGGCAAACAGTACTACACCCTCATCGGTGGGGGTATCGAAATGGGTGAAGAACTCGAGGTAGCACTGCGTCGTGAGCTAGACGAAGAAACGGGTTTGACGGTTGGATCTGTGCGGCTCGTCTATGTCGAAGAGCCAGGCGCACCCTATGGTACGCAGTACGTCTTTTTGTGCGAGTACCTCGGCGGTGAACCGGTCCTGAGTCCTGACACGCCAGAAGCTCACATAAGTGCAGCCGGTCAGAACACCTACGAACCAACGTGGCTCCCTATTGCCGAGCTAGCAGATAGTAACTTTGTGTCAGGCTCGCTCAAAGTTGAACTCGTCGAGGCGCTAGAACATGGTTTCCCAGACGAGCCAATGCAGATCGATTGGCACGAATAAAATAAGCTATACCGTAGATTGCAAAACAGTAGAATTTAAACGCTAAAAAGCAATTTCGTTTGGTATAATAGTGTTTACGATTAAGTTAAGTGAGGGGAATAATTTGTATGTCAACGACTAAACTAGGTCATAGGATTTTTGCTGGTTTCGGAGCTTTTTTATTTCTGATTACTGCTTCGGCTTTGACTATCAGCGTCATCTGGGATTCTGTTGCCAATAAAGACAAGAAAACCGACACGTCGCAGACGACTACTGATGTAGCTCAAACCGATACGACAACGCAACCTGTCGCTGGCAAGCTGGCTGGAACGCTACTGGCAGAGTTTGCACCTGTTGCCAAAACAGCTGAGCTCCAAAAGATTGACACCAAAGTCGGTGACGGCGCAGAGGCGAAAGCTGGCAGCACCGTTACTGTAGACTACACTGGTGCAGTTGCGGCAACCGGCAAGATTTTTGAAAGCTCACTCGACTCAGGTCAGACTGCAACCTTCCCACTGAGCAACGTCATCGTTGGCTGGCAAGAAGGTATCCCTGGCATGAAAGTCGGTGGTACGCGCCGTTTAGTCATCCCAGCAGCTAAAGCCTATGGCAGCACGCCTCCGCAGGGCTCTGGCATTCCAGCCGACGCTGACCTCGTCTTTGATGTAACGCTTAAAAGCATAGGTAATTAAACCGAAAGGACCCTCTGACCATGTTGGACGATTTTACTCCCGTAGATAGTGTCGCCGAGCTCCAAATAGTCGACCGTGTCGAAGGCACTGGCGCCGAAGCAGCCGCCAGCGACACCGTGACGTGTCATTACATCGGTGCAATCGCCAAAACCGGTAGTGTCTTTCAGAGCTCAAAAGATTTCGGTAGAGCCATTAGTTTTCCACTTAGTGGTGTGATCGCTGGTTGGACCGAGGGTGTACCTGGTATGAAAGTCGGTGGTACACGCCGCCTGCTGATTCCTGCCGCTAAAGCCTATGGTCACACGCCACCATATGGCAGTGGTATCCCAGCCGATGCTGACCTTGTTTTTGACATTGAGCTTGTGTCTATCGACGGCAAATAGTCAAGGCCAATTACGGGCTATAATGTGTAAAAAACACAATATATAGCGCATTGACTAAAACATTAGCGCTATATATACTTAAAAGCGTTCGACAGTGACCCCACGAAAGGTGCTCGGGAGGTGCCAAAATAGTGGACAAAATAAAACTGCCAAACTAAAATAAGAAGGCCTCGAGAGGAGGGGTCTACATCATGGTCAAAAACATTACGATTTTCACTACCAAAACTTGTGCATACTGCCCAATGGTCAAAAAATACCTCGCCGCCAAGGGCTTTAGCTATGACGAAGTCAACCTCGACGAGCATCCACAACGTCAGCAAGAGGCCTTGGCTATCTCTGGTGCTTTGACCGTGCCTGTGACCGTTGTTACCAAGCAAGATGACACCCAAGAAGTTGTCGTTGGTTATAACCTCGCAAAACTAGCTCCTGCAATCGCCTAAACAATGCACATTTCCATAAGCCCTCACAACACCATGTGAGGGCTTTACTATACAAAGTAAAGTAATGTACAATAGTAACTAACAAAATTAAACCGGAGAAACTGATGAGCGAAAAGCGTGTTGAGCATACTGTGATTATGATTGGCGCTGGCCCAGCGGCTCTGAGTGCTGCCATCTACACTACAAGAGAAGACATTGACACGTTGCTCATCGAGCGTGCTGTACCGGGTGGTATGGCGGCCATAACCGATAAAGTCGACAACTACCCAGGGTTTCCCGATGGTATCGCTGGTCTCGAGCTTGCTGGCAACATGCAAGCCCAAGCAGAACGTTTTGGTGCCGTCATCGAGCCAGCAGAGGTTACGGCGCTGCACGACGAAGGCGAATGGAAGCGACTCGAGACAACCAGCGGCGATATGTATGCCAAAGCGGTGCTCATCGCGACTGGCAGTGATTATAAAAAGCTCGGCATCCCCGGTGAGGCTGAGTATTACGCCCGAGGTGTCCACTACTGCGCAACCTGTGATGGAGCTTTTTACCGTGACAAACGGATTGCAGTGGTTGGTGGCGGCAACTCTGCCGTGCAAGAAGCGATGTTTTTGACTCGGTTCGCCAGTCACATTGACCTAATGGTGCGGTCTAAACTTCGAGCCAGCGATGTCTTGCAAAAAGAGTTGCAAAAACACGTCGATGAAGGCAAAGTCACCGTGCATCTTGCGACAACGACCGACGAAATCGTAGCCGACGACAATGGGCAAGTCGTCAAAATCGTTGGCACCGACACGACTACCGGTAAAAAGGTCGATATCAAAATCGACGGTGTGTTTGTCTTTGTTGGGTTGAAGCCCAATAGCCAATTCCTCGGTGGAGCGCTCGAAGTTGACGAGGTCGGCCTCATTAAGACTGACGTCAACCTTTTGAGTAGTATGCCCGGCGTATTTGTGGCGGGCGATATCCGTAGCGGCGCCACTATGCAAGTCGCCAGTGCGGTCGGTGAAGGTGCCACCGCTTCACTCAAGATTCGTGAATACCTCGAAGCTGCTGAACGCGAAGCTTAAAGCTCGGTATAGCCACTAAAATAGTCAAATAGTATCCGCGAGTCGGTGATGCCACGCTCGTGAAGATCATGTCGAAGTGCCATGACAAACCGTTCGCTCCCCGAAAGGTAGATGAGGCCATTGCTTGGGGTAGCTGCGAGTATATCATCGACCTGGAGGCGGTCAGGTGCGACGAATTCGCGGTATTTAGTACTAGTCTCGGCTTGTAAAATCGGCAAGGCATACCGATCGGCGTTACTGCGTATCGCCCATAAAACTGAAATGGGGTGTGACTTCGCCGACCTTTCACATTCACGTAGCAAGGCGATAAACGAAGCGATGCCGAGTCCCCCTGCTACATATGTCATTGGGGTGCCGGCGAGCCGCGGGAGCACAAGGTCACCCATTGGTTCGCTCATGTGCAAAGTTTCACCAGGCTTAAAATGCGTGAGTAGCTGTTTATAGGGGCTGGGGTGTGGGCTAATTTTGACGGCGAAACTGACAAATTCATCGCCGGGCAACGAAGTCATGGTAAAAACGCGTGAGCTACCACGCGGGTCAACCACGCCTGCGATGTAAAAATCGGCATATTGTCCCGGCAGATAATTGACTCCAACTGAAGGTTGCCAAAAATACTCCCACACATCCGCCGACCATTGCACGCGTTTAACAAATCGTAACTCAATCACTCATACAGTCTACAACAGGGGAGTGCAGAGCCATAGTTTATGCACCCGTTGTAATTTTGTGAGGACGGACCTATAAAAGCCGCTTAGACGCAATTTGACAGATGAAAACTAGGCGATGTGAGTCGTGAAAAAGTCTTCGAGTTGAGTGATTATAGCTGGGTCGCTTGTCTCGAGAGCGATTTCGCGGGTACCGAGTATGACTCCGCCGTGTACGAAGTTATGTGAACCACTCAGCGCTACTTTGCTGCCATCTGTCATGGTGTAGATGATGTATTTGGCATGGTTGTATATCGACCGCGTGTAGCGGGTTTTGTAGCCCGTGACTGCCATACTAAACCGTATGAGCATGCGGTTCGCTCCGCCAATCAGTTGCCAGCGGCTAAAATACAGTCGAGCATTCTTGTCAGCTAATATCTTGCCGAGTTTAGCTGTCGGACAGTACTGTGAGACAAACAGAATGTCGGTCGCTTGCTCAGCGAGTTCACACGCCCGCTCGTAAATGAGCGAATCATATGGTTTGCCACCGTCAATATAGACTGTACCAGCTTGGCACGGGAATTGGTGGCTGCGATACCATCGACCATTGCGGTCAGCGCGGGCAATGCGGTCGTGTTCATGCTCGATGCGGTTTGCAAGGTCAGTGTCGCGAACATGCAGCATATAGTCGGCAATCTCAACACCTTGCTTGTAGAGGTTAACCCCACCAAAACCATAGACGTCATTGTCAACAACACACCATTTGACGTGTGTTCGGCCGGCAAACAAGAATGGACCAAATTGGCCAATCCAGCGATAGTTAACGCCCGCTTGTTTCAGCTTGTGTTGCATCAAACGCAAGCGGCGCAAGCGTTCGTTTGCGAGTATTGGCAAAGTCATGTAGCCACCGAGTATACCAAAGGTATATATGTCGCCAGCGACTTCAACCTCGACACCGCGTTTAGCCGCAGCGCAGAGCGCATCAATCAACTCTACCGTACTGTCGTCATAGGCAATGATGTGCGTAAAGAGCACCACACGTCGTTTAGCACCATCGATTTTGCGCGTTATATCTTGCACATAGGCCCGCGGTTCTAGAAGTCGAGTGTCATTAGTTTTCATTACTTGTTTGACTCAAAACGATCTGGATAGTTAGTTATAACTCCGTACAAATAGGGCTGCCAACTTTTGATTCGTGTAGGCTGGTCGGCCGTGTATGGTGCCAGCTGGTAACCAGCATGATGCACAGCTTGGACGAAACCAGTCCAGAGCCACCGTGCATTCATGTT
>CAYUNX010000026.1:5969-10953 GCA_964446255.1 uncultured Candidatus Saccharibacteria bacterium
GCGGCGATGGAATTCTCGGGTGCAAGACCGGCCGCGCCGCGGTGTCCAATGATTTTGAGTGAGCTCATACCAGTAGTGTACAATGGAATGGTACTTAGTTTGTAGTATTCAAGGGGTGTAGGCCGATGTCGGTGTGCAAAACAGGACTTAAAAACTGCAAACTAAAACATAAGAAACTAACTTTACAAAGGAGATACACATGGCAGATTTTAACGTAGTACTCGAAACAGGCGATTGGCAACAAGGCACAGTCAACACTGTTGTTGAGATCCCGATGGGCAGCAACCTCAAGATTGAATGGGACCGCAAAAGAGCCGCTTTTCAGCTCGACCGCGTCGAACCAAGCATCTACGCCAAACCAGTCAATTATGGCTTTATCCCCCAGACGCTCGACGAAGATGGTGACGAACTCGACACACTCATCGTTTGTGACACACCACTGCCAACCGGCATCTGGCTCGAAGCGCGCGTGATCGGTGTATTGAACTTTATCGATGACGGTGAAGCCGACCACAAGATTGTCGTTGTGCCTGCCGACAACCGCGATACTGGTGATAGCATCACCAACCTCGATGACCTTGGTGCTCGCTGGAAGCAAAAGATCGCTGAACATTTTAGCCATTACAAAGACCTCAAAAAGCCTGGCACCACTGTCGTGCAAGGTTGGGGCGATATCGATGCTGCTAAAACTATCATCGATGAATCAATCAAGCGCTACCAAGCAAAATAAACACCATACTTTCGATTTACATAGTAGTCACACACTACCTGATGTGATTAGTTGGTCGTGTCCTCATACACAGGCACGCTATTCACTCTTGCCACTTAAGTGCAATATGACTACAATAGAGCCATAAGCGATATAAGGTCAGAAGTATAAGGTGGAGCAATGAAAACTAAAGTTGCAATTTATGGTTTTGGTAGATTAGGTCGCTCAGTATGTAACGTTGCACTCAAGCGGCAAGACCTAGAAGTCATAGCAATCTATAGCGACATGACTCCTGATCAGATTGTAGAAAAATTGCAGCATGACGACGTCTATTCACCCATCGAGCGTGAAATCGTGGCCGATGCAAGCTCAGTAACCATTGATGGCACAAACATTGTTTTGGTGCCGCGCGCTCTCGGGTTGTCTTGGCAAGAATACGAGATCGACGTTGTCGTCGACTGTGAAAGTGAAGCTGCCACAAAAGACCAAACTGCAAAACACGAAAAAGCCGGTGCGAAGCGGGTAGTTTTTGCAGCCGCAGGTGATGAGCTGCAAACCATTATTCTCGGCGTCAACGAATCAGATTTAGCCACCGTCGGCACAGCGATAAGCGCAGGTGGTGCTGCGGCTGCTGCGGTCGCTCCGGTACAAGAGATTCTGGCAGCAACTATTGGCACAGAACGGTCGCTCGTAACAACTGTTGATGGTACTTGGGCTTGTTCAAAATTAGGCGCTTGCGACGATGGTGGGGATGAAGAATGCATCTGCGCAACCGATTGCGCGTGCGATAGCGAAACCAATGTTGCCGTGCTGCCGGCACCAACCCTCGTTGCATCTATCAGTGAGCTCGTTGTTGTGGCTAAACATGCAGTAACAGCCGATACCATAAACAAAGCTATCCAGAAAGCAGCCGCAGAACCGTTTTACCAAGGAATCGTCTCGGTCAGTGCAGAACCGATTGCGTCCGATGGTGTGATTGGCGAAAGTAGCTCGGCGGTTGTCGACCTCGCGCGCACCGATGTACAAGGTGAGCGGCTCATCAGTGTCAAGTTATGGTACGACCGAGAGTGGGCATATGCCAACCGGCTCGTTGAGCTAAGTGCCGATTTCGGCAAGACGATAAAGAGAACGTAAGGACTACCTGATGAACGCTGATAAACCCAAAATATTCATAGGTGCCGACCATAATGGTTTTGAGCTCAAAGCTAAGCTTGGTGAGTATTTACAGCGCGGTGGCTATGAAGTGACTGATTGCGGTGATGTGCAGCAGCACCCTGACGACGATTATCCGCAGTTTGCCAGTCGCGTCGTTGTGGCTATGAACGACGACCCATCGTTTGATGTACGCGGCATTTTGCTGTGTAGCAGCGGACAAGGTATGTGTATCGCCGCTAACCGTTACAAGGGCGTACGAGCAGCACTTGGCTATAACCAAGAGGCAGCACGCAGTAGTCGTAATGACGAAGACAGCAATGTCTTGTGCCTACCGGCGCATGACCTCGACATGGAAGCCGCCGTTGGTATCATCAACACATGGCTCATGACGCCATTTGCGGGTGCGCCACGGTTCAAGCGACGCATTCAGGAGCTAGACTTACTTAATTAACACGTAGCAGGGAGAGATCGCATGAGAGTAGCCATTACCACAGACCACGCCGGATACGAACCACTCCAAGAGCTCAAATTGCATCTCGAAAGTTTGGGGCATGAATGTGTCGACTTTGGGCCGAAATCGTTCGACCCTGAGGATGATTACCCTGTGTTTATCTTTCCAGCAGCCCAAGCAGTCGCAAGTGGTGATTGTGAACGAGCGGTGATTATGGGCGGAAGCGGACAGGGTGAGGCGATTGTCGCAAATCGCGTACCTGGCGTGCGCTGCGCGCTCTTTTACGGTCCAGTACTTGCCAAAGTAGCTGTCGATGCCGAAGGAACCATGAGTGATGACCCCTATGAAATCGTTAAGCTATCGCGTACTCATAACGACGCCAATGTACTGAGTCTGTCAGGACGATTCCTGACGCTTGATGAAATGAAGCAGGCTATCACAATTTGGTTCGCAACACCGTTTAGCGAAGCCGAGCGTCATGCCCGCCGTATCAAACAAATGGATAGTTTAAACTAATAAAGGAGTAGTATGGCAACAAAAAAAGCATCGAAAAAAGGTTCAAATGGGTCGGCTGTTCGCGTTTCAACAAGACTGCAAATTGGTTTTTTGGGGGCAATTGGTCTTGCGTGGCTTGCGCAGGTCATCATGAGCTTGTCTGTTTTCAATCTTGAAGTAACAGAAGATTTTGGAGTTTTAGCTGCACTATCTCAAGTATTTTTCACTTTGTACCCATTCTTTCTTTTTGGCGTAGCGCTCATCTATGCGTGGAGCCGCTATACCTCGCTACTACACCGACTATTTATCGCCGGTCTTATCGCGATAGTTGCACAAACAATTTTCAGTGCAATTTACTCGCTGGCAAGCTACTTCCGAATGAAATTTGACCTATTCATGCCAGACGTAGTATCGAACGGTAACAATCTGCTAGCATTTGACAACATAATTCTTCTTGTGAGTCTTGGTGTATTCGTGCTGGCTATTGGTTATCTTGACGCTCGGAAAAAGGCCAAATAATGCCAGTCTCGATTTGTCCAACGGTAATGACCGATGACCCTGAAGAGTTCAGGCAACAAGTCGAAGAGACAGCTCAGTACGCTACAAGATTGCACATTGACCTCGGTGACGGTGTGTTTACACGCAAATTCCTCGACATAGAAAATGTCTGGTGGCCAGCCGGTATGCGGGCTGACTTGCACATCATGTTCCAGCAGCCTTTCGAGCATATGCCGGCACTCTTAGCGCTCGCACCCCAGCTCGTCATCGTACATGCCGAAGCAGAGGGTGACTACAGAGCCTTTGCTCGGCAACTCCACAGTCACGGCATCGAAGCAGGCATTGCGCTGTTGCAGGAAACACCAGTCAGTGCCATCGTACCCGCTCTCGAATACATCGATCACGTGTTAATCTTTGCGGGCAGTCTCGGGCAAAACGCTGGTACCACCAACCTCGGTATGCTCGAAAAAGTCAAAGAACTACGATTGCTCAAACCGCAGCTCGAAATCGGTTGGGACGGTGGTGCAAATGACACCAATGCCAAGCAGCTCGCCGATGGCGGTATCGATGTTATCAACTGTGGTGGCTACCTGCACGGTGACGACCCCGTTGCCGCCTACCACAAACTCCAGCAAATCCTCGGCCAATAAACGCGACCTAGATAGTTACGATTTTTCCCGCAACTAAGAATTTCTTTGCCTCATCATGAGATAAGTCTCTCGTTGTTGCCGCTTTCATAATTTCCATGGTTCGAGTGACGATGTCTTGTGGTGATAGCTTTAAATAATTAGCAGTAGGGTCCTCGTGCAATAGTGAATTGCGGACTTCGCTCGGAAGCGGCATAGCGCCCATACGAATGGGATGAAATTTATCAACAGCGCTGTAGGGTATCGTAACGCACAAGGGGCTTTTGGTGCTATCGGTATCTCCGCGTTTTACATAGGCAATTTCTTCTAAAACTCCGAATGCACCAGCTACTAAGCCTTTGGACGGATCGTCAGCTATCATGTAAGCAGAAGGGTCTCCATGGCTTTTTATGAAGGCCATAGGATTGTCTTCTTTTCGAATAACTATTGCTACCCGATCTAAAAGGGCGGCAGGATTGTCAGCGTTTTGAAGTGAGTATTCAAAATTTTCTTCAGTAAGGGCGCAACAACCTACAAAATCTGTACCTTTTGGAAATTCACCAAACCTAACGCCTTTCAGTGCGGCGCGTTGCAGAGAATCGAGCGGCGAAAGCCCGCTAATACGACGTTCGTCAATCTCTGCACTGACGGGGTTTCGTGTTTGATTTAGAAATGCAATAAGGTTTTCGGGGTTCAGATCTGGGACGGCCGTTAAATCAGCAGGAATTGTTTCGGTTGGTTTGAAAATGCCCAGTTCATTGCACCCAGCAATGAATTCCCTCGAATATGTCATGAATTCTATAATAGCACAAATAAATCACAAAGTCAATATGCAACAGATTGAAAGTCACGATTCGTGCAAGTAGTGGCACTAAAGAACGACTGAAGTTGCCTTGGGGAGTAAGACGTTAGCGATAGCTTTGACGTATTCGTGGCTCATGCGCAGGGCGGCATCGTAAAACGCGGCTTCGGGGGCTAGCTGTTGTCTGACATCAAGGTCAAACGCAGTGATGGCGAGACGTCGAGTCCTAAAACTAGCTTTTTCTGGCA
>CAYUNX010000026.1:11053-14182 GCA_964446255.1 uncultured Candidatus Saccharibacteria bacterium
CAAAAAGGTCAATATGTACCTCTGTTGTTACAATATGTATAATCATGAGCAGAATGAATAAAATATACACACCAAAAGAGCTAGCTCAAAAAGCAGTTATCATCCGTGAGGACATCATCCGTATGCTCGAACACGCTGGGAGCGGACACAGCGCCGGTCCGATGGGCATGGCAGATATATTCACCGCACTGTACTTCTCGGTGCTCAAACACGACCCTAAGAATCCTGACTGCGCAGAACGCGACATTTTGCTCATGAGTAATGGCCACTGTGTGCCGGTTCGCTATGCGGCGATGGCCGAAGCAGGCTATTTCCCCAAAAAAGAGCTACTGACGCTCCGTAAGCTCGGCTCGAGACTGCAGGGGCACCCCGAGCGAACTCGTTTGCCGGGGCTCGAAAGCACCAGCGGACCACTCGGTAGCGGGCTTAGCCAGGGCATCGGTATGGCGCTCGCTATGCGCATGGACGGTCAGTCACATCGTCATATCTACGTAACGATGGGCGACGGCGAGCTCGACGAAGGTAATGTGTGGGAAGCGGCCATGCTCGCTTCCAAGTATGCGCTCAACAATGTTACCGCTATCGTCGACCGCAATAACATCCAAATCGACGGACCGACAGAGTCGGTCATGCCGCTCAATGACCTCAAGAAAAAGTGGGAAGCTTTTGGCTGGCACGTGCTTGAGATAGACGGCAATGACATCGAAGCAGTCATCGACGCCTGTGCCATGGCTCGGGCTATCACCGAAAAGCCCGTTTGCATCTTGGCATTTACCGTTCCCGGCAAGGGTGTTGATTTTATGGAATACGATTTTCACTGGCACGGAGTACCGCCAAACCACGAACAGGCCATTAAGGCTTTACATGAGCTTCGAACGCTTGGTGGGAAGATAAGGAGTGAACATGAGTAGGCGCCTTTTCATTCCAACGGTAATCATTGGGATAGTTTTATTAACAGCTTCTTTGATGTTCTCTCACAAGGTTGACGGCAGCGGATGCGTCAGTGAACCAGCTGGTCCACTGACAGAGTTAAGTTACTCCGGTTCTGCTGTCCGAGGGTTTCCGATAGGCTTTCTCGAATCTGGTACGAGTGACGTCTACTGTCACGATTTTATTTCTTTAAAGGCAGTAGCACTGATAATAGATTTAATAGTATGGCTTGCTATGGGCTTTGGTGTTGTATTTTTCTATGACCGTAATAAAACAGCAGGGAAGCAAAAAAATGGATAATCTGCATTTAGTAGATATTACGAAAGATGAACTTGAGAACAAGGCTATCAGGGCTGGGTTTGGCTCAGGGCTTGTCAAAGCGGCTGAGCTCGATAAAAATGTCGTTGCTGTCAGCGCCGACCTGACAGGTTCGGTCAAGCTCGATGGTTTTGCAGCGAAATTCCCCGAGCGGTTCGTGCAAGTTGGTATCGCCGAGCAAAATCTTGCAACCGTTGCGGCCGGCTTGGCAGCGATGGGGAAGGTCCCATTTGCAGCGGCCTATGCAGCCTTTAGCCCGGGACGTAACTGGGAACAGATCAAAACAACGATTTGCATCAATGAGCAACCAGTCAAGATAGTTGCAAGCCACGCCGGGCTCTATACTGGCCCAGACGGAGCGACTCACCAAATGCTCGAAGACATCCCCCTCATGCGCTGTATGCCAGGGATGGTTACAATCGTGCCGTGTGATGCTGTAGAGGCCGAGAAAGCTACGCTCGCTATGGCACTCGACAAACGGCCAAACTACATGCGGATGTGCCGTGAGAACACACCGGTTATCACGACTGCTGAAACACCATTTGAAATCGGCAAAGCCTACGTGTTTGTCCCAGGCCACGATGTAACTATCATCGCCTGTGGCACGCTCGTCTACCAAGCAATGCTCGCCGCAGAACAACTTTTCAAAGATGGTATCGATGCCGAAGTTATAAACGTACCAACCATCAAACCACTCGATGCTGAGACAATCCTTGCCAGTGTCTACCGTACGAAGTGTGTTGTAACGGCAGAAGAAGGTCAGATCATCGGTGGGCTGGGCGGTGCCATAGCAGAGCTACTTTCAGAGAAGATGCCCGTGCCGCTCAAGCGCCTCGGCATGCAAGACCGTTACGGCGAAAGTGGTGAAGGCCCAGAGCTGATGATGCATTTTGGGCTCGATGCCAAGCACATCCGTCTCGCTGCTCACCACATCGTCGAAGTCAAAAACAGGTCACTAGGTGTCGGACGGGTAAAACCAGAGCCGAAAAAGAAGGGCAGGAGGTAGGTTATGCCGGTTACATTGCAACAAGTGAGAGCCAATTGTGCCAAGGCGAGGGCGCGGATGTTACAAGCTCGGAAAGAGGGCTGGGCGTTTGGCGCATTTAACCTCGACGATGAAGCGACTCTACGAGCTGTCTGTGCTGCCGCCAAAGCACAAAACGCCCCAGTTATGGTTGAACTTAGCTTGGGTGAAGCCATGGATATCGGTCACGATATCGTCCGTGAGATGGTTGACCAGTTCAAGCGGGAATATGGGATCGAAATGTACATCAACCTCGATCATAGCCCAAGTGTCAAGGACGCCAAGCGCGGGATTGATGCTGGTTACGAATTCATCCATATCGACATTAGCCAGGCAAACCACGATGCAACCGACGATGAAATCGCCGACGCGACGCGAGAGATTGTTGAGTACGCCAAGTTTACAGGCGCCCTCGTCGAGAGCGAACCGCACTATTTTGGCGGCAGCAGTAACCTCCACAAAGAAGATATCGACTATGAAGCCATCAAGAAAACATTTAGCACACCAGAGAGTGCCCGTGATTTTGTCGAGTCAACCGGCATAGACACCTTTGCTGCAGCAGTCGGTAACTTGCACGGCAAGTACCCTGTGCCAAAACAGCTCGATCTTGGGCTTTTGCAGCGTATCCGTGATGCTGTTGACTGCAACATCAGTCTGCACGGGGGTAGCGGGACACCTGGGCACTTTTTTGAAAGTGCGGTAAAGATTGGCGTCACCAAGATCAACATCAATAGTGACATGCGTATCGCATACCGCGAAGCGCTCGAGAAAAGCTTACATGATAACCCCGACGAATATGCGGTCTCAAAGTTAGTTATGAAAGACGTTGTGCCCGCAGTTCAAGCTGTCGTCGAAGC
>CAYUNX010000027.1:0-13831 GCA_964446255.1 uncultured Candidatus Saccharibacteria bacterium
GCACCGGGTTTTGGTCCCGGCATTCAGGGGTTCGAATCCCTTACCCCCAGCCAAAATAAAAAGTCCTATGCGTTATGCAGTTAGGACTTTTTATTTTGGTCTGTGCGGGGTGGGGGATTCGAACGCGAGCGCCAGTGGCGCTCAGCCGACCCAAAGCCGGTCGACCTTGGAAGACCGGTTGATTTGGCCAGCGCATATTGCGCTCGGCAATCAAGGCGAATCCCTTACCCCCAGCCAAAATAAAAAGTCCTATGCGTTATGCAGTTAGGACTTTTTATTTTGGTCTGTGCGGGGTGGGGGATTCGAACGCGAGCGCCAGTGGCGCTCAGCCGACCCAAAGCCGGTCGACCTTGGAAGACCGGTTGATTTGGCCAGCGCATATTGCGCTCGGCAATCAAGGCGAATCCCTTACCCCCAGCCAAGAAAAGAGTCGGCCGTTATGGTCGGCTTTTTTCTTGGCTTAGGATAGACTCGAACTTCTGAATGCCCATTCAGGGCGAGAATTGCCAGTGGCAATTCGCAAGGCAGTCTACTCTTGAAAACTATGTTTTCAAAGATGTAGCTGCGGGCCTGCCGAAGGTAGGTCGAATCCCTCACCCCAAGCGCGTGCGCCATTGACGTTTAGCGACCCGTAGTCCACCGAAACAGTGCGTTTATAGTTGTCTAATTATATACTTAGTGACTTTGCAATACTCTGGAAATCGTTGACAATCTGCTTAGCTGATTCTGAATTGTAGTCGATATCTGTTGCGGATTGAGCACCAGGTATTACTTGATAGAGATGAATGTATAATTTCTTGCCATTAAGCTGTAGATAACAGTTTTCACCTGTGGGTTTACAACTAGCGAGGAATAAAGTACTTGGCGTTTTTAGAACGTATACATCAGTACCTAGGCTGGTCTTAAATGAACTTACAGTCTCAACCCCTTCGGTAACTCTTTGTTGCATTAAGCTTCGATCTGTATTTTCTTCAATAGTTGAGCTGATAAGATATTTGTCATTTCCGATAGTTTTAACAATATCGTACGGCTCAAAAACATTTTCAACCGTCCAGCCAGCTGGCAATGAAACGGTATAGAAATCTGTAGATGCTGTACCGTTGCTATTATTTGGGTAAATTGAAGTTTTTACAGCTTCACTCGCTTTAGATGATTTCTGTTCTGTGGTCTTTTGGGTGGTTTGCTGTGCATCATCTACTTCATTTTCCTGCCTAGTAGAAATTAACCATCCTACAGTAACTAGTAGCCCAATAACTACAATTACTAGCAGTATCTCTACAGCACTAAATCCTTTTTCATTTTTTCTCATCTGTTCGCACCCTTAGTTTTTTATTTACCTTGATACTAAGTTTTAGTATACAACAAACTAATAAAACAAAATTTCTTTTCAGAAATTGTAGATAGTTTGTTTTGCCGCCTTCGCGAATTAGCTTGACTGCGCAAAGAAATAATGTTCTTTCGTGCACAGTCATCTGACGATCCTTGAACAACTTGATATACTATAAGTATGAAGCTGAAAACACTTGTTGGAAGCGGAGATAAAATCGGGTTGTTTACGTTGCCGTTTCTAGCAGTCGGTTTAGCTTTGAATATTTTGTATCCTGAGTGGTTCGACGTCGGCGGCCCGGCTAACTCTTTACAGCTGCTATCCATCATTTTCCTCATCCCAGGCATCATCATCTGGGTCTGGTCGGTCGCTCTTATTCTGGCTAAAGTGCCGCATGGCGAACTAATCACTACTGGCCCTTACGCTCTCGTCAAGCACCCACTCTACACTGGTGTAAGCTTGTTAGTGTTACCATGGGTTGGTTTCTTGCTCAACACGTGGCTTGGGTTGCTCATTGGGGTTGTATTGTACATCGGCTCGAGAATATACGCACCGCAAGAAGAGCGCCAGCTGTCAAAAACTTTGGTGCCCGTTGGGATAACTACGTAGAAGAAGTTAAATTCCCTTGGCTGTAATGCACCAAATATGAAAAAACACCTCACAATAATCATAACGGCCATCGTAGTACTAGTTATAACAGTTGTTTGGGTGCAATCTTACCGGGCTAGCACGGTGTGCAAGCAAACATCATTGAGCGGCGAATGTTTACCCGAAGGTAAGTGTTCCGCCCCAAATGATGCAATTGTCGATTGTGAAAAGTTAAAGCAAAACCCAACTAAAACTGACTGGCTCGGCAACGAATAAAGCAAAGTGTCACGTCGAAGTAGTTGGAAGCTCTTGGTGTTAAGCGCACAAGAGTACTAAGTACTGCAGTATCTGTTCACATTTGCTCCTGTCATGATGAACTTGTTTCAGCATCCCACATAATAACCACTGAGACCCTGAAACAAGTTCAGGGTGACAAGTTTCGGTATTTTATCGAATATTGATTCGACACTACTGTGTTTACTCAATACAACCATCCAACAATCAAACTATCCTACTAAACAATGCAAATTGTTTTATTTACGAAACATTTTTGCGCTATACGCTGCTAACGATTATATGCTACTATTTCACTAGGTTCTCAAAATTAAAAAATGATACGCATAATCATCCGTGATAAAAAGAAGGCATTACTCATAGTGCTGTTGCTGCTTTTCGCTGTCGGGCTTCTCCTGACATTTACCCTAACGCGCGCAGACAAAACCAATAAAAAATCATCAACTTCACCCCAAAACTCCACCAAGACAGCCAGTGGAACAGGCGATGGGACGGCGCAGACAAACACCGAGAACAAAACTGTCACGGGCAGCACCGGCACCAAGCAGAGCGCCGGCGGCACAAAACCTACTGCAACCACCACAGCACCGAAAACCACTACTCCAACAGGTGCACCCGCCGCATCTAACCCAATACCAACCGTCCCAGGCACAAACACACCGCCACCCACACCAACCCCAACAGGACGTGTCTGTGGTACGGCTGGCTACAACGGAAATGTCGGTGCTTTGACTGAGTTCTCTACCAAATATCCGGCATACTGGCGAAGTGATTATCTGTTCGCTGATATGTGGGGCGCCCCAGCGGGTGTCTTCGAAAACTTTAAATTAACTGGCGCAAATTATGCTTTTGTCCATTCTGACACTATGAAAATGCGTAATTTCTATATATCACCCGGAGGAGGTTACTACGTAGTTAATACAGATGGTCGTGATACGGGAGCAGGGTCTACCATAGAAAACGGCACAATATTGGGCGTTGGCGCAACTGACGATAGCCACATCAAAGGTATAACTGCGTGGGTAGACAACCTGACAATAAGAGACATGGATATATCAGGTACGCACGATGGCATTACCGTTGGCGCAAATAATATCCTCATTGAAAATACTTGTATACATGATCTAGACGGTACACCGCCAAATGCACACAACGATGGAATCGAGATATATGGTGGTAGCAACATTACGATTCGAAATGTCGAAATAGACAACCCCAACAATCAAACATCAGCTATAAACATCACAAACGACGGCGGACCTATCAATAACGTTCTTATCGAAAACGTAAAGCTTTCTGGCGGTGGCTACACAATCTACGTTCGCGGAGATGGAGCGGGTGGCAGTGCACCTGTTACTAATATACGATTCCGTAATGTGACGATTACTGACCCTGGTTACTGGGGTGTTATCAGCTACCAGTCTGCCCCAGGCGCTATCGTCGAGTGGGATGTCAAAGATGCCAACGGCAACCCCATCCCATTAAACTAGCATTTCAAATATAGTGTTTACGTTACTTGGATTGGTTGAGGTTGATGATGTTGCCCTCGGTGTCTTTGAACCATGCCGATTTCATTGGTGAGCCTTCCATCGTGTGTATATCACCATCGAGTGACGTACCAGGTAGGTCATAGTGCTCAAATGTCACACCTTTGTCTTTTAGGTCCTCTACGACCGCTTCGACATCTTCAACATCAAACATGGCCGCTGTTGCCTCGTTGGTGCCGGCAAACGTTGATTCATAGATGAAAAACTTCGCTCCGCCCACTTCATAAAAGGGCATACCCATTTGCTCGTTGACCGGGTCGAGCCCCAGCTTTTCAGAAAAAAACCGCTTGAGTCTCTCAACATCTTTGGCGGGGAAGACCGCATATAACGTTGCATTTTCTAACATTGTAAGTCTCCTTTAACTTGTATTGCCTATGGTAACCTCTATAAAAATAACAAGCAGTAAGTATTATTACTCCCGGTGTCTCTCTGTCATGCTCAACACACCCCTACACTCCCTCAAACAATCATTATTTATAATGCTGAACTAGTTCAAGCAGCCTATAGGCATCAAATATTTCCGCCCATAATAGTATCTGAATCATGATCAGGGACATCCCGCAGCTTCTCTAGGGGTCGACAAATAGCGATGCAATTCCCAAATCTTGCTGTCGCTTAATCATTTCATCACGTTACCCGACATCCTTCCGAACTATCCGGAAATTCCGGATAGTTCGGCGTCAACGCCTAAACTACCAATTGATTAGCCTTATTCTTGCTACCATACAATATCCTCGCCATCTACTAACTACCAACTACTACTTGTTGTCGTGGTTTATGGTTGGCAAAATCACTGTTATCAGCTCATCATCCTCTTGTTGCTTGCGCTTACGCTCCGCCTCAACCTCAGCAGCATTACCGGCTGGCAACTTATTAGTCTTAAGCCTATCTCTCCTTGCCTTACCCCGCCGAGCAAGTGCTAACCCAATCAAAACGACTAAACCAGGTATTATAAGTTCCATAAGACCAATTATACCGCCAAAAATGACAAATGTGATCTTACTGAATTAATACGGTTATTGAGGTTTTCATAGCTGTCAAGCTCACTTGGGGGCTTCCCGTCAACCACTCGCCATAGCACAAGAGTCGATATAGAACATCCCCAAAGTGCTTTTATCTCTATGGGTGAAAGATATTTATACGAGAAATTAATCCGTATGTTGAGATAGATTTTGACACAAAAGCGAACAACACTTACCTCGATATTGACGGGTGCATTATCTGGTGTTACAGTCAGGTTATAAATAATACAAGGACCTAAAACATGTCATTAAAGAAAATTGGTGGTGAAGAATATGCCCCAAAGCCTGTTGATATACAAGATGATTCTGTGCAATATGACGTCCCGCCAGAGGTACTTGACCTAGTAAACGCAGAGGTTGCTGCAACTGTTGCAGGCCTTGAAAAGCAGCTTAAAAATAACCCTCAAGATCTTGTGACGGCACTTGTACTAGAAGCACCGAACGGTGAGGCGGTCCATGGCTTTATGTATGAAAGCTGGCGACTAGACGAGTCAAGACGCCAACTTGCAGAACTAGGTTTTGCGACATTGGAAAATGAGTAAGAAAACAGTACTAAAATTACTCAAACAACCAGAGTCAACAACGTAACAACTTTTTTATTTTCAATAACCATATGACGCCGTAAAGCCTCATGCAATCATGTTGGTGTTTTATCGCAGGTTTTTCGGATTATAAGCAAGTCAGGCCGAGGAGAATGATTGTTTCATGTCTATGACGTAGCGTTTTGCCATTTGCTTGTTAGTAAGCGACTCCCACGCTTTGTTGATGTCTTGTATCTTGATAATCTCTATCTCGGGCAATATATTGTGCTCGGCACTGTACTCGAGCATTTCCTTGGTCTCGGCAATCCCCCCGATGCCAGAACCGGCAATAGACTTCTGCCCACTAATGATTTCTTCAGAATGGAAGCTTGGCATAGGCTCTATCGGCCCAACCAAACAGATGGTGCCGTGGATATTGAGGAGCTCTAGATACGGCTTAAGGTCGTGTGCCGTTGGGATGGTGTCGAGCAAGAAATCAAACTTGCGGGCGCCGTTTTCCATGTCTGTAGCGTCCGACGAGACGATGACCCCGGTTGCGCCGTACGACTTAGCGGTTGCTACTTTGCTGGGAGATGCCGTGATAACCCAAACTTCGGCACCCATAGCTACGGCATATTTAACCCCCATATGACCAAGCCCGCCGAGGCCAATGACACCAACTGTAACGCCTGGGCCAACTTTCCAGTGACTGAGCGGTGAGTAGGTGGTGATGCCGGCACACAACAGTGGTGCTGCTTCTGCCATAGGCAGGTCAGCAGGCAAGTGCAATACAAAATGTTCAGGGGCAACCATTAAGGTCGAGTAGCCACCTTTGGTGTCAGTGCCATCAACTGGGTCTTTTGAGCTATATGTCCAAATGGTTTCGCCAAAACAGCTATTTTCAAAACCTCGCGTGCAAGCTTCGCAGGTGCCGCAGCTATTTACCATACAGCCGACACCAACGCGGTCGCCCGGTTTAAACTGCGTCACGGCGCTACCGACACGCGTAACTACACCGACGATTTCATGCCCCGGCACGCATGGGTACTCAATCTCGCCCCAGTCCCCGCGAGCGGTGTGGATGTCGCTATGGCAGACACCACAGTAGTGCACGGCAAACTCAACATCGCTTTCGGTTGGCTCACGGCGATCAAATTCATATAGTTCTAAGGGCTTGTCAGCAGCAGGCGCTGCGAAAGATTGTACTTTCATAGTTTGTATTATCGCACAGTAGTCGTGACAAGTCTTTTTTTCTGATGCCTGTAACTTTAGAGCAGTAGTTTTCTACGCCTAAAAGATCTATTCGGTCGGACCGCGGTGTTTTTCGCCGTAGCTGATATCGCCAGCATCACCCAAGCCCGGCACAATAAAGAACCGTTCGTCGAGCTTATCGTCGATTGCCGCAGTGTAGAGCGTGACCGTCGGAATGTGCTTTTTGAGGTACTCGACAGCAGGCTGGCTGATGATAACACTGCTTACAAACACGTGCGAAGGGGTACCGTACTCTAGGAGTGTGCGGTAGGCGTCAACCAGTGTCGTGCCAGTAGCAACCATCGTGTCGGCGATGATGAGTGGTCGACCTTCAATGTTTGGGCAGGCGGTATAACCGATAACGCTTCTAATGACACCCTTGTCATCTTTTTGGCGATAGGCTGCCATAAACGCACTGTCAGCTTTGTCGAAAACCTCTAAAAACCCGTCACGAAAGGGCAAACCCGCTCGGATGACTGTTGCGATGACTGGTTGCATAGCTAATGTATCGGTCTCGGCGCTACTAAGAGGCGTCTGAGCGGTTGTCTTGGTGTAAGCAAGCTCTTTGCTTATCTCATAAGCCGAGATGGCACCGAGGCGCTCTAGGTTCTTCACGAACCGCATGCGATCTTTTTGTATGGTTATGTCTCGTAGCTCATGCAAGTACTGGGCAACGATTGATACACTGGTCGATAAATTGATAATTTTCATCTTTTTATCATACGCTAAAACCACCTGTACTGCGATTTGGTACGTGCGTATCGATGTTGCTGTGCGCCATGTCTTTACATTACAGATTCGAGTTTATAGCAGCGGCACAAAGACGTAGCCAGGGTGGCGCTCGGTCTCGTAGCTGTCTTCGGTTGATTTTGTGATTTCTAAAATGTCGTTATTAACAGGGATGACCAGCTTGCCGCCGACTTTCAGCTGGTCGAGTAGCTCGGTTGGCAAACTTTGGGCAGCCGCACTGACCAGTATGCGGTCGTACGGGGCGAGTTTGGGCAACCCATAGACTTCAGTGGCTTGGTAGAACGTGGCATTTCGTACACCAACAGCTTGGCAATTACCACGGCCAAACTCGAGCAGCTCTGGGATGCGCTCGACCGCGTAGACTGCGCCGCGAGGCCCGATAATGTGCGAGAGCAGGGCAGTCGTCCAACCAGAACCCGAGCCGACATCAAGCACACGGTCGCCCGGTTCGGCTTCGAGCCATTCGAGCATTTGTAGCACTGTTGACGGCTGGCTTATCGTCTGGCCAAAACCTATCGGCAGCGCGGCATCAAAAGCTACATCTCCCCGGACATCATCAGGCACGAAGTCTTGACGCTGGTACTTTCGAAATGCCTGCGCTATAACATCCATACGATAAATTATACGCCGGTGTACTACACCCAGATTAGTGTGTTGCGCGACTTACCAGCCGCCGCCACCGCCGCCACCACCGCCTCCGCCCGACGAACCGCCACCACTCGAGCCACCCGACGAGGAGTACCCAGTCGAAGCACTGTAGGTACTCATCGCAGAACTGACATTGGTCATAACATGGCTAAAGGCAGCGGCATTGAACAGTGCACTGCTGCTACCACCATCGTACCAGCTCGGTTTTTGACCAGCTTGCTCATACATAGTGCCAAGTGCAGTGCTCCAGTTTTTCTCTAAGCCAAACAGCACCGCGTAGGGTAGCAGGCGCTCATAGAGTGTAATCTTCTGCCCGCCAGCCGCGAGGTCGCCAACTTTGTCTGCTCCTTCGGGGCTTTGTAGCATACGAAGTTGCTCGGCCTCAGCAGCACCAACGTACAACTTCAACCCTGCGACGTAGCGGCTTAGCTCGATGCCTTTATCGGTCATAGACTTTAGTACAAATGCGATAATCATACTGACAAAAACAATCGAAAACAGCGGTATCGAAAGTGTCAGAAGACCTATGACAGCAGCAGTACCAGCAGATCGTTTAAACAGTGCCCTATCGGTGTCCCGCGCCTCCCAGTACCCCCCACTGGCACTCAAAGACTTGACCAATTTCTGACGATTAGCTTGGAACGTGCTCGCTATGGATGTATTGTTTTTCAACGTTTTTAAGTTGAGCCGACTACCAACAGTCACGTCACCACCAAACAACGTGCTCAAAAATGTGTATTCTTCAGGCAGTAACAGCGACGGGTCTTTGACAATCTCAATTTCATATTCTGCGGGGCTAAACAGTGTCTTTTCTTTTACCAGTCGTATGACCAAAAAGTGTCGCACTGCCAGGTCGATGATTTGAGCACTAAACATCTTTACGCCCCTCCCCGAGACGAGCGCTGCCGTCTGGATATCGGTGTTTTTGGGTGGGATGAATTCTGGTGCGATTGCCTCAAGCTTCGGCCGATAGCGCCGCGATGCACGCTGGAGTAAGACTAACAGCACGATAAATGCTACCGCACCAGACGCAAACTGCCACAGCACCCACCAGACAAAAACCTTGTCAAACAGCGTTTTTTGATAGGGCTGAAAGGCGCTGGCCGCAAAGCCGAGTGCGATGGTGACGTTTTCGCCTGCGCCTAAGTTTGTGGCTGTTACTTTGTACTGAGTAGCCGTTTCGTCAATGGTAATTTCGCACGTCGCTGTCGAGCCGGTAAAACCTTGGTAGCAAGCCTTGTCTCCGGTCAGGCTTTTTGCGATCGACTCATCAAGATTGAGCGTAACTGTAAGTCGCTGAATGGGCAGTTGCCAACCGGTGCCATTGGTGTCCCAGTAGAATTCATCACGCCCAGTGTCTTTGAAAAATTTTGTGACATCGCGCGAAGTGTAGCGTATGACATATGTCTTGCTGCCGTGTACATAGGTGTCAGCTTTGCCGATGCGCAGCACCGAGATGCTACCGGTTTTATTAATAGAATAGGGCAGGGATGCACCAGATTCATCTGTGACTGACTGAAGTTTAAGTGACGTGCTATGCCCGTCATAGCTGTTTGGAAGAGCACGTTCTAGCCCATGGTTCTGGTCTATGTCAGGGAAAAGTGCAGTGATGGTCTCGGTTGTTTCAAGGGTCGAGCGCCCAGTGGCATCTCGGCCGAGGTTGTACTGAATCGCAAAGTCGGTGATTACAAAATCGTTAACGGCAGCACTACCAGTCGCTGGCTGCAATAAAACAAAGACAGTGGCAAGCAGTGTTACGAGCCAAAACTTTTTCATACTTCTATAGTAGCAGTTTATTTTAGGAAAAACATCGAGCTTTGACCCGCAGTCATTTTTGTCACCCTGAATTTATTTCAGGGTCTCACTGAAAGTGCAACACCTTTCACTGGTACCATGGGATGCTGAAACAAGTTCAGCATGACTCGTATAGACGTTGGAATACACGAAAATCAGTACGGTATTATACTACTGTGCGGAGAGTTTTGAACGGAGGACGAGCGCCATGGCGTGCGACCACGCGAGTGGTGTGTGGATGCAGGCTTGGTTATTGGCGAGGTATGACTCTGGCAGGCCATTCTCAGTATAGAGCAACTCAGTAGCCTCGAGATAACTACGGGCTTTCGCTTCGTCGCCAAGCTCAAAGTGCGCAACACCGAGCCACGGGATGCCCATAACCCACTGTGATTCACTTAAACCACCAGCCTCATAAGCGTCACCGACATGGCGTATGACCCCGCGCTGTCTCAGAAGCTCTGACTCAACTCGCTCGACAATGTCAAAGTTTTTGTAGCCATACGGCCAGATAAGTGATAGCTGCGCCATATCCGTCGGGTATGCAGTGCTCTCGGCAGGTAACAACTGGTCAAGACTTCGCTTGGCACGTTCCAAGCCTGCTGCGTCGTAGTCGCAAAAACCTGCAACCGTTTCGATACCCCGTATGCAGGCAGCCAATGACGAAGCATGCAGTGTCGCCGGGCCTTCTTCCCACATGCCATTGTCTGGGTCATCCCAGTAGTGACATGTTTGTAAATACTTGACGAGTTTTTGGGCGATGCGTCGTTCAAGCTCGCCCACAAATGTTTGGTCGTGTGCGTACAAGCTGCCAATGCCAAAGAGCAGTGCACCGACGGCATCGTGCTGTTTGTTGCTCCAGCCCCCGGGCAACTCGTCGCCGTCCGTCGTGAAACGCGGGTGCAACAGCTCAGAGTCATTTTGTGGGTACACCTCGCTATCGAGTTTGTACTCATAACCGGTTATGATGTTGCAGAGCTCATGGTAAATGACAGCTGCACCTTTAACGTCGCCAGCTTCGGCAAGTGCGAGCGCCACATAGACATTGTCGCGGATCCACACCTTGTCATAATCACCGCCACCGGCAATAAGCAAACCTCTCGGCAACTGCTCAGATGCTATAACTGCAAGATCTCGTATCATCACGCCTAACTATAGCAGTCAAACCGATAATCCTTGCACGACATACGCGAACCTTCTGTCACCCTGAACTCGTTTCAGGGTTTCCTCCAAATAATAAACTAGTAGTCCATTTGGATGCCGAAACAAGCTCGGCATGACAATGGTGTCGCAGTGCTGTATATGCCTGACGCAAGCAGAGCAAGATAGGATAATTATGCCTTTCGTGATATAATAATAGCTACCTAGTCTTCTAAAGATCTCTTTTTAGCACACAGCTTTCTTGGTCGTCTATGCGTTAGCTAACCGAATCCAAGGAGAAAACATGATTTCATTTGTTTGGGCCCCGGGCGCGCTGATGCTCGCAGGTGCGGGTGGCTCCGAAACCTACACAGCCGGGCACGTGCGCGAGCTGATCCGCCGAGGAATTAATGCCCAAGTTGTGACAGTTGGTCACGGTACCAATGACGGCCGTACTGACTTCCCGGACATACCATTTCTCGCGCTCGAGACGCAAGAACAGATTAGCGACTTGCCCGGCACGGTCATATTTGTCGAGCGCGCATACCCGGTAAAGACACGTAATAAAGCAGCAATTATCTTCCATAGTATTTTGCCACCACTCTCTGAAAGAGCAGCTCGGCGAGCCGATATAATCGACAAAATCATCATTGCGACGAGCATATACAATGGCCAGCAATATGCCGTATATCTCAACATCCCCTACAGCCGGCTTCACATCGTGCTGCCGTTTGCCGACCCAATTTTTGGCAATGTCGTACGGCCAAAGCCGACGCAAAAGACACGCATAACCTACGCAGGTCGCTTGCACCCCGACAAGGGCATCTACACACTCCTCGAAATGATGCACAAGCCCGAGATGCAACAAAATGGCTACAATGTAAACCTGGTTATGGCCGGTCAACATGTTCAGGTTGGGCGGGATATTGCACGAATGTTACAGGGCTACCCCTACGCCAAGTTACTACCACCGCAAAAAACAATCCCCTCAATGGCGCAACTTTTGGCGCGAACTGACGTATTGATTCTCCCTTCGGTATTTGCCGAGCCATTTGGCATGCTCTCAATAGAGGGCCAACACGCCGGTTGCCGCGTTGTTGCAAGTAATATTGGCGGGCTACCCGAAACAAATTGTGGCCTTTTAACGCTCATCGACCCACGCAACCCACAGGCTCTCATGACAGGTATAGAACAGGCTGTTGCGCTTGGCCTAGCCACCGGCAAAGAGCGTAAAAAAGCGTCCGAAATGTTCACACTCAACCAGTCAGCCTCCGAACTCTTGCGCGCACTCCACATCCAGCCAACGGTTTAATGTAACCATTTTTTGATTTATTTCGAAGAGCTGCTGCTTATGCTATACTTGTTTTTATGATTGCTCGCACAAACCACGCCACATGTTGTGTGTCCTGTACTCCGGCGGGGCTTGTCTAGCATATTCTCATAATTCGTAAAACACACAAGCCTCGCCAGGCTTGTTTTTGTTTTACCCTAAAAACTTATGAAAATTACGGAGACTTACAAAATGACAACTATCAGTACCCCGAGGCAAACTACTCAAATACTTCACAGCGGCTATGACCCAGCAAGTGAACACGGCGCCGTGATACCGCCGCTGCACCTCTCGACCACTTTTACGTTTGGTAATGACGGTGGCTATGATTATTCCCGCTCAGGTAACCCTACCCGTGAAGCACTCGAAGACACACTTGCCGCGCTCGACAACGCCAGCTATGCGCTCGCTTATAGCTCTGGCTCGGCCGTGCTGGCAAACATTGCAGCGCTCATCAAGCCGGGTGAGGAACTTTTGTTCTCGACTGATGCCTACGGCGGAACCTACCGCTATGTTGTGCAGGTTTTAGGTGCGCAGGGCATAGGCCACCAGATCACCGATTTTACCGATCTAGTTGCAGTAGAAAAAATATTAGCAACTCGAACCGTCAAAATAGTCTGGGCAGAAACACCAACAAACCCGCTCCTCAAGGTGACTGACATAACTGCTTTGGCGCTGCTCGCACACACATACGGTGCTCTACTCGTCGTTGATAATACCTTTGCAACCCCCATCATCCAAAAACCGTTAGACCTAGGCGCTGACATCGTTGTCTACTCAACGACTAAGTACATCAACGGCCATAGTGACAGTATCGGCGGCTCGCTGGCAGTGAGTGATGACAAACTGTACGAGAGACTCAAGTTTTTGCAGAATGCCATCGGTGCTATTTTGTCACCGTTTGATGCATGGCTAACGCTTCGCGGACTGCGCACACTTGAACTTCGTATGCACCAACACGTTAAAAGCGCACGGGCGATTGCCGAGCTCCTAAACAAACACCAAAAAATTAAACAGGTGTACTACCCAGAGTTATTTACCGGAAAGCAGGGTGAAATTGTGACGAAGCAAATGGCGCTACCTGGTGGAATTGTATCTGTTGAGTTAAAGCCAGAGTATGATGTACAAAAGTTCTTGCAAGCGCTGAGGTACTTTCCACTCGCTGAGAGTCTTGGTGGGGTTGAGTCACTTATCGACCATCCTGCCAGCATGACGCACGCTTCTATACCGCGTGCTGAGCGTGAGAAGATTGGCCTGAGTGACGGGCTCTTCCGTATATCGGTTGGTATCGAAAACACCGATGACCTTGTAGCCGACATCGAAAATGCACTGAACACGTTGTAGCACTTGGAACCGATTTTCGATTATGGATTATTGATTTTCGGGCTGGAATTTAGATTCTGGATTCTAGAATCTTGAACAGTTTAAGGAAGATTCTTCGGCTCCACTCTGTTCCGCTCAGAATAACAGTGAGGCTAATTATTGATTAAAGATTTAAGATTAAGGATTAACGAATAAAACAAAGTAGCCGCCGAAGGTCTACGACCTACTTTAAAAAGCAGAGTGACACTCTGGAGCCATCCTGGATGAGATGTTGTTGGTCGTTACAACTCTAGGACACA
>CAYUNX010000028.1:0-1675 GCA_964446255.1 uncultured Candidatus Saccharibacteria bacterium
TGTCGCAAAATGAAAACCCAGCCCTATTACAGGCTGGGACATTGTCTTATGAAAAAGGGATTACCTCTATGCAGTTCGCATCCGGCGCACGCGAGAAACTCGCTTTACACTGGGGAGTTCTTCATAAAACAACTGAAAGCTCTTTAGCGAGCTACGTTGTTTGGTACTCACCAAAACACCTCGTTTAACTGGGCTATGGTAACAGGCTTACCCGAACCGTGTCAACCCCCTGCAACATTTTACCCTACCATTAACAGAGGTACTTTTGGTAAAATAATTTGCATATTTTCTACAACTTCGCTATAGTCGTAAGCAGCCTACCGCAATCTGCGGGCGATTAGCTCATTTGGCTAGAGCGCCACATTGACGTTGTGGAGGTGATAGGTTCGAATCCTATATCGCCCACCAGAGTAAATACCCCTTATCACGAGGGGTATTTTCTTTTATTTGTGCTGCTTCAATGTACATTTAATGACCTTTTCCCCACTTCCAACATAGTTTTCCACTAGCTTTTTCAACAGCGCTATGTCAATATGTAGTCATGGTTTGTATATATTGCGGCGGAAAAACTCATGTTACTAACTCAAGAGCTCAGAAGCGCTTAGGTGGCACGTGGCGTCGTAGGGCTTGCGAAAGCTGCAAGGCAGTCTTCACGACGCTCGAAGCCCCTGACCTAACCGCTAGTCTCCGTGTGCGGCTTGCAGACGGCACTCTAGAGCCCTTTGAGCGCGATAAGCTGCTTGTGAGCCTCGTACAGTCACTCGGACACCGTAGCGATGCTGTGTCGGCCGCTAGCGCCCTCACCGATACTATTACCGCACAAGTCTTAAAAACCGCCCAAGGGGCTGTACTGAGCCGATCTAGCCTTATTGAAACTGCACTCCTCTGCTTGAACCGCTTTGATGCTGTCTCTGCCACTTATTACGCTGCGTATCACAAAGTTTGAACATTTAGCGGGAGTAAAGCGGTGTATTCGTAAACTTAGTTAGCTCTTAGCGCGCATCTTGCCTTCGGCTGTAGCACCAACAACTGCTTTTTCTGTCACATCGAATTTTGACAGATACCACCCGAACATAAGTCGGGTTTGTGAATTGAGGGCTGCCACGGAGTTGTAAACGATGGTAGTCAGAGGCAGATAAACCCATTGGAGTACCATCATGAGTGTACGGTGGCGCTTATAGCGCAGTGGTTTGGGCGGCAAAGTCTTGAGCGCCAAATACATCATCGCAAAAAGTGAGATGAGTGCAATAGTCTGCACACGACTAACTATTATCGGAAGCTCGACAGCTGTGATGCTTTTGTCCGTAAATTGACCTGGTACGAACCCACCAAATAGTACAAGCAACGAACCAACCGCCCAAGTAACATGTCCCTCTAGCAAACGCCAAAGTTTCGCGAAAACATCAATCTTAGATATTTTATTAGGCGTAAGAAAGCCTTTTTGCACGACATACGCGATGTCAGACGCCCCATACGTCCATCGACGTAGCTGTACAAATTGAGCTTTGATAGTTTTGACCCACGACTCCGATAGCACCGCGTCTTGGTAGATTGGTACGTGCAGTGGCAAGACTCGGTATCTGCCGTCAAAAGCAAAGTATGACCTCCAGAATTGGTGGCCGTCTTCGACGATAGTGCGTACGCTCCAAAAATCGGTCTCGATAAGTGCCGCCAT
>CAYUNX010000028.1:1775-12280 GCA_964446255.1 uncultured Candidatus Saccharibacteria bacterium
GGGTCGATATTGTGCTCACCCAAATACGACTGAAGTTGTCGTGCCGCAAAGGTAACATTACCACCTTTTCCGATCACTTCGCCTGGCAAATCAGCTGGATGGCCGACGGCAAGTGCGTTCATGAATTTGTCTTGATACTGAGCGACTAGCTCTTTAGCCTGGGTAGCAAACGGCTCACCTGCTCGCTCCTCATATGCCAAAATAAAGATAATTTGTTTCGTATCGTAATCTGATGCGATGATAGATTCAATAGTCGGCTCTAACACCTCACGAGACTCTTTGTAGGTTGCTACGATAATAGCGTGTACAACTTGGTCTGGTGGCATGAGAAGTGGTTGAGTTTGTAATCGGCTGAGCACTTTTTTGTGCCATTCCGGTCGCTTTGCATGGGGTGTAACTGCGCCCTTGTGGAGTTCTTGAACCATGAGCCGCCACGGCATGTCCTGATGCCGTCGCATCAAATGATATCCCTGTATAGCCCGTGTAGTACTCGACATAGCTCGAGCAAACCCCATCAGTAGATAAATTAAAATGAAAAGCGCCGCGAAACGCACATCAATTATGCTCAGTACAAATGGCAACGCAAGCATAGACCAACTGACTAACCCAGGCAATATTTCAAAAACACGATACCAGCCATGGCGATCGGCCTCGTAGGGGATTTCAATATCGGTCATGAGCGGATAACAAGCAATATATTACTAACGGCAATTAAAAACGCGAGAAGCACGAGCGTGAGTACCAACACAACGAGTGATAACTCTCGTCGAATGCGGTAAACCCGGTAAGCAAGAATCATGCCGATGCTGTAGATGAGAACCGATGCTACCACGAAACTAACGATATCCCAGACGGTCCCATTGACACCAAAACCACCTGCTGCAAAATCGGGTGCGTTTGGTAATGATCGAAACTGCGACACAAACGTAGCCTTGTCGCGCGACGCATTGAGCCGAAGCAAAATCACGATGCTCGAAAACAACATTAAAAACGTCTCAACGCTAGCAAAAAGTAGCATCGTACGATCCTGCAGAAAATGTTTGTTCGTTGCCATAAACTAGTACGTAATTGTAGCAGGTTGAGTGCCGATAATGAAGAGGCTCCGACTGACACGACATAAATGCGCTAGCACCTATTTTTACAAACGCAGATTTGCTATATACTAATCGAGAGCCTTCGTCTGTAGGTAGTGCCACCTTAGCTCAGTTGGTAGAGCAGCGCATTCGTAACGCGCAGGTCAGCAGTTCGACTCTGCTAGGTGGCTCCAATTTTACTGCAATCAAAGTAACGCTCAGTTAAAAACTTCAAGCGGGTGTCGTATAACGGCCATTATGTGACCTTCCCAAGGTCGAGACGGGGGTTCGACTCCCCCCACCCGCACCACAGAGCTCGGATATGCTAACTTTATGACTACAGACACCCATCGACCGACTTCTGCAGAAACCCTCACGGTACGAGCACGTTTCAAGACACGATTATTTACCCAATTTCTGAGGTTCAGCCCACTCAATGCAAAGAATCTCGACGAGACAAAACTTGTTGCATTTGCCAATGGCTTGAACACAAAAGTACCAAGTCGTCCGCTGCGTAAGCTAACTTCTTCGCATATGGTTGCAACCTACCAGCATGCTGGCATGAGCATTTATGATATACGACATGACGAAAGTGACACGGCTGAGGAAGTTGTGTTTTACATACACGGCGGAGCGTATATTCTAGATTTTTTGCCCATACATTGGTCTATCGTAAAAAGATTGTTGCAGCTTTTTAATGTGCGCATTGTCGCACCAGTCTATCCGCTTGCCCCCGCGTATTCGGTCGACACAATTACAGATAAACTCTATACTGCCCTGCTCGATACGATGCAAACGCATGGTGCAAAAAATGTGACTATCATGGGTGACTCAGCTGGTGGGTCACTCGCACTTGTGCTTGCACAGCGACTTAAAAATTCTGGCCAACCCCAGCCAAAGCAACTGGTGCTTTTCTCGCCGTTGCTCGACGCGACATTATCTAACCCTGCAATCCCGCAGGTCGCCAAGAAAGACACCCTGCTTAGCGTCCCTACGCTCAAAACTGCAATTGAACTATACCGGGGCAATCGGCAATTAAACGACCCCATCATGAGCCCCATTCACGGTGATTTGAGCGGTCTGGCACCGATAGTGCTATTTACTGGTACGCGCGACATACTCTACCCAGACATCGATAAGTTGGCAGCACTTTTGAAAAATAACGGTCATGATTATAGTTATTTTAAGTACACCGGGGCGTTTCATGTCTTTGTGGCTATAAATAGCCGGGACGCTCGAGAAGCTATGAGCCGGATCAAACTTCCGCGCAGATAATAACGACATTCCGCAGCAATCAAACCCGCATTTTAATCTGCTTGTGCTACCATAAGAAGTAAGCAAACGAGGGAGACGTGTCTTGATAGAAGTAAATAATGTAAGCAAAGTTTATGGCAAGAAAAACGCCACATTCACGGCGCTCGACGACGTCAGCTTTAGCATTCCGAGCGGCACGACTGTCGCCATCGTCGGCAAAAGTGGCTCTGGCAAAAGCACCCTCATGCATGTCATGAGCGGGCTCGACCATGCATCGAGTGGCAGCGTCGTTATCGATGACGTCAATATATCTAAAATGAAACAAAAAGACATCGACGCGTTTCGCAACGAAAAGATTGGCTTCATTTTTCAATCATTTTTTGTGCAAGCCAATGAGACGTGCTACCACAACACGACCCTGCCGCTTGAAATAGCCCAGATCTCGGGAGCAGAGCGCAAACAACGCGTTGAAGCAGCCCTGCGGCAAGTCGAGTTGACTGAAAAAACGCATAAAAAAGCTGCTACCCTCTCGGGCGGACAAAAACAACGGCTGGCGATTGCTCGCGCGCTCGTCAATTCACCGGCCATTGTGTTTGCCGACGAACCGACGGGTAACCTCGACAGCACGACGGGAGAACACATCGAAAACTTGCTCTTTCGTCTCAACCAGCAATCTGGCACGACGCTCATCATCGTGACCCATGACCACGAGCTCGCCAGCAAGTGCGCCATGCAGATTTACCTCAAAGATGGGCGCATCGAACGTATCGTCACTGCTGAAACGCCAGAAAGCCAAGAGGTCTCCGTATGAAACTACGAGATACATTCCGCCGCGCTGGACGCAACTTGCGCAATGCCAAAATCCGCACCCTGCTCACTGCCCTAGCGATTGGCGTTGGCGCATTTACGCTTACACTTAGCATCGCTGCGGGAGAAGGCGCTCGCCAGTACGCTGACAGCCTTATAAAAAACAATATCGACCCGCAAGCACTGTTTATCGTCAAAGAAAAGTCATTTTTTGAAGCCGGCAGTCAAGGCGGTTTACGTGAATTCGACCCCGACATTGCTAACTCTTCGCAAACGGGTACACAAGTAAAATTACTCAACCAGAGCGACCTCGACAAGCTGAGCGCTACTGACGATATCGACCACTTTGTGCCAATATATCAGCTCAGCCCAAACCACTTACAGTTCTCATCAAACCAAAAGAAGTACTCAGGCGCGGTCGACTACTATGACACGAGTATGCTCTACGATGTTTTGGCGGGGACATTACCAAAACTTGGTACTCAAATCGCTGACAACGAAGCTGTCTTGCCTGAAGCTTATGCCACCAAACTTGGCATAAGCCCTCAGAAACTCATTGGCAGCACAGTAACAGTCCGTTTCTCGCAGCAAGTGCCGACAACCAGTGAAACAGATCTCCAAACAGCATTTCTAAGCGGCGGCAGCACCGCAGCCCAATCGCTCCTCACACCAAAATCGCAAGATTACACCTACACGATTCGGGCTGTATCAAAAAAGTCTGCACTGACATTCCAGGCTTCCCCGCGTCTGCTCGTTTCGGCTAATTCTGCACAACTAATTAGTGAGTTTCAAAATGAAGGCACCTCAACTGAGGGCAAATACATCGGCGTTTCGGCTGTCGCAAAAGCAGGCGTCGACCCTGCAAAAGTCAAACAAGAGCTTGAGAAAAAGGGTTTTGCAGCGCAAACAGCCAAAGATGCACAGAAACTCCTCTTCTCGATTGTAAATATCTTACAAGGAATAGTTGCAGGCTTTGGTGCGCTTGCCCTCTTTGCCAGCGTCTTTGGCATCATAAACACACAGTACATTTCTGTACTCGAACGCACCCGCGAGATTGGGCTCATGAAAGCGCTTGGCATGCGCGGTCGGCACGTATCACGCATGTTCCAGTTTGAAGCTGCTTGGATAGGGCTATTTGGTGGTTTAATCGGCGCGACGCTTGCCGTCACGGCTGGCTGGCTTGCCAACCCGTCGATTAGCGAGCAGCTCGCCCTCGGTGAGAGCAAACTGCTCATTTTCGAGCCTATCCCCATCATCGCGCTCGTCATATCGCTTATGCTCATCGCCATGGTAGCTGGCTGGTTCCCTGCCCACAAAGCCGCTCGGCTCGACCCGATCGAAGCACTCCGTACTGAGTAAGACAAAAGTTGAGTAAATATTGGGACATCACTTGCAATTCAGTCAGCAAGTTGCTACACTTACCCCTGTTGTCATTACAAAACCTGTAATTGGCATGGGCTCGTAGTGAAGTTGGCCTATCACGCCTCCCTGTCACGGAGGAGATCGCCGGTTCGAATCCGGTCGGGCCCGCCAAGAAAAAAGTCTTAGCTACCAAGCTAGGACTTTTTTCTTAGACAAGTTCCAACTCGTGATGCGAATCGACGATGAGCGAACAAATTGAGTGTAGATCTCCGGTCCGGCAGAACGCAGAAAGGAAACGGGGGCTCGCTCACGTCCCTTACGGAGCGACGGAGCCAAACGATATCCGGTCGGACCGTCCAATCAAACCGATTGTTGAATTTTTATAACATCAACATGCACTACTGCTGTGCTGGGGCGACATCGTCGGGAGGTGTTGGGATTGAAATATAATATTTCACTTTAGTTTTGGTAGCTTCTTTAGTTAAGTATGTGCTTATTTCTTTAAAACGGAACTCAATGTGCGCAGCTTTATATTTGCCTGCTCCATCAACTTCGAGTAGTTTTACAATCTCAAATGAAGTTGGGGTTGTGATGATAGGTGAAACCTCGCCTGGTTTTAGCCGAGACAACTCACGAATAATAATCGGGGATACTTCTTGACTCCCTGCTGCTATGGCCGTATCGCCAAATTGGCCGCCGTTACCCTTGGTCGCTTGATCGAATGAATGTTGACCGGCTAAACTCGCGAAATCACCACCCGCCGTTACCTGCCTGAGGACGTCGTTTGCCTTGTCGGCAGTTTCATCATCAAGTGCAGCAGCCACTTTTTGCGCCAGTAGCTCTAAGCGAAGTTGTCGCTTGAGGTCATCAATCGACCAATCATAGAAACGATTAATTACGCTCGCCAGATCCTTATCGCTCGTCAGTCGGTTTTGCACCCGCAGCATGTTCAAAGCATCATTTACCTCTGCCTCGCTTACTGAAATGTCGTTTTTGCGAGCAAGTTCTTTGACATACACAGCATCGATAACTTTTTGCATTGCCTTTGGTTTGTAGCGGGCCAACTGTACTTTGCCTGAATCACTCGAGAAGTTTACCTGTTGCTGAGTACGATAATAGTGCATATAGCGGCGCAACTCAAAAAGGTAGTTCTCGTATGATACATAGTGCTTACCAACTTTTGCCGCCGGGAAAGGTATGATCTGAGTAACTCGGTACGTGAACTCGGTAGTTGATTGCAGTCGATACAGATTAACGGTCGTAGCGATAATAAATGCTGCAAGCGCTGTTACAAGCAAACTTGCTGAGATCACGACTATTTTGTGCTTAGAGTGCTCGAGTGGATATTTAAAGCGTCGGGCGCCTTTTAGAACTTCTTCTCGGTGCTCGGCAACTGTCTCGTTGGTTATGCGTGGTACGTTTTGTAACGCTTCTTCGGTCTGCTGTTGCAAGGTTGGCTTTTTGAAACGGGTAGCAACAGGCGGAACAATCGCTTTAATCTGGGCGATACGTTCCTTAGTAGTTAAATGATTTTTAAGGTCTTTACTAGCTTTCATGTGATTGTGCTCGCAAATTAACAGGGTTGGTTGTAAGCTTTATATCGAGCTCGCGCATGATATCTACAATTTTCCGCTGAGTTTTAGCGGGGTGATGTATATGATGCATCACCAGGTCCCCCACGTATGTTTGCATGCTAATTGTACCATAGCCGAGCAGTGTTTGTTCGACTCCGGCTATCTCATAATTGATTGATTGTATGAGGTTAAGGTTCAAGTCTGATACATTACGGTGAAAGAATCCGCGCTGTGTAATCTGGATGAACCGTTGGTTCGTAATTATAAACATGCTAAAAAACCAGCTCATCCATGCCGGGAAAAATAACAGTGCACTTAAAAGAATGCTCACAACAAAACTAAAGTAAAAAAAGGTCATAGTCGGCGGGGTTTCAGTATTGGTAAAAGTCAAAATAAGCGTATACAGTGGGCCAACAAGCAGCCCCACCGAGCCAAATATTAAGCCTTTTCGCATGACGATAGGATGCCGACGGAAGACATACAACACTTCCTCGTCATCGAACTGATCTTCAAAATAACGGATTGGCTCGGACTTTCCATCTCGCTTTTGTTTAGACATACGTATATTGTAGCAAAATCATTTATACTAGCCGCTATGTGGTTTATTTATGCCCTTGGTTCAGCCGTTGTCTATTCGCTACGCGGCGTGCTTGAGAAAAAGCTTATCCACCACATCAACCAGTTCGTGCTTGGGTATGCGATACGCCTGTTTGCTCTACCGTTTTTCGTCATCCCCTTCCTCTTTAAGCCGGAATTGTTTATGGCGCCCTGGGAATTGTCGGCAACTTTTTGGATTGTCGTACTAATCGTGAGTTGTATCAGCACCCCAATAGAAACGCTGTTTTATTACAAAGCAATCAAACAAGAAGAGCTCTCACTAGCTCTTCCCATACTTAGCCTAACACCAATCTTAACGATTGGGTTTGGCATGATCTTATTGCATGAGTACCCTACGTTACTGGGAGTACTGGGTATGCTCATACTGCTACTGAGCGTTTACGCCCTTAAGTTGCCTCACGCCAAAGATGGGTTACTAGAACCGCTGAGACACCTAGCACATAACCCGGCAGTACGCATGATGGGTGTGGTCGCGCTTTCTCAAGGTATCGCAAACATCCTCGACAAAACTGGGATTTTGAATGCCAATCTCTACATGTACGCTTTGATGAACTATATTACTGTTACGATTGTGTTATTCGTGATTGCTGCCGTTTATGCCAAAAAAGAACTCTTGAGCGTACGACATCACGTTCGTCCATTGCTAGTATTGGGTGTCGTCATTGCGGTGTATACCTTGTTGAATTTCGCTGCAATTGCATCAGGCCAAGCAGCCTACGCTTCGGCAGTTCGCAGCAGTAGCGTATTCTATTCGATACTACTGGGGCTTTGGATCTTTAAAGAAAAAGATGCCAAACGAAAACTACTCATTGGCATTGGCTTGGTTATTGGGTTAATTATCATCAAACTTTTCGGCTAAAGTGGTGCCCCCACCAGGATTCGAACCTAGAGCTTCTCCTTAGGACGGAGCTATTTTATCCATTGAACTATGGGGGCGTGTGAGTACTTTTTGTACTCAGCTTATACCTCTGTTATTTTTTCTTTTTTGGCTGTGTAAACATGGCGTGGACCGTGTCATAATCGCCGTATAGCTCGCTGTCAGCGAACCAATGATCGATCTCTTTTTCGGCTTCATCGGTTGTTGCGCTGGCATGCACAATGTTTGGTACACCCATTCCTGCTTCGGCAGGTTGACCGTAATTTACATGTGCATAATCGCCGCGAATTGTACCAGGTTGAGCACTACGTGGCTCGGTACTGCCAACCATTTTGCGGACGAATTCTACTGCTTCGACACCTTCAAGTACCATGGCTATAACTGGTCCCATTTGCATGGTCGTAAGCTGACTTTCAAATATGTCTTCGCCCTTCCTCGATTTTAAGGTGCCGATACCTTCGTAATGTTCAAAGAAATCTTGGTAGGTTGGTTGTAACATTTTCATGCCCACTATTTTGAAGCCGGCTCGCTCAAAGCGAGTCATCACTTCCCCAACGATTCCGCGCATTACGGCATCAGGTTTAAATATAACGAGTGTTCTTTCCATAGTAGTTCCTTGTTTACTACCATAATAGTATCAGACAAACCCCGTAACATGCTAGGGAGATGGTTACCCCAGCATCAGTAGGCGTTTAACTAGTATATTGTGCGACATGTAGAGTACAATAAGCATATGCGATTTATTAAGGCCAAGACAGACTTTTTGGAGTATCTCGAGATTGAGCAAAACCGCTCACAAAAAACAATTGCCAACTATGACCATTACCTCACCCGACTAGCAGATTACGGCGGAGACATAACGATTGGCGATATCAACCAAGAGCTGGTACGCAAGTGGCGCTTGTGGCTCAACCGTCTCGGTACCAACACCAGTGACGAGCTCGAAAAAACAACACTCAATTACCATCTTATCGCCCTGCGTAGCTTTCTGAAGTTTTGTAACAAACGCGGTCTTGACTGCATGGCGCCAGATAAAATTGAATTGTCCCGAACTAAGCGGCCTCAGGTCACCTTCCTAAATGAAGACGAACTAGTACGAATGTTTGAACAACCAGACATCGAAACGCCAGCCGGTTTGCGCGACCGAGCCATACTTGAGCTACTTTTTAGCAGTGGTTTGCGTGTCAGCGAACTGGTTGGGCTCGACCGTGAGCACATTAATCTCAAGCGCCGCGAATTTATGGTACGTGGCAAAGGCCAGAAAGACCGCCCGATTTTCATAAGCCAAGAGGCTGCAGAGTGGATTCAAAAGTATCTCGACAAGCGCACCGATACAACCAAGCCCCTGTTCATACGTTACGGTGGACATAAACAGGTTGACCGTACGGGCAACTTCCATCGTTTGACGGCAAGAAGCGTACAACGCTTAGTCGCACACCACGCGCTGGCGGCTGGCATCACGAAACATGTCAGCCCGCATACCTTACGGCATAGCTTTGCGACTAACCTGCTCATGAACGGTGCCGATTTGCGTTCGGTACAAGCCATGCTTGGCCACAGCAATATTAGTACTACGCAAATCTATACCCATGTAACTGACCCACACCTACGGGCAGTGCACGAAAAATTCCATCACAAATAGTAAATGTTAGTTACAGGTAGTCGGGTCGTTAGTGACTGTGTATACCGGTGGAGCTGGGACAACATTGAGACGCTTACAGACACGCCCTGCTACAGCCCATGGTGGAGTTTCATCACCACCACCGAGTGGGTACCTGACCTGAATGCGGCGCAAGACGTCTTGTGCACGTCCTGTTGAATCTATAATCGCCTGCGCATCTTTAAAGTACATTGTTTCAGTGGTATTCAGTTTTCCGGTTATTTCAAAAGAAGGTATTTCTCTATAGAGCGAGCTTAGCCGCGCATAATATTTTTTATTACTCGCGTTGCCTGAAAATGGTACTTCTACTTTACAAGAAAATAAATCACAGTCAGCCGAGAATACGTGGGTGTTCTTATCGGATGTATTATTAATCGCATAACTATTTTGGGCTGTGAGCGGTTGCAGGTAGAGTGTCGTGGTATTATCTTTATTTTTAGGTTGGTTGCTCTCAAACTGGAACAAGTCTACTCGGAGCAAACCAAATGCACAAGTCGCAGGGGGCGTAACGGGAAACTGCATGTGAGTGCCAGTGCAGCCACCAGGTTGCGGTGTTTGCATCTCTGCACTTCGCCAAGTGAATGTCAATGTGTCAATCGCAGGTGAACCTGAGTTGGTTGAATTAACAGGGTGAATGTACGTAACGAATGATGAAGTCTGGGACGCCGAGCCAACTATGCTATCAGGGATTGTATTGACCATAATA
This sequence comes from uncultured Candidatus Saccharibacteria bacterium, assembly GCA_964446255.1. Classification (GTDB taxonomy): domain Bacteria; phylum Patescibacteriota; class Saccharimonadia; order Saccharimonadales; family UBA4665; genus JAGXIT01. Next base: position 11,707 of record CAYUNX010000028.1, read on the forward strand.
CACGTAACATCAACTCCTGAAGAATTGAGCGAAAAGGCATCATACGTACCTGTATTTGCACAGGTGTCTTTATTCGCGACAGAGCCAAAAGCCTGTCCCATAATTTCGGTTATGGCTTGGTTAACACCTGACTCTGCCGCATAAAATGCCTGCGCACTCAGTTGCCTATCGAGTGCTTCGCGGCGATTACGATTTGTGACCTGCGTAAAACCTATCACTATGAGCGAGATAACCATCATCATGATAAGAGTCACCATGAAAGAAACTATCCCTTTTTGATCATTAAGTTTGGTTTTTTGTCGCATGATGCCTCTCATTATACCCTATGTGCTTATCCTTTTCGCCTCTCGGCAGTCGCGGTGATACGCGCAACCGCACAGTACTCGGACCCCGCGTCGACTGTACATTGTTTCTCTGGACCAGTGCTGCCTTCTAACAATTCGTCGTCACCATACGCAATCTTTATGTCAAACGTATATGCCGACCCACTTTGTTCAAAATTAACATATGTCACGCGCATGCGGTTGCCAAGCAACTGTCGACGGCCAGTACTGACACCAGGGATTCCGCAGCC
>CAYUNX010000029.1:0-2331 GCA_964446255.1 uncultured Candidatus Saccharibacteria bacterium
ATGTGTTTGCCCAGCTCACCGACACGCTTCTGGATGTCTTTGGCCTGTTCTTCGATTTGCAGGCTTTTCAGCCCCTGCATGACTGTCTGCAAGTAAGCCAGCAACGTGGTTGGGCTGACGATAATTACCTTTTTGTCGATAAAGGCATACTCGATAAGGTCACGTGAGTTGGTACCCGTTGCACCGACGTTGTTGACGAGCAAATCATAGTAGATTGCCTCTGACGGGATGAACATAAAGGCATAATCGAGAGTGTTTTCGCTGGGACGAATGTATTTGGCGGTCTCATCGATGCGGTTTTTTAGGTCTGACTTAAACGTTTTAGCGATAATATCGCGCTGCGTCTTGTCTTTTTCTTCAATCAGCCGATTGTAATTTTCGAGGCTAAATTTGCTGTCGATAGGCAGTATCCGCCCCTTATCGAGTTTGATGATTGCGTCTACTATCTCACCGTCCTTAAAGTGGTACTGTGTTTCATAGATGTGCGGCGGCAAAACATTACCGAGTACGGTGTCGAGGTAATACTCACCGAGTCCGCCACGTTGTTTGGGGTTCTGTAACACGTTTTGCAAAGTCTTGAGTTCGTCGGCGACATCGACAACGCGTTTGTTTGACTCTTTGAGCTCAGTCAGATTACGGGTGATTTCGGTGATAATTTTGTTGCTCTCACTTGACTGTTTTTGCAGACTGCCCAGCATCATTTCTTGGCTTTTTTCCATACGGTCATTGATCTGCGTTTGGACACCGTCTTTGAGCTTGGTAATGTCTTCACTGAGCGCCCGCAAATCTTCTTTTATCAGTAGTGCACTTTGGGTGTCATCTTTTTTCGGTCGCGTCAGCACAAACAGCAAAGCGCCGCCCATTAGCACCACTAAAACCGCCAAAACTATAACCACAAGTTCCATAGCTACAGTCTACCATCTGACAAGTCTTTTTGCATCGTTTAACAGAAACTTAACCGATAAAATGGTGCGCAATCAATATCGCTGTACCGACGGTCAGCACTCCTACGAGCAAGAGGATCGGTTGTAGGTCAAACAGTTTGTGTTTGGGCGAGCTCTCATGAATGCTTGGAATGATGTCGCTCAGTGCGATATAGAGCAAAAAGCCTGCACTTATGCCAATGAGTACACCGAGCGGTAAGGCCTGTTTGCTGCCAAGTGCAAAGGTTATAACTGCCATTAGAGTCGTAGCGATTGCGCTCATAGCGTTTACCAGCAGCACCTTGCCCCTCGACAAGCCTTTTGCGAGCATCAGGCCAAAGTCACCGATTTCTTGTGGAATCTCATGTGCCGCGACAACCGCCGTAGTAATAATGCCGGTTGGTACGCTGACTAAAAATGCTGCGGCAATCGCGACGCCGTCCAACATGTTGTGCACCGTATCGCCCACAACAACTAAGTTTAACGACGGGTCTTTATGCCCTGTGTGGTTTTCATGTCCATCGGGTCCGTGATGGTGATGGAACCAATGCAAAAACTTTTCAGCAAAGAAGAATATGACGACACCGGCTAGTGCGGCCGCAAAGACGGTACGCGGCAAAGCCTGTTCAACACCTTCAATCAGCAAGTCGAGAAACACTGCAGCCAGCAATGCACCGGCCGCAAATGGTGTGGCATATTTAGCAAGGAGCACGGCAGTACGTTGCCTGCTGAGCAATATGACGCCGCCGATGAGCGAAAACAATCCTCCGATGAGCGAAAAAAAGATTATGTGTCCGTAATTTGCCATTTACAGTCCTATGTGACGTTTACTAGTGTGTAATGCTATCGTATGAAATGTGCTCTATTTTTGCAAATTTGTCGCAATTTTGCTACACTTTGCGATATGCATGCCTCAATAAGCCGGCTCAAAACACTTCTCAAACAGCACGGTCATAGTACGACGACTGCTCGTATTACGGTGTTTTCGGCGCTTGCAGCTAACGGCGGCAAGACTATGCATCAGATTACGCTCGCCTGTCCCGAAATCGATCGTTCAAGCATTTACCGTGTTGTCAGTTTGTTTGAGCAGCTTGATATCGCCCATCGTATTTATAACGGCTGGAAGTTTAAGATAGAGCTCAGTGATACGTTTGATAGCCACCATCACCATGCCACCTGTTCGCGCTGCGGTGCCGTGCAGACTCTGAGTGAAGACTCAAGTCTCGAAGCGGTGTTACATACCATTGCTGCAGAACACCAATTTAGGGTTACTCGGCATCAAGTTGAGCTAAGCGGCCTCTGTTTTCACTGTCAAAATTCAGATTAAAAATACGCACATTTTAAAAAGCCCGCACATTCGGGCTTTTTCATGGAAATGATTCTCGTATGTAATCGTCTTTCCACGCAT
>CAYUNX010000029.1:2431-11559 GCA_964446255.1 uncultured Candidatus Saccharibacteria bacterium
ACATTCGGGCTTTTTCATGGAAATGATTCTCGTATGTAATCGTCTTTCCACGCATTACTCTACGCTTTCAAAGCGCTTTTGTATGTAAAATAGCTTACTGACATATTACAAATGCTTTGTTCACCAGTTTAGACATGTTTAAAGTGTTCTTTACACGTTCAACAAGCATAAGCTTCTTGCTATACTACACCGTATGGCTGATTACTCATCTAAGTCAATTCATGAAACATTAACAGACTTCGAGGTCACTGAACATGGATTATCAACCAGCGAAGCAGCCGAGCGTCTACGTCAATACGGTTTGAATGTTGTCCGCGTGCGTGGCGAACCGTTCTGGCGCAAGATTCTCGAACCATTTCTCAATGTTTTCATGCTCGTTTTAGCCATAGCAGCAACCGTCAGTGTGCTTCACCATGAGATTATTGATGCCATCATAGTCACTGCAATAATGCTTGCAAATGCTCTGATCTACTATGTGCAACGATTCTCGACCGAGCGAGTCCTACGCTCGTTGCAGCGACGCACCAAAGATATCGTTACTGTACTCCGCGAAAACAAAGCTATCAGCATCGATGCGACATTGCTCGTTCCAGGCGATATTATAGTTCTCAGTGAGGGCGAGAAAATCCCCGCAGATGCACGTTTGATACAAGTCGACTCGTTACGAGTAGATGAATCTCAGTTGACTGGTGAATCTTTGCCCATAGATAAAGATGTCGAAACACTCCATACTGGCGCAGAGATCTATGAACGTGCAAACATGGTGTACCAAGGTTCTTTTGTTGTCGGGGGTACTGCTCAAGCGGTCGTGGTCTCAACCGGCAATGGTACTGAGTTTGGTAAGCTTGCCGTACTATCGGTCGCCGCCCAAGAGCCAAGCCCCGTGCAGGTCAAAATCGACAAGCTTATCAGCATAATAATACGTGTTGTCGCCGGTGTCGCAGTAGTAGCCTTTGTACTCGGGGTTTACCGTGGTATGGACTATGCCGAAAGCTTACGCTATGTTTTGGCACTGTCTGTCAGCGCTGTACCAGAAAGCTTGCCGGTCGCAATCTCAGTTGTACTCGTACTTGGCATGCGGCGCATGGCGGCGAAAAAAGCGTTGGTCCGCACAATGCGGGCAATAGAAACGGTCGGCATCGTGACAACTATTGCGAGCGACAAAACCGGTACCCTCACCAAAAATAAACTGACCGTCCAACATGTTTGGTCACCCGATGACAACGACAAACATGTCGCTAGCGCGATAGCCCACGCGACCAATATCGCCCTAACCGCCAAGGCACATGACCCGTTAGATACTGCCTTGGCTGACTATGTGGCGCACGCTCATGCTCGCAGTATAACTCCTAACATTACCTATCCATTCGAACAAACCGTAGCGATGAGCGGGAATGTCGTAAAGCATGACGGCGACCTTATGTTATGGGTCAAGGGTGCGCCCGAACACATACTGGCGCGAAGTGTGCTCACCAAATCAGAACGTTCGGCGGCAGAGCATCAACTGCATAGTTTTGCGGCAAATGGTTTTCGTGTCATAGCACTCGCAAGCATGCATTTGAAACAAGCTCCAAAGACGCTTGCAGATATACCCACTTCGCAGAAGTTAGATTTTATTGGGTTCGTTGCCGTTGCCGATGTGCTACGTGCTGAGGCAAAACACGCCATTCGCACTGCTTCGGCGGCTGGCATACGTGTCCGGATGATAACCGGTGACCATTTTGAAACGGCCTTTCATATCGCCCAGCAGCTCGGCATGGCAGAACACCGAAACCAGGTGTTCGACTGTAGGCAGCTAAGCTCGATGAGTGATGCCGAGCTTGAGCGGGTCATAGAAGATATCACTGTGTTTTCGAGAGTTTTACCGGAGTACAAGCATCGTATCCTTACAATCTTAAAGAAACACCATATAACTGCCATGACTGGCGACGGTGTCAATGACGTACCTGCCCTCACGAACGCTCATGTAGGACTCGCCATGGGTAGCGGCGCGAGCATCGCTAAGGATGCCGGCGATATTATTTTGCTTGACGACAATTTTAAATCTATCGTTGCGGCTATACACGAAGGCCGCACCATTTATGCCAATATAAAACGCATGGTTGCCTACTTGCTTTCGACCAATGCTGGCGAAGTGCTGGTTGCGCTCACTGCACTCATCGTCGGTGTCCCAGTGCCATTGGTTGCCGTCCAAATCTTGTGGGTGAACCTTGTCACTGACACATCGATGGTCATCCCACTTGGGCTTGAGCCGGGCGAGAAGCACAATATGAATCGACCACCACAGAAACCTAACGCGCCGCTGTTTAGCGGCTCAATGATACTTCGTATAGTTCTCGTTGCGGTAACCATGGCCTCATTGACACTCCTGGTTTACATAACCTATATTTCACGGTCAACCACTGCCTACGCACAAACTATCGCCTTCCATGCGCTCGTTGTTATGCAGTGGGCTAATGCATTTAATTATCGGTCGGACTACGAGTCGGTTTTTTCACGCATCCGACGGTTTGCACCGTCATTTTACATAGGTCTGGCTGTCGCAGTTGGCCTGCAGGTCGTGGCACTCTGTACTCAGTTCCGTAGCTTCTTACATCTAGAATCATTGCAAATTGACGATGTGTTAGTCGTAACTATTTTATCGTTTGTTCTCCCTATATTTGTTGTTGAGGTACATAAGTGGATTGGTCGCAGATATTTCGGTAAAGGACATCGAGCCAAGGTGATACTTGAAACAAAAACTTCCTAGATTTAGTTGCATTCGCCGAAAAATATTTGTCACGGTGTGCATCGACTAGTACAATTAATCACATACGGTATGCTCTCCCGTTTATCGGGATGAGGATGTGGCACTCGTATAGAACAATATAAAACGTCCGGTTTGATGGACGTACATAACTTGGAGTGCCACAATGTCAACAAACCTCACGGAGGCCGCACCGCGGTTCCGCTACTACGATTTGATTCTTGCGATTTTCGCGAGCATCTTACTTATATCAAACTTAGGTGCAGTAAAACTCGTCGCCTTCGGCTCTATCATCAGCGACGGTGGAGCGGTACTTTTCCCTCTGGCATATATATTTGGCGATATCTTGACTGAGGTCTATGGTTACCGCTATGCACGTCGGGCCATTTGGACAGGTTTTTTCGTTATGCTACTTGCAGTCGTGGCACTTACCGTCGTACGTTTTTTGCCTGCCGCTCCTGGCTGTGATGGTCAAAATGCCTTTGAAGCCACTCTTGGCTTCTTCCCCCGCATCGTCATTGCCAGTCTTGTGGCGTACATCGTTGGCGAATTCTTGAACTCGTTTGTCCTCGCAAAACTCAAAGTTAAAACTGCTGGCAAGAAAATGTGGCTACGACTGGTGAGCTCAACAGTTGTGGGTGAATTCTTTGACACGCTGGTTTTTGGACTGATTGCATTTGGCGGCATACTCACCGGCAAAGATATGCTCATCTATCTTGCCATTGGCTGGGCATTTAAGGTAGTTGTTGAGATCTTGTTCCTGCCCTTTACCTACCGAATTATTGCCGCACTTAAAAAACGTGAACGCACTGATCACTACGACAAAAAGACTGACTTCACGCCGTTTTCATTGCAGTTGAAAGACTAATTACTTGTAATACTGTGCAAGCCAAGCGTCACGGAATGCAAAAAATGTCTCATTTTCGATACTTGCGCGGATGTCATCGACCAGTTTGACGATAAAATGTTCATTGTGAATAGACATGAGTGTATTGAACGAAATTTCGTGGCTACGGCTAAGATGTTGTATGTACGCTTTGGTATAGTGCTGACACGTATAGCAGTCACACCCTGGTAGCAGTGGTGTAAAATCGCGTTGGTACTTAGCGCCACGAATGTTCTTGCGTCCTTCGTACGTGTAAAACGCTCCGTTTCGGGCTACTCTGGTCGGTGAAACACAGTCAAATGTGTCGATGCCTTGCTCAATGGCGGCAAAAATGTCATCTGGTTCACTGATGCCAAGCATGTGCCGAGGTTTGCCTTCGGGCAATATGGTGTTGACCCACCGCACGATATCGCTGAGTTTGGTCTTTTCGATGGCACCGCCGATCCCATACCCATCAAAATCTCGCTCAGCTAAGAACCGAGCGGCGCGTTCCCGTAAATCTTGGTGCTGTGCTCCCTGCACGACTCCAAACAGTGCCTGATACGGTCGTTCTGGGTGCACTAAACGCAGCCGCTGTACTTCGGCCAAGCTACGCTCTGCCCATGGCTCAGTACGCTTATCGAGCGATTCAACCTGATAGTTGTAATCATCAAGCAATGACGTCAGCTCATCAAACGCAAAAGTTATGTCAGCGCCGATACCGTGTTGTACTTGCATACTGTGCTCTGGTGTAAACCGGTGTTTAGAACCATCTCGGTAGGATATGAAATTTACCCCATCATCATCGATAAATGCTTGCCGCGCCTTTGTGGGGGCTATCACGTCATCGGCTGAAACACCTTCGACCGCCATACTTAAAGTCTTTTTATAACCACTACCAAGACTTAAGACTTGGAAGCCACCACTGTCTGTGAATGTCGGGCCCGGCCAATTGATAAATTTGCCTAAACCGCCGGCTTCTTCGATGAGGTCATGACCTGGCTGCAAATAGAGATGATAAGCGTTTGCGAGCACAGCCTGCGCACCCGTCGCAGAGACTTGCTCTGGGGTCATGGCTTTTACAGCCGCTTTGGTGCCTACCACGATGAAGGCTGGAGTCTGTATAGCACCATGTGGAGTCTCGATGACGCCGGTGCGCGCCAAACTGCCGCTAAGCCGCTTCTGAACTGTAAAACCAAACGTATTCACCGTCAAATTTTACCATATCTATAGCGTGCTGCCTCATCGGGTAGGCAAAACCAAAGTCAGACTGTTACTCTGTCCCGTCATATTCATCGGGCATCACGACGTCACTCAGCGGTTCGATGCCCTCATCGTCACCAGACTGTTCGCGCAGATCCCGCAGCAAATCATACTCTTCATCACCCGGAAGTTCCCCAGGGATGTAGCCATTCGACAACAACAAATCTTTGTCGTCATTCGAGAGCGGATTGTGAGTGAATCGATCATTTGCGGGCATGACTATACCTCAAATTCAACGGACTATTATTTAAAACAGTTTAGAGTAAAGAAACAATACGGGACTTAGCGTCGTGAAACAGCGCGGTACACCCAGAGCAACAATGCTGCACCACCGATTGCTACTAACAGACTGTATAGATTGAATGTGCCGAGGTCTGCATCGCTTTGGCCAAACATTTGCATCAGCCAACCACCGACTATCGCGCCGAGGATACCGACTACAATGTTTCCTATAGCACCTTGACGTGCATCTGTTCCTGCAATCATTGAAGCAATCCAACCAGCTAGTGCGCCTAATACGATCCAAAGAATAATGTTCATAGTGTTATCTCCCATTAGTTTTTTATAGTTCGACAGTTCTGATTCTATTTCTTGCCACCCTTGCGACCTGCTATGCGTGCGCGTTCAGGGTCATTCTTGAAATTGCTTGGACTCATGCTCCCGCCGATCTTGCCGGCTGCAGCAGCTCGCTTCGGGTTGTTACGGAAATTGCCCGAGCTCAATGTACCGCCCTTACGTCCAGCGCGTGCATGAGCTTCTGGGTCTCCGTGCCAGCCTTTGCCGAGTCCTTCACTCTTTACCATTGGCTTTCTCCTTTACACTTACTGTACTTTCATAGTACGTGACACGGAGCGAAGCTACTATGAGAATTTTTACTAAACACGCTACGAAAATATAACAGCGTAGAACCGCCACTGTTAGTACCTATCACAATGGAGCCATACATCTAGCTACAAACCGAATACTCATTAAAGACTAGGAGTATGCTTGTTTTTTGGCAGCAAGATAAAACTCGGGGAAATGGGTATTCATCGCGTGCGTACCAGAGTGGACAATAGCTCGCACTGGGGCAGTGCCGATCGTAAGTTTGGCCATAAAATCACGAATTGCTTGGTTGGCTCGTTCGGGCGATAGGTACAATGGGTCACGTTCGCCCACGAAATACGTCAGTTTTGCATCAGGCTGATTTTGTATGAGTGCGTTTGTGTCAGGCAGAAGCGGCCCCTGTACAACACTATCGATTGGACCTCTGCGTAATGCTTGCATGCTAGTGTACAGTGCGCCGACCTTTTCTATACCATTAACCCCGAGCGACTCAAGATCTTTTCGTGTTTTATCTTTCTTTGTATCTTCGAGGATTGCCTGAGCATGGGCGACTCTTTCGTCCGTGACTCTGAATTGGTCTGGAGACATAGCTTTATTGGCTTTACTGTTTTGGATGTTTTCTTGCAACAGCATGCCCGTTGCGATTTGCCATGCCGATAGATTTACCATATTAGAGCGGGCACTAAAGAAACCGTGTGTCATCGCACCCTCTGGCATCGCTACAGCTAGCGCCGTTGCGACACTACCACCGGCAGAATCGGAACCAAGCAAAGATGTGACATTCACGCCAGCGCGTCGTAGTGCTCCGTACATATTCACGACAGAGACGATCGGTACAGTTACTCCATTGTCGTCTACGCGGGTAAAACGACCTGACTTTTCGACATAACGTCTGTCTCTGCTGTCGAGTGGTGAGCTTCCGCCATTGCCAAATGATGCACAGTAGACGATATTTTTGTCAGGGAAAAATCGTGCAAGCAAGGCGAGCTCATAGGCATTACCGGGGTTAGTCGAAATGGCTGAGCTGTATGTAGACACATGGAGCATATAGTCTTCACTTGAAGCATCATTTACGATTTTCGTTATTTCGAAGGTACTGCCGCCAAATTTAACTACTTGAAGATTCCCACCAATCTCCTCAAGATTCTTATCTATATTCGCTTCAGGATTGCCCAAGAACATACGTTTGATAGTCGTCTCTGACTCTGCTACTTCACCATCAGGCATTCTAACGAGCGAAGGTAACATAACGCTTCCAAATGGCTGATAAAATCCAGTAACCATAGCACTCCACCGCTGTCCAGCAGCCGCCAATGACTCTATGATAGGGCTCGTATCTCCACTTTTCATATATACTCTTTCCACGCTCAGGTTTATAATTATATATTACACTTCTTTTGTTTTTAGTCAATTGTATCTAGTTATATTTCCAAATTGAGAAGGTTGCCCCAAAAGAAACACAGATAGAAAGCATAGTGCGATGATTTCGCACAAAAAATGTTTTTATCATATAATCTCTTGACTGTAGCTGCCACGTCAGCGTGGTGCTTTATTTAGGCAGTCCGCAAGCGTGCATCGGCGTTTTTGCTGACACCCGTAGATACTAGCGCAGCAACAAGTCCTAGGCCGGCTGCCCAACCAATCCAGCCGCTAGGTGTGCCATTTGGTGTCTGAAGCACTTTTTTGGCGTCTTCAACATTTTGTTCAGATTGAACCAACGCATCTTGCGACATTGTATAAGCAACTACTTTTGTTCTACCATCAGTACCGCATACACCTGATTTTTCCACTCGATCACCTAATTGGGTTTCGTTCATACCTTTGCCGGTACCCTCTACTAAAGCAGCCAGACATGCGCCACCTAAACTTGTGTTGAAATCTGCTGTGTTATGCTTCATCGTATCGTGTGAAATGATAGCTTGTTGGTAATAACTATCAGCATTAGCTACGCCGAAGCCGTATGCTCCGGCACCCAAAGTAATTCCTGCCGCACTCCAGGCGGCGGCTTGAACAACAGTTTCAATAGACTTCAACATACTTTGTACCATTCCTTTTGACGTCAAACGACGTCGAGATTGCTTTATATTATATAACTATTATACGTTTACTTTTTTGATTTGTCTATATCTTTGCGCCAGGTAGCGATGGCAGCATGGTGGCCGCTCAGGAGCACGTCGGGGACTTTCAGGCCGCGGAAATCTTCGGGGCGTGTGTACTGCGGGTACTCGATGCTTTCATCGTCATCTTGAAACGATTCGACGTCGGCGCTCGTCTCACCTCCAAGTACACCAGGGAGCAGCCGTACGACGCTGTCGATTATAATCATGGCAGGTAGCTCACCGCCCGTCAGCACATAGCTGCCGATACAAAACTGCTCATCAACCCATTTCACGACTCTCTCGTCATACCCCTCATAGCGCGGACAAAAAATGATGAGATCATCGTATTCTGCGGCGAACCGCTTGGCATCTGACTGTTTGTACACTTTTCCGCGTGGTGTCGGCAACAATACCGCAACTCGAGATTCAGGACTCGATACTTGTGTTTTCGCATACTCAATAGCCGCGACTAATGGCTCAGGCTTGAGGAGCATACCATCTCCACCACCATAGGGTGTGTCATCGACTTGTTTGCGTGGACCAAGCCCGTACTCGCGGAGGTTGATAAACTCATATTGCACGATTCCGAGGTTACTCGCCTTCCATAGCATGCTATTGCCCAGCACGCCAGTAAACATCTCGGGGAAAAGTGTTATAACTTGTATTTTCATACATTCATTGTATACCAAAAGAACCCCTTTTAACAGGGGTTCTTTTGTCACATAAAGCTCCAAAATAATTTGCTCGCAGAAAGCTTTTGGTGTTTTTGTTTTAGCGGTGTTAGTCTTGCTTTTTGGTAAGACTACACATACTCTAGCACACCGCTTATGCTTAACGCAAATATTATGGTTTCATTCTTATCAGTGTGCAATATAAATGAAAAAGAAAAGCCCCGTTGTTAGGGGGCTTTTCAGTTTTAAACTAATGAGCGTTTAAATGTCGAGATCGTCGAGGTCGGCCAGCTCAGCACGGGTTCGTGCTACAGCATCGCTCTCTTTGGCTTTGGCAGCCTCGGATTCGTCTTCATCGTCGTCTACTGCAACAGGGCTTGCAGCGTCATCGCTCGTTGCTGCATGGTCATCTGGCGCTGGGGCAAATGCTGCACTATCGTTGCGCTCAGGACGTTCGGCACGCTCAGGACGTGGCAACGGGTTGCCATTCTCGTCGAGACGGTCGACGTCTACGATTTTGAGGTTGTAGCGAGCTTCGTTCTTGGTACCGAGTGCACGCAACAGTGTGCGGATGCTCTGTGCGGTTGCGCCGCGCTTGCCGATTACACGGCCGAGATCTTCGGCGTCTACGGTGAGTTCGAGCAAAACGCCCTTTTCAT
>CAYUNX010000030.1:0-11449 GCA_964446255.1 uncultured Candidatus Saccharibacteria bacterium
TGCCCATGCGGAACTGCACGTTCAGGTCTGCCGTTCGCTCGTCGAGTATATCGCCCTCGAGCCGCGGTTCGACCAGGTTTTCCCATACACCTTTTGGGTACAGGTGCAGATATTTACCAAATCCACGGGTGATGACTGCGCCATCAGCGAATGTGTCACGAAGCTCGGTCGGTATGGTTAGCCGCCGTTTGTCATCGAGCTTTCGCTGAAAATAGTCCACCTGTGTCATTTGGGTTAATCTTTTTAAGTTACAGTGGTTTTTGTTTTTTTACGTTTTTTCGCAAGTTGCCTTTTGGATGGGCTACCTACTTTTACCCACTGCCATCAGTGTACTACCCACTTTCACCCACTACAATACTAAAATAGATTAAAAGTGGTGCTATTTACACCACTTTTCCACAGCGTAGCGCCCCGCCCTCCGACTTTTCCACATATGTAGCGCCAAGCGCAGCAGTTAGTTACCTTTTGTGACTCAATCAACCACGATATCATAATTATGAGCACTGAAAACATTCTGCAGTGGCGAAACTTTGTCGACAAAGTTTGTAGGTGGTAGATCATACTCTTTGCCGGCAGTTATACCATGCGGCGTGCTAATAAGTGTACCGTCATCCAAGGATATTTGTTCGACCACCTCACTTAAGGCATTATCAGCTAATCGTTTTGTTTGTTCCGCAGTTAGCCTTCCTGTTTCCGGCTTCAGTGCGTCCCAGATTTGATCATAGGCAAGTCCCTTGGCCGTATCTGTCGCTGTCGCCGTAACGCTCAACTGTGGCGCCGTGTTGATGACGGTAGTTTGCGGAGTTAAGCCCCAAAGTACACCTATAGCTGCGATTACGGCGCGGCCCAATCGCCTCGGCTTGTTGTTTGTTGGACTGGTAGTCTCTGAGGCAAAATCAGGAAACTTTAATGTCTGTCCATCTTGTTGATCTGTCATAGTAGCTCCTTATGCTCCACCGACGTATGATCTGCGGGCGATGCTTATTTGTGCGTGTCCAACGTGTGTTTCGTATTGGCGCGCCTCACGCAAGGTGTGCTCCCCTGCTTCGGCGTAACCTGGGTTGACGCCATACAGGGCGTAGACCATGTCAGCGCTAGTGTGAAGTGCGGTGATAATGATGGCTGCAATAGCTATGTGGATCCCCAGGTGGAGATGTAGGTGGCTAATGCGATTTACGGTTTTCATGATTTGTTTTTGCATATTTGTTTTAATCTAACAAGAGCATAATAGCAAAACATAACCATTTTGTCAATATAGTTTTATGCGTAGTTGTTTTTTAAACATATTTAGCTACTATGCAAATTCAGCCCATGCGAGCTAAATTCAACCCTTTTCAACAACCGTTTTCACTTTAAAAACTTTGCAAACTTTTAACTTGTAACTAAATAGGTTTGTCTTTGAGGCCGAGGAAGAAGCCAATTACGGTCGAGATGACATGTATGCCGAACCAGATGACGATGAGTAGCACGTACTGCCAAAATGAGAGCGTCACGAACGCCATGGTTGCGAGCGCGCCACCGATGATGTAGTCAGTCTGGTCGAATGGGAACCATCCGTCACCAGGAGCAATGCCGACCTGGCGCTTAAAAAAGCTCTCGATAGCGTCACCTATCAGCGCACCAAAGCCGAAGAGCGGGCCCATGATGAGTACCGGCAATTTGGCGTAGTCGATGTCAGAAGTCCAGCTTGCCAGACCGCTGCTGTGTTGTACGGCGAGTTGCTGCAGCCACAGCACAAGTGTGGCAAAAATTATGCCAGTGATGAGACCGCGCCATGTCTTGTGAGAACCAAAAATGCGCCTACCGCGAAAACTCAAGCCAAAATCCATTGGCTGTTCCATGTCGCGCAGACGCGGCCAACGGGCAGAAAAAATCGGCATCATGTTAGCGATACCGGCTGGCAAGAAAAACCAAAGGGCAAAAAATATCTCTTGTATGATAGCCATTTACTCTGTTTCAACTTTCAGCATAACAATCTTCAACTTACAGTATAGTATAGCAAGTTCGTCCCCATTTGTTCATACCTTCGGTATAGTTAAATAATATTCAAGCTTTGTAGAATTATCAGAAAAATAAGTGTCAACTCAAAAATAACCACAGCCGGGATTGCTCCAGGTATGATAGCGACATTTCGGGACAATTCCCCAACATTACCAACCCACAGTGGGAACTCATCCAGAACGAGTCCCAGTCCAAAACCAAGCAGCACTGCAATACCCGTGCTGGCTGGATTAACACCTAAGCCTACTACCATAACAGCGGTCGCCACAATAATACAATTACCCCAAACAAAATGATGCGGCAGGATCCCATTGATATTCGAAAGTAGCTTAGGTGGCAGAATGTGCCAAACCAAAATCATCGAAATGAAAATGCGCATGGCAACGACCGTGGCTATGATTGTTGCAAATAGTATAAGTAGCTGTGACATATGGTCAGTATACTATGCTTGATGACGCATCGAGAGATGTTTGTCGACCTACTGTGCCCGTGCTGCATGAACCTCAGAAGCGATAACCTGCGCTAGGTCATTGACCTGCTTGCGGTTCAAATCGTCTTCCGTGACGCCAAGCCGTGTAAGGTGCTTGTGAAATAACGTGTTTATAAGCTGTATATCGGCGTGCGCTTTTGGCGCCGCGATGATGTAGCCGTCATAAAATTTGAGGTCCTTATCGAGCATGTCACCGCCAGTTAGTGATGTCGCTATCCCGCCAGCTTCAGTGACCAGCAAAGATGCCACCGCAACATCGTGCACATCGGGGTTTCCACGCTGCGAGCGAAACATGCCACAGACATTTTTTCGCTCCGCAACCATAGAAACTTTGAGAGCTGATCCTGGAAGTGGTTCACCGGTATAGTAGCCCAAAAAGTTGAGCGCCTTAATAAGTACTGGGTCTTCATCGTATGCTTTAGTGTCTAGTAGGATATTTGTACGGCGCTTCGGGATGCCCGACTCGAGATCTTCGACCTTTAGCGTAGTCTGCTTCCAGCGAGTACCGTTCCAGGCAAATTTGCGAGACCCACGATCAACTCCGGCTACAAACAGAATATGGTTAATTGGTTCATACACTACTGCGCCCACCAACTTACCACTAATATATTCACCCAGTACGACCGAAAAATTGCCGGCCATACCAAGTGTAAAGTTTTGCGTTCCATCTAATGGGTCAAAACGAAAAATTTGCTTCGCTTTTTGGTCACCAAGGCTTCCCTCTTCGCCGTCAACACCTGCATTGGGATAGTGCCTCAAAAGTACATCCATGAGATACTGCTGTGCGGCATTGTCGGCTTGCGTTACTGGTGACCGATCCGACTTGTAACTTGTTTCATTTTTATCATGGGGTTGATTGTAAAATAACTCCACGACATGCTTACCTGCTCCGAGGACCGCCGTTACCATCACAGTCAAAGAATCAGTATGCCTCCCATAACCACCAGATAAAATGAACTCTGGTGGTTCGGTTGGCATAGTATGAAGTGCACGATTAGCAATTCCATCAAAATCTGACATGTTTTTAGCTGCTTACCTGTTCTGACATGGTGTTTGACATATTATCACGCAATGAAGTTTGCTGACTCATAACGAATGCTCTTGCAGCAGTAGCAAGTTCTTTTGTGGCGGCGATGATAATGGCCGGGTAGCCATGATTCAGCGTCAGATAATCGCGGTAGCGAGTTGGCCCGACGGTTCCGCCCGATAGAAATTCCATAATGGCACCTGCTTCTTTTATGAGCGGGTAGCCCGTCCAGTGCTCGAGGTTTTCTTTGCGCCCATACTCTAGGTCAAGGTCAGCCCGACCCGTTGCAACATCAAAAAAGTAGACTGCCGATGAGCCAAGGTACAGCGTTTCAAAGCGCTGCTTTATGGGGTCATAGAAATAGCCGTTAGCATGGTGCGGGAATGTTTTATAATTCTGGACGCCTTCATCGATGTAGATGCGCGTTTTGTCATCGAGTGTCATGTTTTCGGCAGACTTGACCGGCCAGTTAAAGCTCGGGTCATATATGCTCACACCTTCGTCAATGTAAATACGAGTTGTACTATCGAGCTTCTTTTCATCAGATGCGTACACATGGTGCCACGAGCCTTTCGTAAAAAGCTTTACGCCTTCACCCCTAGCGGCAAATGCAATTTCCTTGAGCCCAAAATCTGCGATACCCGCTACGAGATAATCATCAAACCGTGGGTTGAGCCCAAGATACACAGCCATCATCGGACCTCCGCGAGACTTGCCACCCGTCTCCCTGTACTTCGAGGATCCGTCAAAGCCGTCAACAAAGAGCGTATACGCGGGGTTCGTGCCAATCGTAAATTCGCCGTGCTCTTCAGACACAACCGAAAAGCCAACGCCATATTTGCGAGCAAGGTATCGGAACGGCTCAAAGACAGCCTCTTCGCACTCAAAGTCTATCTTCATAACGGTGTCGCCAAAGGTGTTGACGCCGACTTCATCGCGGTCAATGTGCGCCCGTAGCAGATAGTTATGCGTCTCGACAGCAGTATGAAGTGCCTGCAGCGCTGCTTCACGTAAGTCGGCTGGTTTTAGCACGTTCGCACGGGGTTCACTGATTTGCGACTTCATATAAGCCTATAATACATAATCTTTGCAGTTTTTTCAATTATAAAGCGGTAGTTACTTCTCGCTTATTTTGTTAGTATAAGATAACTCTCGCTGAAGTGTTGTTGCTTTATCGCTAACACGCCACCCCACGATGGCAAGCAATCAGACCTTTTAACCAGTACTAGCGAGGCTTTACTGTACCTTGTTCACCAAAGAGCATTTGACTTATGCTTTTTGCGCCGTTACGGTAGAGCCTCATATCTCCCCCATTGCAAGTCATATCACAGCAAGGTCGATTTCTTGAAATTATACTATCTCTGTTAAAAGTGCCAACGCTAAGGCCGGTCGCCAATCCCGTAACAATAGACCCTACGGCCCAAACCGCATCAGTTATGCTACCTGTCATAGCATATTCCAATCCAATTCCCCCCGCAGTAGTTGCGCATGTCGCTACAGTTAATTTGCCAGCAATATGTTGTCCAAACCACACAACTTCATTAATGGGTGTTTCAATAATACTTCTATTTCTAAACATTTATTTCCTCCAAATTGTCCTTTTAGCTAGTAGATTACAAACGACCCCATTTACACCACGTCCATATAAAATAATGCGTTGAGTGCTAGGTAGATTCTTTTTGCTACTACTGACTGCTCTGCGGCTGATAGCAAACGACCTTCTTGGACGGGTCGCCCAGTGAGCTTCTCCTGCAAGAATGCTGCAGTCGTAATGTCGCGGTGGGCATTAGGGTTGGCATACACGAAGCCATCGTGAAATTTACGACTACTCGTGAGCACCGCACCGCCATGTAGTGACGTTGTCACACAGCCAGCCTCGCGGACGACGAGTTCTGCAGCGGCAATATCGTGCTCATCAGGGTTACCTGGCCCTTGCTGTGACCGAAATATGCCTACAAAGTTCGGTCGGCTCGCGACAAGCGATATTTTTTTACTACTTCCTGGTAGCGGTTCAACCTGGTAACCAAGCTTTCCAAGCACATCAACTAAAATGGGGTCTTCTTTGTATACTTTTGTATCGGTAGCGATATATGGTCTACCGCCTTTACCGTCACCAATAGTTCGGTCAGATACTTGTAGCCGCTTTGGAGCCTTCCATTCACCCGTCTTTTCGTCACGAACAAATTTCCACGATCCTTCACCCTTCACGGCGACAAACATTTCTACGTTCATCGGGTCGTTAACGATCGATACATCAAGTTCGCCATTTTCGTACACGCCAATAACATTCGTGAAGAAACCCTTGAGCCCCATCAGGAAGTTTTGGGTACCGTCGACGTTGTCTGTTACAGCCACCGTTTTTGAATCCTCATTACCCGATTGCCCTTCTTCATCATCAAGAAGAACTTCAAGTTTTTCATGTTTCAAGCCTGCACGAAGCATGGCTAAGGTTCGTTCTTCCGCGATTGAGTATGGAGATTGATCTTCTTTAGAAGAGTACTGAGCATCGAGTGTACCGTCTTCGATTGCTTCAGACACATGACGCGTTACCACACCGCACGCAAACATAACGCGCATGAACGCATTGATTCTAGCGCGACGTTCGTCGCTCAACATATTTTCTGCGAACTGTGGCGCACCTACACACGCCTCTTCATATCGAATCTGCATACAACTCCTTATCAAACTGTATTTATAGATTGAAAAGGCGTATATAACAAATACTATGAAATATTTTTATACTTTGTATAAGCGAATCTAATTGAGTCGGGTCGTAGACTCATCTACAAGATCTTGCAAGATGGTCTCGACGTCTGAGATTAGTGCCAGTAGGTAGTCTGGAAGTTCACGTGATTGCAGTGTCACTAAGCTTAATGGACGGTAAATAATGACCGCTTGACCATCAATGCGCGGCACTGCTAGCGCACCTTCTGCAATCAGATCTCGTACGAGTAGATATGGCAACACTGTCGAGCCCTTGCCCCGTGCCGCCATGTGCATCATAAATTCCGGATACGTCGAGTTAAGTTTCGGCGATACCGTCAAACCATGCTCGCCTAAACCACTTTCGATGCAGCGATACGTCATTGAGTCTGGGTCGTAACTGATAAAATCTTCAATTTTATGCGCATTCATACGGGCTTGGACCGTCCGTAGCTTTTGCGGTGCGCAAACGAGTACCATTGGTTCTCGTCCAATTCGTTTTCCCTGGAGTGGTTGTGAGCCTAGCCGTTCAACGACTAAAGCCATATCGAGCTTACGATCGGTAATGAGGTTTTGCAAAAAGCGCGAATTGTTCACGACAAGCGATATGTCTGCAACCCGTTCGAGACGATCAAACGATTCGCCATATTTTGAGAGTATCGCCGCCACACTATCAATCATACCGATGTGAACTTCAGGTTTTTTGTGAGCTAGCAGCGCAAGGTCAGACCGCAAATTATCCATCGCCATGAGTTGCTTTGCGCCCGTTTGGTAGACTACTTTACCAGCTTCGGTCATCTTGAGTGGGCGCTCACCTTTAATCACTAAATCTGCCTTAAGCTCTCGTTCTAGTTTAGCGATAGCCATGGTAAGAGCTGGCTGAGAGAGGTGTAATTCCCTTGATGCTTTTGTGTATGAGCCAGTGTCGATGAGTTTTACGAACTTGACTAATTTATCATCCATAACATTATTATAACAAATATTTATATTATTTGCAATATTATATAGTTGATTTGATAAATTATACTTTTTGAGTCGGTGACACCATGTGTTTTAGCGCATGCCTCGAGTGATTGAAATGAGGCTTTGTAACATCGTAAGTGTCGCCAAAACGGCAATTACAATCATGACCCAAGGTAACACGGTCATACCAAGTAGTAGACCAATCATAACTAACGCGATGCGCGCAACATACG
This sequence comes from uncultured Candidatus Saccharibacteria bacterium, assembly GCA_964446255.1. GTDB lineage: Bacteria > Patescibacteriota > Saccharimonadia > Saccharimonadales > UBA4665 > JAGXIT01. Next base: position 7,418 of record CAYUNX010000030.1, read on the forward strand.
GTAACAGCCCGTTGGTAAACATATGGCTCAATCTGTCATATGAGAGTTGGTGACCATACGTGGCAATGATAGCTTCGCCCTTTGCATTGATAAACGGCGTAATCAGTGATGCACCACAGGCAATTATCGTTGCCAGCAAGACATAGGGTGGTTGGGCATTTACCGAAAACAGATAGAGAACACCTGCATATATAAAAAGTTCTTTAACTCTAACACTCACTGCGTCGAGCAATCCGCCAACATCCGTTACTTTGTTTTGCAGCCTTGCGAGTCCACCGTCGAGCGTGTCTAATAAACTCAAGCTAATGAGCAAACATGCTGCCCATATAAGGTGATCAGTGCCAATGAGAAATGCAAGTGGTAGGTACAGTAGCAACATAGCTATAGTGACGTCATTTGGAAGAATTCGGCCACGACTTAGCTTGTGTAACACAACGGCCACACCATGCGTTCCCTTGCGTATTACCCGTTCTGCTAAAGTTTTTATATTGATGCTAGTCATAAATTGCCTCATTACTTATGGTAACTTTTTTGACTTAGTTTAGCGACTGTTGATTTTGCTTCAGTAAATGCTTCTTCAAGTACTACCGTCATCTGGCTCGTGAATTGTTCGACCGATTTTGCCTGTTTTTTACCGGTTGGAGTTGCAAGGTTTAGTTTACGATCGAGCGTAACAGGTTCGCCCTTCAGCTGCATCACAACGAGTGATTTGGTCACGAGCAAGCCTCTAACCATAAAATACGGCAAAATTGCGACACCATTACCTGACACAACCATTCGGCTCATCACTTCTGGGCTTGAAGATTGTAGCCTCGTTTGTACCTGTACGCCCTGTGCAGACAAACTATCTACAATAAGCTGGTAAGTTGTTGATGGCTGGTCATAACATATAAAATCAGTAAGATTGCCCTTCTCAAGTTGCTCTTGTTTTGCTACCAAAAAAGACGGTGCAGCAACCAGTACCATTAGTTCGTCGCCAATGTGCTTTTCGCTGACTGAACTGTGTTTTTCACCATCAATGACGACAGCGAGGTCCAGCGCACGTTCCGCAACAGCCGCCCGGAGATATCTTGAGTTGTTGACTATAACAGAAACATCAGCAGCGTTTTCCAGATCTCGAAGGGGTTGAGTATAGGCCGAAAGCGTTGCGGCAACACTATCAATCATACCGATACGCGCTAAAGGTCTTTTCCCGGCAAGGTCTGACAAATCTGAATGAAGATTGTCGAGCACAACTGCTTGCGCCACACCAGCACGGTACACAACTTCGCCGGCTTCAGTTAGTTCTAGTGGGCGGCTTCCTTTCACAAGCAACTGGGCACCCGACTCACGTTCAAGCTTTGCGATAGCGACAGTGAGTGCAGGCTGCGATATATGCAGCTCCACGGCTGCTTTAGTAAAACTTCCGAAGTCCACCAACTTCACAAACTTCTGCAAACGCTCTTCCATATACAAAGATTATAGCAAACTATCTTACTATTAATAGTGTATATACTTATACTGCAAAGAGAGCACGTGGAATAGCCATAAAAATATACTTACCATCTACACTGTTTATTATTTTCGTGGGCGCTTGTTGTATGTGCGGTAACTCAGCTCGCGGCGATGATTTTCAAGGTTATCAATATATGATTCAAATGGCTTTAGTAGTGTGGAATAGCGATGGTTTGGCGCCATGATTTTAAGCAATTTTCCTTGGTTGATTAAGTGCTCGGCTAAGCCGTAAAAGTCTCCATCTCCACTAACGATAATAGCCTTGTCATAGTTTGGTAGTTCTTTCATGGCGTGCAACACAAGGTCGGCATCTATGTTGCCTTTAACTGGTATCTTGTCTTTTTCTTCACGTGGTTTGTCACCGGGTTTATCAACCTGCATAATTTCAAGAGTCGGCTTGAGTACGACTAAAAAACCGTGATCATACATTTGTTGGTAGAGTGTTTCGTTTTCTGACATATAGCCAATAAACATATATGCTTGTGTCACGTCGTAATTTTCACCGAGCCATACACGGAACTTATGCCAATCCATCTTCCAACCACTTTTTTGAACGCCAAGATTGAGGTTTTGGCTGTCAATAAAAGCAAAGTTGTTTGGCTTCTTTGGTGTTTCAATTTTTTTCTGGGGTTGTAGTATTGGTGCTTTATCTGTGGTAACGCCAGATTTTGCCTGCCGTTTTTTGCGCCACCATGGTACAAACTGCTTTTGAGTTTGTTTTTTGTCTTCTTCCATAAGTTTATAATAGCACCTTTCTCTTCGAGGACATCGAATGTAGGATTGATAATTTAGAAACTGTGATATTTGATGATAACTTGGTTACTTTTTAAGGATTGACAGAAGTTCATCGCTGTATTTTTCAATCTTTGATTTGCCAAGTCCCTTCACGCCGAGTAGCGACTGTTCCGTCTGAGGTTTTCGGGTCGCAAGCTCATGGAGTGTCGTGTCATGCGCAACCATATACGGCGCCACACCATCTTTTTTCGCGCGGTCGAACCGCCACTGACGTAGCTCATCAAAAAGCAGTGGGTCTTCACTCGTTTCTACCGCTGCTGAATCTTTTTGTTTCAACTCATAATCGGGTGTTATGTTACCGAGTGAATCTGACTTTTCGCGCAGTTCCACGTCAAAATCATAGATAGTCGGGTGCATAGCGAGTGCCATACGGTTGATCCCCTGCAAAAACACCCCATCCATACTGCGTACACGACTCAGCGCAACATAGCCCATGCCAGGTGTAAAAGTACGCCCAAGATCAATCTCGGCTGCATCTAAGCTCATACCCTGGCTTTTGTGTATGGTGATTGCCCATGCTAGACGTAACGGCAATTGAGCAACTTCTGCGCGCACCTTGCCATCCTCTTCGAGTTTCCAACTGTGCGGCTCAACGACAATTTCTTTGCCACCAACAGTCACCACAACTGGGCTGTCACCTTTAAAATCTATAACCGTACCGCGAGTACCATTCACGAAACCACTCACAAAGTTATTGGCTACAAACATCACTTCGGCACCCCTCTTGAGCTCTAAAACCTCAGGTGCGAGTACGCTTTTGGTAAGTTGCTCTCGCTTGGCAGCTACCCCACTCGTCCGCATGGTAAACCTCCGAGCTGGAGCCGTGAGCGCTGCGAGGTGACGCTGATTGATACTATCAACGTCAGCATTGTGAGAATACAAACGTGTCACGACCACATCAGTTGCAGCCGTACGATGCATCCGATCTTGTAGCGCCTGCTCATGAAGCTCGTTAACGTCACCGCGCCGCATAGCATCAAGCAAGTCGAGTAGACTATCACCACTGCCCACGCGGTGCTGCTCTGTCAAATAGCATATCCGCGGGTTGAGCTCAGCCCATGCCTGGCTCAAATGTGCAAAATCAGCCATGTCACTCCCCCGAGTCACCGGTGGCAGTTGGAACAAATCGCCCACCAAAATCACTTGCATACCACCGAATGGTTCATTGCTTTTGCGCAAGGTCTTAGCAACCATATTCACCACATCAAGCCTCGAGCCATGCAGCATCGACACCTCATCAATTACTAAAACATCGGTAGCATTGTAGCGCTTAAGCAGCTTGGTGCTGTTCTTAAACATCTGCAGATCGTGCTCGGTAAGACTGTCTTTTATGCCGAGACCAGACCAACTGTGTATAGTCGTCCCACCGATGTGAGTAGCAGCAATTCCAGTGCTCGCTGTGACCGCAACCGTTCGCCCCTGTTGTTTAGCAAGCGCGATAAATTGATTCAGTACAAATGTTTTGCCTGCACCCGGTGCCCCGGTCAAGAAAACCGACCCACCATCCATCATTACCTGTAGAGCCTGTGACTGTCGCATATACTTTCCCTCCTTAGAACAACTATGTGTTTACTCACTCTTGTCACAGTAGTTAGTCCCCACAGTATATACCCCCTCCCCCATCCCCGCCATTGTAATATTCTCCACTCTTAATAATTTGTTAAATAGATTGTACACCTGCGTAATCTATTTAACTTTTTAAACGTTAAGCAGATTATGGAAACGTTTGATTAACTTGTCTTG
>CAYUNX010000031.1:0-2416 GCA_964446255.1 uncultured Candidatus Saccharibacteria bacterium
ATTTAAAGGTAATAATCCAAGTACGTACTACTTTTTAAGCATCTTTTTTGAAAAAATATTTATAAATTCCAATGAAGGCTCGCCAGGCGCATGCCCCTGTTTAATTTGTGCTAAGTTAAATCGCTCGGCCACTAGCTTGGATGGCATCTTTGTATGTCATAACAGCGGTCACCAACTCTCCCACAGATCCCATGCGGTGTCTCCAGAATATTTCGTCAGTTTCACCTGGAATATTCAAAAGACCTTCTTCGCCAAGATTTAGAACATCGCCGTAGGTAGCGATAACATGAGACGCATTAGACTGAATGGCGAAATCCATAACGGCAGCTACTACGTTATCTCCATTCAAATCATGAGCCTGCAACCTGTCACCGATGTGTCTTCGGTCGTCGGGACCTAGCTGGTCGTACCAGTGTTTTGTAGTGGGATTATCATGTGTACTTGCGTATACAATTCGATTGTGTCCATTTTGAGGGTTGTGTTCGCTCCCATTAAATTCTTCAGCATTGTTCCACGGCGCGAATTGAATGACACTCATGCACGCAGCATTACCAACTAATAAATTCTTAGTTTCAGGTGGCATAAAACCGAGGTCTTCGAGAAAGATAGGTAGGTCGCCATCGAACTGGCTTCGCATGTAATCAAAGTAGTCCTGACCGGGGCCTGGCATTTCTTCGCCCTTCGGCTGGTCAACTGTCGTATTGCCAATCCATGCCCAGCGTGAGCCTATGGCTCGCGCATGATCCTCTCGTACAAGGTTTCCAATATCGAGTAGGTATTTGGTTTGGTCCACTTTCATCTTAAGCAGTGCTTCTCGTTTTGAGGGGTTACCCCAGTCTGGCAGAAAGTGTCCCCACATTTGCCCACGTGCGGCAAAATAATCTGGTGGACAACCACTAGTACGACGAAAACCATCTTTGTCCTTCTCGAGCAAATACAGGTCTTGATAACCCCAAACATCTGCAGAATCGGGTCGTGGGTAGGCTGGCCTATCAGTAATAATCGCTATGCCACGTTCGTTGGCTTGACCTTTTAATTCTGCAGCTTGCTTACGAAAAACCCATTGTATGAAGGACTCGGCTTGATATTGCGGTGTTTGCCGAGCATCATTCATGGCTGTTTCTGTATGGTCCCGAGCAGAGTCAGTCCATCGCTCCCAATCCATACCTGCCGGGCTTAGGCTACTGATTGCAACAAAGGCAGCGTAGTCATCGAGCCATTTCGTTTGCTCGCGCCACGATTTAAACTCAGTTTGTAACTTTTTATCAGAAGGTTCAACGCTGTTTTCAAAATTATAAAATGCAGTTGTCAGCAGGTTATGTTTGAGTTCCTTGGCTGTTTTACGACCGGTTGTAGTGATACCCCCAGCGTCAACATTTTGAGCAAAATTTGAGTATGCTTCTAGCTCTTGGGGTGATAGCCAACCCGCATCAACCAATGGAACGAGGTCAATGGTACGGTGATCCCCGGCTGAGCCGCTGATACTAAAGTACGGGCAATCACCATCATTACCTGGGTTTGGCGGGAACAGTTGCAAGGTAGAAAAACCGGCTTCTTGCATACCGTCGAGCAACTGAGTAGCGGTACTCATCACGCCCGTTGCATCAGCGTACTTATCGTTTGATAACGCTGTGACAGGACAAAAAAGTCCCATAGTGCGTTCGCCACTACCTATCGCATATCGTGAAGCCAAGTTAATACTCATGCCCAAAAAACCCTCACAGTTATTACTTGAATTCTATACTAAGCGCTCTTTACAAGTCAAAACAATATCTGTGTGTACAATCTCTACCAGGCATACACTGATCGCGGTAACCCATCAGTTAATCTAGACATGCGCATTGTATTAAGTTCAGATGGTACATCGTTGTGAAGTGTGGTTTTACAATCACCGCAGAAATCAAACTGACGAGATTGCAGTACGATTCTGACTTTGTGTGAAGTTTTTTTATCAAATAATACATCTGCGGCTAGTCCTCGTATGTCTGTCAGAAAATCTAACGATTCCCGACGGTATACTTTATTAGACGGCGCCATAAGACAACTATTATCCTTACAGTGAACACCATCAGTGGTCGCATTCGGCGGTATCAGTCCAGCCGCATGGGCCATCTCATGTGAAGTTGTACATCGCAATTGAGCCGGTGCAAGGGTTGCCTTTACGGCGGCGATACCCAACCCGCTGAGTGCCTTGCCCGCAACGTTTGGTCCATCAAAATCTGAGTCAATTGCAAAAATATGAAACTCAACCAAACAGTTCAAATTACTTAGTCCAATCCTTCGTAAAGCAACTTTTCCACTATCGTCTTGTGCGAGTCTTACACGATAATCATTAATATCCACTTGTTCGCCGATATAGGCCGAGACGAGGTTAACCCCATCTTTAATGGCATCTAAGCTGTTTCTTTCTAGTGGC
>CAYUNX010000031.1:2516-5510 GCA_964446255.1 uncultured Candidatus Saccharibacteria bacterium
TTGTACTCATCTTTTGGAATTTTCTTGAGGTCGAGCTTGGCACGTTTGGCTTCTTCAGGCAGGTCGGTGTTCATGCGTCCCTCGACGGCACGGCTAATGCCAGTCGGTGTAATGCCATGCTTAGTGTTGTACGCTTCTTGGATAGCTCGGCGGCGATCAGTCTCGTCGATAGTCCGTTGCATGCTGACAGTGACACGATCGGCGTACATGATGACATGGCCGCCCTCATGCCGCGCAGCGCGTCCTACTGTCTGTATGAGGGCTTGTGCGCTTCTGAGGAAACCTTCCTTATCAGCGTCTAGTATTGCCACCAGTGATACTTCGGGCAAGTCTAGCCCTTCGCGGAGCAGGTTGATGCCGACGAGTACATCGTATATGCCGAGCCTGAGGTCGCGCAAAATGTCGGTTCGCTCCAGTGTATCAACGTCACTATGCAGATATGCCACTTTAATGTTGAGTTCTTTCAAATATTCGGTCAAGTCTTCGCTCATGCGCTTTGTCAGCGTCGTCACGAGCACGCGTTCTCCCTTGGCGACCGTATCTCGAATCTCGGCAATAAGGTCGTCTATCTGCCCCTCGATAGGTCGTACCTCGATTGGCGGGTCAAGAAGCCCCGTCGGGCGTATCACCTGCTCGACTGGAGTTGGGCTGCGGCTAAGCTCATACTCCGCTGGTGTGGCACTCACGTAGATGACTTGGTTGACGTGACGTTCATACTCGGTAAAGTTGAGCGGCCGGTTGTCGAGCGCACTTGGCAGGCGAAAACCATGCTCAACGAGAACTTCTTTGCGCGCACGGTCGCCGTTGTACATACCCCTTAGTTGCGGAATAGTCATGTGACTTTCGTCGATAAGGAGTAGGTAGTCATCTGGGAAATAATCAAGTAGCGTGGCTGGCTGATCGCCCGGCTCACGGTTGGTCAGGTAACGACTGTAATTTTCGATACCTTTGACGAACCCAGTTTCCTCGAGCATTTCGAGGTCAAACCGTGTACGCTGCTCGAGTCGCTGCGCTTCGAGAAGCTTGCCCTGGCTTTTGAACTCGGCCAAACGAGCTTCTAGCTCTAGGTCAATTTTACCGAGTGCGACCTTGAGCTTGTCTTGTGGGGTGACATAGTGACTACCTGGGAAAATGGTATGTTGCTCGAGTGTTGCCATGATTTCGCCTGTCAGTGGGTCGATGCGGCTAATGCGGTCGACATCGTCACCAAAGAAATCTATGCGGTATGCCCACTCTTCACCAGCCGGGAACACATCTATGACATCACCACGGACGCGGAAGGTACTGCGGTGAAAGTCCATATCGCCACGTTTGTACTGAATGTCTGTCAGTAAACGCATGAATCGGTCGCGTACGGTGCGCTCGCCCTTTTTGACGGTAATAGACATGCCACCGTAGTCTTCGACCGAACCGATGCCGTATATACAGCTAACACTCGCTACAATGAGTACATCTTTGCGGCTGAGTAGTGCATCCGTGGCAGCGTGGCGCAGTCGGTCGATTTCTTCGTTGATGGCGCTGTCTTTCTCGATGTAGGTGTCGCTGCGAGCGATGTAGGCCTCTGGTTGGTAGTAATCAAAGTAGCTGACAAAATAGTGAACGGCATTATCTGGGAAAAAGTTTTTGAACTCGTTGTAGAGCTGGGCCGCAAGCGTTTTGTTGTGGCTCAGTACAAGTGTTGGCTTTTGCACATCCTGAACGATATTCGCCATAGTAAAGGTCTTGCCACTGCCAGTGACCCCGAGTAGCGTCTGTTCTTTGACGCCTTTATGCAGTCCTTCGGTGAGCGCGCGAATAGCCTCAGGCTGGTCGCCCTCTGGCTTGTAATCGCTTACTAACTTAAAACTATCCATACACTCATTGTAACAGCTGCACAAACTCTACACCGAGCAGATACCGTCTTTTCTGTATGGTTGTTGAGCGAAGTATTGGCATTGCTGAAGCTTAGTACGACTGAGTTACTACCACAAGTAGTATGAGGCGGCTGTTTTCAAAACAGGCATAAGCGGGTACACTAGATACAGTATGAGTGACGAAGATTTAGGCAAAATTAAAAATATTTACGGTATCAGCGAAGAACGTCGGCGTGCCATCGCGCGTTCGACACGCGAGCTCCGTACTGCCGACGAAGAGTTCGAGGCAGCTTTTAAGATTTTGCGTAAATACCCCAAGCGGGTCACTTTTTTTGGTTCAGCACGATTGACGGCTCATAGCCCATACTACCGCATGGCGCGTACTATCTCTGCCGAGCTAGCCAATGACGGTTATGCCATCATGTCAGGTGGGGGCGGTGGAATCATGGAAGCCGGTGACCGAGGTGCCTTTGAGGCAGACGACGTTGCTATCGGCTTCAACATAAAGCTCCCCCACGAACAGAACATCAACCCCTACACAACAGAGCAGCTAACTTTCAACTTTTTCTTCACACGCAAGGTTATGATGACATTCTATTCACATGCCTTTATCTGTTTCCCAGGTGGTTATGGCACGCTCGATGAGTTTTTTGAAGTTTTGACACTTGTGCAAACCGGTAAAATGCCCCGCGTACCGATAATCCTCGTTGGCAAGAAATTCTGGCGCGATCTTGACCGCTACCTCCGTCGACGTATGCTCTACACCGGCCTTATCTCTAAGGGCGACGAGAAACTCTACCATATAACCGAAGACATCAATGAGATTCGCCGCATTATCAAGCGCAGCGAGATCCAGATTGACCAACTCAACCAGCAAAAGAACACTTTTTAGCGACTCCTAGGACTAACTTTGGGAAATGACGCCCGTTTAATCGAACGCTATTTCTGGAGCCAGCTGTCGCCCCAAGGTGTCTTCGAGCGATTGCTGTAGATTGCCGTGTCGCAGGTACCGAGCCAGTAGCTCGCGGCTCAAAGCTTCACGCATATTATGTACAAATCGGTTGGCGTAGCTTACGCCGTTACAAACACCCAATGCGACATCAAGAATATTGAGCGATACGGTTTCGCGGCCATCCAACAT
>CAYUNX010000031.1:5610-10156 GCA_964446255.1 uncultured Candidatus Saccharibacteria bacterium
GCGGAAAATTGCCCCAAAGTCTGGTCTAACTTGTTGCAGTTTGAGCAGCGCACTCCGCGAACGGATGTCTGCAAGCGCTTGCAAACCAAGCATGATAGTCACAATGGCCAACCCAGGCAACTCAGTGTGCAGGGGCAGTATTACCACGCCACCCAACTCAGGCACGACGAGCATATTGTGCTTATACCTTGCCGTATACGTCTTGGCGACATCTGGCCAGCGTTTCGACGTCGGTACGATGTAACTAACTTTGCGAAGCTCAAAATCACTCGAGCGTAGTTTGGCATAAGCGTCGAGGCGAGCTTTTTGCCACGTAGCATCTTCAATCATTTGGGTCGCAGCAAGCAGTTGCGCAATTGGTTCGTGTTTGAACATGCTCTCCATGCTGCGGTAACCAAGAGCCTTCATGGTCGCTTTAGGTTTCAGTTTTTTAAGTGCGGCACGCATAACTGTCGGTTTGACCGCGAACACCGTGTAACCGCTCGACTCCTCGCTCAGAAACCGTTGCACAGACACCAGTAGATCTGTTGAGGTTGATGCGTCGTCAAGCTTTAGAGCCTGACGCACCGAATCTTCGTCGGATTTAAGCCGCTCTTCGAGCGCCCGAAAGAGTTCATGCCCGGTCGTTTCAGACGGTTCTAACCCTAATTGGGCTATTTTGGCTCGCACTTCTCGCTGTAATTCGGTTTGCAACCGAATGTCAGCATGTGGTTCTCCGGCCTTTCGCTCGAGCTGTTGTAGCTTCTGGCGAAAAGCGAAGTGATTTGCCCCCAATATATCTGCAAGTACCCTCGACATAATTACTACTAGATTATCACAAGCGTTATATATCTGCTAGCTTGTAACTTCTTAACTTTCCGGTTACTTATAGTTTTATATCGAGCGCTTTGCGTGCATCTTTGAAATTGAACTTCATTGCGCTGGTTTTGTCGCCAAAGTACCCTACCGGTAATTTTAATGAAATTCTCTCAAGGATAATCGTTGAGAATGCCCCCAAGATAAACTGACCTTCTTCGACCCGTGAACCTTCACCTTCGAGAAACGCGTCGCTCGTACCGGTATTTATAGCAAACCTATAATCACCAGCTGCTGTCGTTAAGCCATTTAAGCTAATTGGCTCTGGATAAGCGTGAATATTGGTGAACTGTAAAGTATCAGGTGCACCAACAAAATGACCAGATCGGTACAGCCCGATTACCTTGTTTTCCTCAAAATCTGCATCACCAAACGTTTGCCCTCGCTTATTGACCCAATGATGATCTGTTTCGCCGAGTGGATGATCACTTTCGCCGTGTGGATCTTCTTTTTTGTGAAGTTGCTCGTTTGGAATCATAATCATACGACCTCTAGGTGCACCCTGAACTGCGTGCTGCGGGTGGGCAAGCCGAAATGCAGTGAGCCTAGAAGTAAAATCTAAATGATCACCTTCGACTGTACCAGGTTCTATACCCCATGGCTGTCGTGTCAATGAATTGCGCTGGCAGTAAGCGTTATTATTGCCACCTTGCGAACGACGCACTTCATCACCGCTTAAAATCATTGGTGTGCCGTTCGACAAGACAAGCAGCCCCATCATATGCCGTTCATCGCGCAGTCGAGCCTCTTGAATTGTTTCATCATCTGTAGGGCCCTCTGCACCGTGATTGTACGATCTATTATCGTCGGCGCCGTTATTTTGTCCTTCATTATTATTCTCATTGTGCTTAAGGTCATACGCATTGAGGTCGCGCATCGTAAATCCGTCGTGCGCAGTCACGAAGTTGATGGTGTTACTCGGGTCATCCCCGCCAATAAGATAATGAGCAAGTCGTCTGAGGTTGCCATCGCCTTTACCATTGGCTGCATCTCGAACAGTATCTCTAAAACCATCGTCCCACGCTTGCCACCCAGGTAGCTTTTTGAACTCCTCGGTTAATTGCCCCGATGCATCCCAAGGCTCTGCTATGAGCACACGACCTTTTAAAACTTCGCTTTCACTTATAGCCTTGATAATCGCTGCATTTTGGAGGTCATAACGATGCGCATGACCCTTTTCATCTCGTATTAGTGATGACGCAAGGTCAAACCGAAACCCATCAACATGATACTCAGTTACCCAATGTTCGAGCGAATCAACAATCATTTTTACTATAGGTGGATGAGCGGCATTCAGGGCGTTCCCTACCCCCGTTGACGAATCATCGTAGTTCCCCACTTCGTTGGTACGATAACTGTCTTTGTCGAGCCCCTTAAAGGAAAAGACTGGCCCAAACATGCCCTCTTCGGCAGTATGGTTATAGACGACGTCAAGTATCACGGCGATATCTGCTTGGTGCAATCGCTTAACCATTTCTTTGAATGCTTTATTGGCAGCGCCCGGTGTTTCTTTGTCTTCGGCATAATCCCGGTGAGGTGCAAAAAAGCCTAACGTGTTATAACCCCAATAGTTCGGCATGCCCCTATCGCTATGGAACTTTTCTGTAACGAATTGGTGAATGGGCAGAAGTCCAACCGTATTTGCACCAACTTTCTTTATGTGTGCGATTGCTTCATCGCTTGCCAGACCTTCATACGTGCCACGTTGACTTTCTGGTAAGTTTTTATTCGCAGCCGTAAAGCCCTCAACATGCATTTCATAAATTACGGGGTCTGATATTACGGGGTGCTTGTCATCTCCCCAGTCAAATTGCCTATCAACAATTTCACTATATGGTCGCGGTGTTAAACTTTCGAACTGGTTAACGGGCATCCCCGAAAATCTTATAGATTCAGCATGGGTGTCAAGCAGTAATGGACTAATAATAGTTCTTGGGGTGCCAGCCTGATCATATATTGTTCGATGTATTTCGGATGCGTATAAAGTCCCAACATCCAAATCTGCTGGTATTAAATTTGCATATGTTCTACCAAGTTGACCCTCGTAGGGCGCGCCGCTATCTGCTGGTGTCATTTTCCATCTACGGACTGTTTCCCAGGGTCTTTTAGGGTTTTGTTCACATAAATAAACAGAGTCGGCGTTGCCACCGACCCATATGCCAAAGTTATAACCACCTTCAGCTTTCTGCATGCCCTCTTTGATCGTATCACCACTGTACGGCAGTGGCTGAAGCGATGTTTGTTCTAGTCTTGACGCATTTTCACCAGTTTGCTGGGTGTCGAATCCAGGATAACCTTCATGACCAATAATTTGTGTCATACCACATTATCTCATTTATTTGTTATTTTGTAAAGGGTCTTGATTATCTTTTAGGGCCTTATGCGCATAATTATACGCCTAAAAACATAATAGCAATAGTTTTTTGTAGTATTTATTACAATTTTATTAAAAATCGGTGGAGTGATACCAGTCAGGGGCTTGCGTGAGCCACTTTTCGAGTTCTGGCGTAGTGAGTAGACCGGCTTGTGAGCCAGGATGTTGAACGACACTCATACTATTGATGGGTGCCAGCTGTAAGGCAGATTCTAGATCATGACCAACCACAAGGGCTGCCACCATGGTGCTCGCATAGGCGTCACCTGCCCCGGTACGTTCAACAGGAGGTGCTGGGTCCGGGTAGAGTGGCATGGTGAAGCGTTTGTTGCCATCTGAGGCGTAGGCACCGTCCGGGCCATCGGTTATAACAACCATCTTTGGACCGTAACTATGGAGGCGATTCATCAGGTCATGTACGTCGTCGGTTGAGCCACCAGTAACCTGTGCGGCTTCTTCTCGGTTCAAGATAACGACCTCAGTGCGTGCATAGATCCGGCTGAGGCGCTCGACACCAGCTTTCATCTGCCATGTGCCTGGCTGGAACGCTAGTTTGACGTCGGGGTTTGCCTCGAGCCAGTCGGCGATTTGGTCATGGTACTCCTCGGCATGTTCACTCAGGCTGCTAAAATACAGCCACTTTGGCACTTCGCTCGGGCGAAAATGTGGCCAGTGGTATTCAAAATCTTCGTGCTTGACCAAGATGGTGCGCTCGGCCTGGTAGTTGATGATGAAGTTGGTGTTGGTTGCGTGGTTGTTTTGGATATGCACAAAATGGTCGCCGACACCCTCTTTTTGCAAAAGTGCGATAGTTTCGCGCCCAAGTTGGTCACCGCCAACATATGTCTGGTACGCCACAGATAGGTCAAGCCGGCTCATGCAGACAGCGGCATTGGCGGCATTGCCATGACCGGGCATAATCTGGGCTTTTTCGTATGGCAGTTTGCCACCAAAGGGCATCGCAAGCCAGTCGCCCTGCTCGTCACTATATGAACGCGCCTGGTCATCTTGCAGTTTGATAAATATGTCAGTAACTGTGTCACCAACGCAAAGCACATCAAGTTGTTTCCCACTCATACGCAGTCCCACCTTTTCATTTACCCCTATTGTCCCACAGCGCTTATGCCTATGCAAGCAAAACTACATTAGATTCGTAGAGATTGTTGATTAACAATTAAAGATTAAGGATTAGCAAATAACCCTAGCAGCCGCAGAGTATCTCCGACTATCGTTCGGAGGCAGTCTGGCGCTCTGGAACCATCCTGGATGAAATGTTGTTGCTCGTTACAACTTCAGGACACATGCGTAGCGTAACGA
>CAYUNX010000032.1:0-9564 GCA_964446255.1 uncultured Candidatus Saccharibacteria bacterium
CTCCGTCATTCCGGACTTGATCCGGAATCTAGTTAAAAAATCATGAAGTGACATAGCTTCAGGGCTTATTCTTTAATGTTAAATCTTTAGTTCATAATTAGTCCCACTGTCATTCTGAGCGGAACGGAGTGCAGTCGAAGAATCTGCCCAAAGACATTCAAGATTCTAGAATCCAGAATCTAAATTCCAAACCGATAATCGGTAATCTATAATCAAAAATCGTTACAAATTCCTTATCGTGGGCGCATGGCAGCTTGCAACTCGCGGTCGGTGTCACGCTTTTTGAGCGTTGCCCGCTTATCATAGAGCTTTTTGCCCTTGCCAATAGCGATGCGTAGCTTGATGAAGCGCCCACGAGTTAGCACCTCGAGCGGTACAATCGTACGTCCCTGCTGCTTTGCTTCAATAAGGGCATTTATCTCGCGCCGTTTGGCAAGAAGCTTGCGGGTACGCGTTTGGTCGGCTTCGTCGATTGGTATGCCATTCGTGCCGTTGATGGCAGCATTTAACAGATACAACTCTTCGTCTTTGACGGTGACGTAGGCGCCGCGTAGCTGGCCGTGACCCATGCGGAGGTTTTTAGTCTCGGCACCGGTGAGCTCGACACCAACCACAATACTATCCCCGAGCTCATAGTCATGCCGAGCGCGGCGGTTCCGGATAGTTTTCGACTGGTGTAACTGGGCTTTATTTTTCTTGCGCCCGGCTGCCATTTTCATACCTATCATTGTACGCTACACCGTAAAACTTGACAAACAACTGTATAAGATGCAAAATACTTACAATGAGCACATCAAGATTTGTTCCAATCGCCGAATTGCCTAATGCAAAAAATTTCGACCCAGAAAATCCTGCCCACAACATATCTTGGGATTTTCGGTTGCCCCCCAGTATTGACGATGGAAGATTACTACTCGATACGAAAAAACTAAACCTTATACATAGAGTTGCCGCATTTTCTAGTACGCATGTTGAGGAAGATTTTAAAGGTCCGACCAGTAATGACAAAAGTAGCCTGGTACTTTACTCTGATGGCACAGCAGCTTTAGCGAAAGCAACAACAAGAGACGAAACGAGCATGACAATACTTCTAGACGATGGTCCATCCTTCTTCACTATGATGGATTATTTTACGACAAGACCGGTACACTTTTTGAACAAAACTGCGATTGCATCTAATGTTGTTGACCGACTACGAGAAAATAACAATATTACGCGTGAAGAGGCATGGGTATATACCCTTGATGAAGCGCTAAGAGGGTCGGTAAACGATGCAGCGAAACTACACTTAACTCAGCGTGAGACACCTCTGATGCATAATATTGACACAGGAATTTTATCGTTTTATGGGCTTTTATTAACAAAAGACATTTTGATGCAAAATCCGACCGGTCTTGGGTTAGACTTTATGTTGCTAAGCACCATATATCTGTTTCAAATCACAGCGAGCGCGATTGTCAATAATAGATACTACGGCAAAACCCTACTATCCGAAAGACGCTGGTCACTGAACCCTATGAGCCATGCTCAACCCGATCGTTACTTAGCGACCGTTGCGCTCAATAGCGTCAGTCCCCTAATCCGTTACAAAAAATAACACGAGTTTTTAAGACATGGCTGATGCTTAAGTGCGAGACACTGCCACATGTAAATCAAAAATAAACAAATGTGTAAGGTGGCAGACCTTGACAATGACAGAAAACAGGTGTATAAATAGAGTTATACATAACCCTAATGTTTGACAGGCCCTGCGATGCGCAATGCGCCACAAACCCCAAAAAAACTCGAAGATTACTACCATTTTGACCCCGAAGTCGTCGGATGGGTTACAGACGCTGCTGACAGGCAACAAAATCACACCTTCGGAGAGCTTGCTGCGCAACTTGGCATCGAAGATGGACCGCAACATAGTCATGACCCACATCGCATCGGCTATGATTATCTTGATCTCAAACCCAAGGCTAGAAACAGCGATAAGCACGAGTACGACCCAAAGGTAGCTCAGGTTCTCATTGCACCGATGGGAGAATCGGTTGGTCGGAGTCTGATGATGCGCGGAATGCGCCTGTTTGCCGCACAGCCTGACGATGACCGTAAGCGTCTGCTAATTGTCGGGATGCCGGGAATCCATAACCTTAGGGCATATCGGTTAAAGCCTCCTGAGATCGCGACGATTGCGTTCACCGGTAGTCTAGAGCCGCTCGTCAGAGGTCCGCTCATCGATTTACACAAACAAGGTGTCGAAGAGATTGATTTGTTCGGCTATTCGGCCGGTGCCGACGTTTCTGCAACGGCCGCATCGGTAGCGCACAATTTTAATCTTAAGGTGCATAGCGGGGTGTTTGTTGAGTCAGCCAGCGCACATCGTCGATTGACCGCTCAACTCGCATTTGCATTTATGAACAGTGCAGGTCAGATTGGGCAGTATGTGATGCAAGCAAATAGTGACGCCTTAACAGAAGTGCACAAGGTTACCGCTGCTGGCACGATACTCTACACATTAGGATTGGGGCGCGTTGTAAACCTGGCGGTTGCACGAGCAATAAGTAGGGGTAGATTTCGTCACCGTGTAACCAGTGCACTCATGGAGCAGCCAGAGATGTTTGCAAGTATTGGCTGGGGTAGTGTTTCGGAACTCAGCAGGCCAACCATGTACCGTCAAATTGTTCAAGACTTACAAAGTGAGTTCGGGGAGGGTCGCATTGGCAGTATGGAGTTTACCGACATGCACCACAGTGGCGCTGACAATATCAATCTGCACGCCGCTATGATGCGCCAAGGGCTGCGACTACGGTCAGCTAATCATATTGGTAAAAATTCTTTAGCCCTGACTCACACCAAACCAGCAAACTAGTAGCAGTAATATACCAAACAGAAACTATAGGTTAACTGCTACCTCGGCTATTTCGTAGTACCTCGGACAGCTTGCTATAGATCCCAAGTAACTCAAGTGAGATTGTTCTCGACAGTTTTTGTGATGGTTTTATCGCCGTGTAGCCAGAGCCAGTACCACCACTCGGCGCCCCAAAAATCTATCGGGCTAGCACCAATGCGTTGTGCCCAGGCGATGTTTTTCTCGATGTGTAGCGGGCTCATAGACTTATCTTGTTCTTCCCTGTTCATCTCCCAGATGGCTTTTGGCCCCCATGGTTCGCACTGTAGCTCATGGATAAAAACTGGTCGCCTGAGGATATTCTGGATGAACCACTGACGCACTCGGTGCAACCAGGGTTTTTGTATGGTTGTGCGGTAGGCACCCTTGGCGAAAACGGTGGTGTAGATGCTAAAACCAACGGCCGTAGGGCGAGGTCGTCGGAGCGGCACACCCCAGCCATTGCTGGTACTCATGTAGACGGGGCGATTGTCGAGCTCGCGGACAAGCTCGAACTCACGACGCAAACGGCCGCGGTTAATGTCGATGCTCCGGCCAAAATTGCTCAGCAGCGCCTCATTTTCGAGCTGGTAACTGATGATGCAATCAGTGTCTTTGACGTGTTCAATGGTGGCACGCAGAAATTCGAGTAAGGCAGTTGTTTTTTGCTCGGGCGATAAATCTTTTGTCCATGTCGGCCAATGGTATTCCGGCCAGCGTGGTTGCTTGACGCCAAGACAGAGCGTGACGACCCCACCCTTTGCGCCAATCATCTTTAGCTGCCAATCGAGTTCGCTAAAATCATACTCCCCACGTATTGTTTCATGCTCGTTCCAGTACGTCATTAGGCGAAAGCGACGCCAGCCACGACCCAGCAGCCACCGGAGGCATTTCTTGGAGTCAAGTTTAAAATTACGGCACTGCTTAAGGCTAAAACTCACTCCGTATTTGTCTGCATCTATCACAAACATCACTATAGCACTTAACAGATTCACTGTGACTATTTTTAACACACACCTTCCTTTCTGCTTTGCCACAGAATGAAGCAAAGCAAACAGCCCTGGGAATGACAGAAACGATTATCGATTATAGATTATCGGGTGGGAATTTAGATTCTGGATTCTAGAATCTTGAATATAGAAATGAAGATTCTTCGACTCCACTCTGTTCCGCTCAGAATGACCGTGGGATGCTTGCAGCTAATGGCACTCTGGAACCATCATGGCTGAGCTGTTGTTGTCTGTTACAACACAAGGACACATGCGTAGTCTGAGCAAAGCGAAGCTTAGTGTGTGGCCGTTGTAATCAGCAACAACAGATCACCAAGATGGTGGAAGCGTGCCGAGTTTTTTGCCCAGCATTTTGTCGGTACAAAAAGCTGGCCGCCCATGGTGCGGGAACCATATAAAATATGAGTCCGAAAAGTAAAAAATGGAATTTGAGGTCAAGACCTGATGACGTAAAAAGTAAATGTTATTCTGAGAAAATGAGTTTGGCTTCGTTCCAAACTGAGGCATCTTGTAGTTTGACCTTGCGGTAGTACCAATACTCGGCACCCCAGAGGTCGATATGACGCATACCGGTGTCTTTGGCGAACTCGACATTTTCACGGAGTCGTTCGGCATTAAGCGTCTCATTTTGCTCGGCAAGGCTAATGCCCTTGATCCCACCCTGCCCACTTGGTGGCCAGGGTTCGGCCTGCAGCTCGTGGATGATACTGTCTTGGCCGCCCAAGATTTTTTGCCAGCCTGCGATAGCGCTGTAGTGCCAAGGAGGCATTGGGTAGGTAAAATAGCGTTTGGTGATGGTGGCGTCCCAGACTTTACGGTACAGCGTAAAAGCATTGAGGTCGGTGACGGGCGGTTTGAGCATGAGAGTTGGCGTGTTGTTGCTGCGGCTAATGATTACAGGGTGTTTGCTGTCGAGCCGGTGGACGAGGTCGAGCTCGTCGGCTAGGCGTTCACGCTCTGCGTTATGACAATCACCAAATACAGCATTGTAAAACTCATTTTCCAGCTGGTATGTCTCGAGGCTGGGGCTTGTTTTGTAACGGTTGACGACGGCCGTCATGAAATCTTCGAGGGCGGGCTGCCATTGCTCGCGCGGCTGACGAGTATCGACCCATGTTGGTGCGTGGCATTCTGGCCAACGTGGTTGGCGGAGCCCAATGGCTAGACTAACTTTGGCTCCATGCTTTTCGGCGGCGCGCATTTGCCAGTCGAGGTCGCTAAAATCGTAGGTGCCTTTTTCGCGCTCGATGACATCCCAGTAACTCACTAACCGTAGTTGCCGCACTCCTAGGTCATCGAGAATCGCGGTGAGTGTTTCGCGTGCGTCGAGCCCAAAACTACCTGCATAGTCGCTTATGTAGGTTACACCGAGGCTGAATGGTTTATCTAATTGGGTGCGTTGGTACCAGCGAGCCACACCGTAGTTAACGGACATAATTAGCAGGCCAAAACCTACAATAGCAAGTGCAAAACGCTGCCAGCGGCTTTGCGGCAGGCGTGAAAAAAGTTTCGCAAAAGCAGTGTGTTTGCTAGGATTTTGCGTGCTGAGATTTTTAGCAGGTTTTTTTGTACTACTCATGGTTATACCTAGTATATATTAAAGCACCGGGTCTGTGACATCATTGCTGTGCCACTGGCCGGTTTGCAGGTCTTGTGTTGGTGTGCAATTTCCCCACAAGCCGCGTCCTGCCAATTTAGTTTCATCCATTGTTTCGGCGTAGGTCTTGAGTTCGGCAAATGGGAAGGAATAAGCAAAGGCATAGCCTTTGGCAACCAACTCTTGGTTGAGGTAGGTACCGTCGTCGAGTACAACGTAGCGCAACAGTCGGTTGTAGCGGTCACGGTTTGTGGTCAGGTGGTCAGCGACGAGTCGGATTGGTCGGTCGCCGATGCGCTGTTTCGTGTAGCTGGCAGCTTCAGGACCGTAACATTGTACGGGAGAATTCGGTTTGTGTGTTTCGGGTGTGTCGACACCAATAAAACGGACGGTTTCATCGGTACCATTCATAGTAACGACCACCGTGTCGCCGTCGAGAAAAGTCTTGACCGTGTACGAACCGGGTTCGAATGTCATTAGCACTGCCGGGTTAATTGGTTTAACCCAACCATAGGTGTGTGCTACAAGTCCAATTACGATGACTATGATTGCACCCGTTACAATCCAAAACTTTTTCCGTTGCTTCATTATGCATAAGTATACCAGTGTTAAAAGCGACTTTCGCAGCCATGCAAACCCGCAAGTGATGCTTGCGTAAGAAATCGATTGTTCTATAGTGGTAGTGTAACGAGAAATCACTATGGATCAGCGACAACTACCACCACAGCCCCCAGAACCTTCACTTTCACCGACTCAGCAGCAAATGCTCGATGTCGATGCGCGTATTGCTGCCGAGCGACAGATTGAGTACACCTATGCAACTGGCCAGCAGTCATTACTAAACGGTAATGTGCCAAGTGGTTCGTCTGGCGCAGGTAGAGGTTTTACGCCAAATTTACGTATACTACTCATCTCTGTTGGAGTCATAATTCTACTCATAGGGACGGTTTCGGTTTTTACAAACCAAGGCAAAAAAACACCGCAAATAGCCGAAACCCCAACGACAACTGATGTCTCGCTCGGTGAAGATTCAACATTCGAGACAACACCGGTAGTAACTGATGTCAGCCTCGATGATGATACGGCGCTTAATAATTCCGAGATTACGCAGCAAAATAACCTAGATATCATTAGTACTTCTACCGACTCACCGGTCTCGCAGATTATAACCGAATCGCAAGATATAGCCGAAGCCCCCGAGCCTACTCCATCACCTACGCCTAGCCCTGCACCCACACCATCTCCCGCCCCTGCACCGGCTCCGGCACCAACGCCGACTCCTACTCCTTCGCCCACACCAACCCCGTCTCCCACCCCCGCACCAGCACCAAAACCAGCACCATCAGGCCCAACCGCGGCGACTGCTAAAATCACTTCAACACCTTACTCTTGCAACTTGAGTGCACCACCGGTTATTAAAAGTGGTAGCACTGGTAACTGCGTCAAGGCCGCCCAGTGGATTTTAAATAAATGGATTGCTTATAAAAAAGTTGGCATCGCTGCTCTGGCGGTCGACGGTCAGTTTGGTGCCAAAACCACTGACGCTACACTGCGTTTTCAGCGGATGTACGGTTTGACGGCAGATGGCATCATCGGTTCGAAAACATGGGCCAAACTCACCTCGGGCTGCGGCGTAACCGTAACCTGTGTTTAGTGACGTATATTTAGCCTTGACTAAAAAACTAAGCATTAACCATGCTACCAGGTTTTTCGACAGAGTGCAGTAATTAAAATGCGCGTTTTGGCTGGCCAGATTCTTCTGCGAATAGTATCGCAGGGTCGCCGTTATGAGTAGAAATTTGTCGTCTACGCGGCGCCCAGTCGAGGATTGTCTCGGCCAATTGTCTAGCGTCAACTCCCATCAAAGCTGCGCGGTGCCGAAAGCTACTTTGTAAAATTTTTAATGTGGTGCTACTTGAGGGGTCGTATGTATCAAAAATGTTTTTTCCTGAATCGTCACCTTATCTGTCTCTGTCATTTAGCACCACAACTGGTCCATATTCCACCGAATTTGCGTACTTTAATACGACTTGACGTTCGCCAATTACGCTCGGGTCACCAATGTCAGTGATATCGACTACTTGATTTGCGATTAAGCTCCAGACCCCATTTTTGGATTCATCCAAAATGCTGGTGGTAATATGTTCAATCGGTTCAGAGTGGGTGATTATTTCTGGCATAGTAGGATTAGTTATACGCAAAATTGCTTAAAATATCAAAAAGTAAATACTCTATTGATGCAACAAACACGCATATTTACCTATGAACTCGAACATTTGCCTAAACTATTAGAAGTCGATGCCTTTATTGGCGAGGAATTTGTCGTCAAAATGGTGCTTTATCTTGGTCATGTCGGTGGCTATGTCGACGAGTGGCAGCAGGTCTGACGGAAAATTGCGGCCGGTTAGGCACAAGCTCGTGCCCGGTGCGCGCTTTTCGATGAGAGCGCGGAGCTTTGACTTTGAGAGTAATCCGTCGTGTACAGCATTATTTATCTCGTCGCAGATGACGAGCTGGTAGTTCCCGGATGTGGCGGCATCGTAGGCAGCTGCATATGTTTCGGCAGCGGCTTGTTTGTGTTCGGCCGGTGTTATACCCTTTTCAGTCAGTTCGCCGGCATCATAAAACCCCATGCCACCTTTGACGAAAAGTAGGTCATCGCCGTAAATCGGCGCGATGTCGCGTATGAAGGTATGCTCGCCGACACCCCAATGTTTGATGAACTGTATAAATGCGACTTTCCAACGGTTACCGAGGGCGCGTGCCAGCAAGCCAACAGCGGCACTGGTTTTACCTTTGCCTTCGCCGGTGTACACGACCACAACTGACTCTTTAGTCTCAAAATCTTCAAACGCCATACACCTTATCTTACACCAAGTTACACCCCAATCGTATGTGGTGTGATTTGTTAGGTGCCGATAATTTCTTTTCCAGCAAAGATTGTAGTTAAGCTGCAAAACGAACTGTAGGGTCGATTAACGAGGTCGGATTCAAAAGTTTTACCATGCTTGTTTCATCTGTAGGCTTGCTTTCAAAGCCACGATTTTCCCAGAATGGTACAGCGTCGATATCTGCTTCAAGCCGTACTCTTTTTACGCCAGTCTCAAAGAGGTCATTTTCGCAGGCTGCCGCTAGTGCGACGCCAACACCTTTTATTGTTGCAAGCCGCGCAACCAAGTAGGTAACCGTACCAAGCATTTGCGCCTGAACTACGTCTTTCGGACGTTCATAGATGATTCCGCCGACAACGCAGTCGCCCATCACTGCAGCGCCAACCATTGTCTCGGCTCTGCGACTGGGCTTAATTTCATCTAGGAGAGTAGTCTCACTAATGCCAAATCGGTCATATACAATCTCCGAAATCTGACCAAAAAGTGGGTGTTTTAACGCGTCTTGTTCATGGGGAAGTTGTACGAGGTCAAACGGAAGAGTTGGGTAGTAATCGTGAAGCGAAACTCTATTCATTACTATATTATAACCATATAACCACAATAAGATTAAGAATTAGTACAGTTTACACTAATAGTGCATGTGTCTGTGATGGTCGCTAAATTAGTAGTTGAATCTTGGAAAAATACCTAGAAGTGCTTAGACAAGCTGCCGTCTTCAGCTTGGGCAAAGTTGTTTGCTAACAACGCTTCTCTTGTCGATTGATCGGTGACGGTCTGGAAAAACAAAGTACTGCTCTTGGGCCGTTCCTCTAAACCATAAAGATGTGCTTGACGAAGGAGAAGTTGTGTATATCTCGGATCGAGGGCATCTACAGTTAAACCAACTCTATCAGTGGGTTTGTCAGCCGTCTCATTTTCCACTCCCATCACACCGTGGATAGTGTGCGTCACAGAGTCAACCGCCACGAAGGCTACAGAAAGATTAGCTATTCTATCTTCAAACTCAGTTTTGAACCAATCTGCTAGATCAGGATTTTCTTTGTTACCGACTAATAATTCTCCGTCAGGAGTCTTATGGATACTGAGTTCTGCTGTTGTTACACTCACGGTGAAACTTTCGGGTTTATTATACTTACGTTATAGCGCAGACTTTAGCGTTTGTCGAGGGGTATTTGTTATAAGTGAATGATCACT
>CAYUNX010000033.1:0-9124 GCA_964446255.1 uncultured Candidatus Saccharibacteria bacterium
GGGCCAGGTGGGACTTGACCTACCTTCGGCAGGCCCGCAACTTTCAACCTTGAAGCATAGCTTCAAATATGAAAGTTTGCCCTGTGAAGCCCCACTGGCGTTTCTCGCCCCGACATTCCATGAGTTTCGTGAGTTCAAATCCGCATGAACGACCAAACAAAAAACCTCCGCTTTCGCCGAGGCATTTTGTTTGGAGGGCCAGGTGGGACTTGAACCCACGACATTCTGCTTAAGAGGCAGACGCTCTAACCAGCTGAGCTACTGGCCCACGATGTAAAGTATAAGGTACGAGTGGTTTCAAATCTAGGACTTGACCCACCGATATTTTCCTGGTGGAAAATTCGTCGAGCCGTCCTCGCCGCCGTCGCGGCTCCGGCCTTGCGAAACGCCACTGGCATTTTTCACCACGACATTCTGCTTAAGAGGCAGAGTCACCTTCGGCGACCCCGGAACTTCATGATTGAAAGCATAGCTTTCATCAGAAGGTTCCCTTGCGACTCGCCACTGGCGAGTCTCACTCTAACCAGCTGAGCTACTGGCCCTTAGTTGCGATACAACGGGGTTGATTGTAGCAAAAAAACAGCTTGTTGACAAGATACAAGGTGCGTTGGTTATTTAACAGTTTTATTTTGAGACTGCACCAATGTGCTACGTGGATTGCCCAGTTTACGATAGACACGCTTGCGATGTTTCTTTTTGGCCACGCTTACCGCTTGTTTGAAGCGCTCTTCAGTCTCGCTGTCGGCAAAGCGGGCGACTGGGTCAGCAGCAAAAATAGGCTTCTTGGGGTTATCGAGTTTTTTGAGTAGTTCTATAGCGGTTTCAAGCAAGATCCATTCTCGCGCAGGTGCCGTTTCACCCATGGCCGTCATGTGCCAAATACCGTCTGTGCGTTCAGAAACTCGCGAAATGACCAGTGTTTGGGCTACAAGCGCTGAGCCAGTTGGCAATAGGTTATTGACTGCATTCACTAACTTTGTTGCAGCATCGACGTCAGTCACGAACAGTTCTATAGCAATCGTCGAGACGCCCTTACGTGCCACCCGCACAGCTGCGATACTTTGGTTTGATATCCAGATAACTTCACCGTTTAAGCCACTTATGCGGGTTGAACGCAAGGTGATACGGTCGACAACACCGCGCATATTATCAAATGGCTCAATTGTAACGAGGTCACCCACGGCATACCACTGTTCTGCCATCATGCTCGTGCCATACGCAAAATCACGCAACAACGGACCAACAACACCACCGATTACAATAGCGATAACAGCACTAGCACCAATAATTGCAGTTGGTTGAGCTTTACCTTCGTGCGTAAGCACCCACCAGAGGTAGAGTGCAATCGCGTAGTAGATGAGTTTTAGTGCGGCGATAGATAAGACGACCCACGTTTCGATGCGGCGAAGTCGGGCGGCGGTTGAGCGGCTTTGCGAAACGTGACTTCGCAAGCGGATTGCATGGCTTAACTTACGTAGCACATACGAGGTTAAGCTAGCCAGCACAGTCGCGCTGATAAGGCACACGAGCAGTACAAGTAGCGAACGACCGTTAAACAGCCCTAAAGCTAAGTTTTTCAGTTCTTCGGGCATAGTTATAAGGAGTCTCGACAATATTTGTTTAAATTCATCTCTTATAGCTTATCGTGCTTGAGTGTTGCTCGTCAAACTAGCCCCAATATAAGCGCGTCGAACAACTTTATATGTTACTATCCTAAAGATGGCATATAAAGACATCAACGATAGAAAAGCAGCGAGCAAACGCCATTATCAGGCTAATAAACAACGATATCTTGAGCGCAACACCCGATACAGAGCAGAAATTCATAATTTCGTGAAAGAAATTAAGGAGAAAAAACCCTGTAAAGATTGCGACGTCAAGTACCCATACTACGTGATGGACTTTGATCACTTAGACGAAAGTACAAAAGTCAAAGATATCAATTTTCTATCATCAACAGGAAGAATTGGCACTTTGAAGCAAGAAATTGTAAAATGTGAAGTAGTTTGTGCAAATTGCCATCGCGTAAGGACACATAAACGGATATTAAGTAGGCGCCCTTAGCTCAGCGGATTAGAGCGTCTGTCTTCGGAACAGAAGGTCGTAGGTTCGAATCCTGCAGGGCGTACCAAACTAAAAAGGTCAGCATGTCTGGCCTTTTTTGTATCGGTATATCAAGTACTTACAAGTTTCCAAATAAGTGTTAGCTCAAGTGTGTATATTTGACTTTTTACTTAATGTGTGCTATTATTAAACAATGAATGAACAAAATCATACTCGCCAGCAACTTGAACAAATCATCCCACTGCTTGAGACTAGTCGTTTTGACATTAGCGTCGGTAGCATCGTAACGGGACTCTTGATTGATCGCGAATCAGGTACCATAGCCGTGCCTTTTATTGGTGCGTTTGATGTCGTCGATGATCAAGACGCGACTTTTATCGTGAAAGACGCTCCTATAATCAACGTCAAGATTTCACCGGTAACTAAACAGCCGGTACTGACAGCCACTAATATGGGAACTGACGGCGAAAGCAGGTCAGCGATCATCGATGTTGACCGAGCAGCATTCGTACCCCACCCAGAACCAATCAATTCATAGTATTAAATTACTCAGTCCCGAATTTTACAGTTGCGAATTTGAGTCTTACTGAGCCTAAGAAATCTATGTAACTCAAAAATACCTCATACAGAGGTATTTTTGCTATAATCCATGTCATGAATGTAAACCCAAATGCAAAACGTGTAATGATTTTTAGCGATTCTTTGTCATGGGGCTACCAACCAGGTTCAGGGCACCTTCGGTATGACGCGCAGACTCGTTGGCCTGGTAGACTTCAAATGTTGCTCGGTGATGATTACGAAATCATCGAAGAGAATCTTAATTCTCGAGGTATCGAAAACGGTGACCCACGCCCTGGTAAAGAAGGCCGACGAGCGCTTGATTACATCGAGGCTGCCCTTGATAACCATGACCCGTTGGATGTGGTGGTCGTACTGCTTGGTACGAACGAGCTTAAAAACGAAATGCACATGTCAGCAGATCAAGTAGGTCAGAGTATGCAAAAACTTTTGAACATTATCATAGAACGACCTTCGCAATTTAGAGACAAAAAACCGAGCATAATTTTGGTGTCGCCACCTATCGTGGACGAAACTACTGTGTACTGCAGTACCAACAATAAATATTTAGGTGCAACACAAAAATCTCAGGAACTGCAAGAAGTATATCGATCACTTGCGGCAAAGCTCGGAATCGGATTCGTAGAACTTAATAAAATCAGCACCGGCGAGGATGGTATACACATTGATGAGAACGAGCACGCTAAGGTCGCAATTCTCGTTCATGACGCACTAGTAAATCTCTAACTTTCTAGCTAAGCAAAACAATACTGCAAAAATACTATTTGAGAAGTATGATAGGTCGTTTGATACACTGTTCATATGGAAAAGTTTTCACAAAAATGGGCGGTCGTCGCACTTCTTGATTCGGTTGCCGAGGGGTCAGAATTCTACTTCACAGACATTCCACTGCATGTTACTCTAGCGGGTGTTTTTAAAATAGATTACAACGGGATTAAGCTTTCCGAGGAGCTTTCAGAGTTAATCTCCGACCAGGAGCCATTCACAATCACAGTAGGTGAAAGAGATATGTTTGGACCGGCTGAAGATGTTTCGGTGATGAGAATCATAAAAAGCCCAGAATTACTGGCACTTTATAACAAAATACACACTTGGCTTGTACAATCGGGTGCGGAATATAACGAACCTCACTACGAAGGCTTAAACTTTTTGCCGCATAGTACGGTACAAAAATCAGCCCTACTCCATACAGGTGAAGTGAAACACATTAAGTCAGTCTCTATTATTGACTTGTTACCTAACGGCGATGGATATCAGCGAAAAGTATTTAAAACAATCCATTTTAAGTAGTGTTTTGTATGAATAAGAATCAAAATGGGGTTTAGATTGTCATATGCCGTGCTATGAAGCGAAGGTGTCGCACTGCTGCACGTTTCCCGTTTTATACCCACGGGTGAACCACTCGACGCGCTGAGCAGATGAGCCGTGGGTCCACGTTTCGGGAGTTGTGTAGCCTTGGGTTGATTTCTGGACATTATCATCACCAACGGCGGCAGCCGCAGACAACGCATCTTTTATCTCACTGTCATTCAGTATTGCTGTACGAGAAAGCGAATACATCCATAAACCCGCGAAACAGTCAGCCTGCAGCTCAAGTTTAGTAGATTGGTCACCGTTACTTGTATCTACCGCGTCCATAATCCCCAGCTGATTCTGCACATGATGCCCGGCCTCGTGTGCGATGACATAGGCATGCGCTACCTGACTGTCACTGCCGCCGAGTTTGGTTTTGAGCTCTTCAAAAAAGGTTTCGTCCATGTAAATCGTTTGGTCGAGTGGGCAATAGTGTGGGCCTGCCAAACCCGAAGCCGTGCCACACCCTGACTGCGTATAGTCTCGGAACAATACCAACCTAGGTTCAGTATATTGCTTGCCAAGTGCCGTAAAAACTCCTGACCAGGTTTCATTGTTAGAACCCAAAACTTTCTTGGTAAATTTTTCGTAAGAATCTTCGCCGGCAAACTCTGCCGGCTGCTCGGCGCTGCTAGATTGTGTTGTTTGGGTGTTTCCAACTACCTGCTCTAGTATAGACGTGTCGATTCCCTGGCTGCCCAAAAAGGCAAACAACAAAAACAAGGCTACGCCACCAAGACCACCAACCGCCATCCCCGTTCGGCTCATTCCGCGCCGATCCTCTACATTGCCTGACCCACGTATGTCATCCCATTTTGCCATAGTTTCCCCTCGTTATGCTGCGTTTACTCTAGCCTACGCGAGAATTTAAATCTGTAAGGTAATTTACGGTTATTGTGCATCTTTGAATAGCTGTTGTAACGAGGCAAAATCACCGTGCAGATTTCGTGAATTGTTGATAATTTGTTGCAGTGGCAAGCTCCCACGGCTAAATAGTAGATCTTTAGCAATTTGATACATCAAACCCGGCATGCCTCCGCGTACATGGCCGACAATTTCCTCAACTTCTGATACAAATGAGCTGGTAGCGACACGCTCTTCTTTGGTCAGTTTACGCGGCAGTAAGCGCTGACATGCAAACCACAGCACTAATCCGATAATCAACAGTCCTAGTGCTAGCGGTATGAGCACAATGAATATCAACAACCACCATGCGTCCACCAGTACGGCCAGAGCGAGAACAGCAACAATTAATAACCCAGCGACTAATGCCACAATGGTTATGAGCGGTTTTAATTGGTTCATAAAAAAGACGGCAGTTACTGCTCGCAAAGTTTTTATTGCAGGATTCATCAGGGTAGTATGACGAATCATGCTTACTTGACGCAGTAAATTATCATACAGCAGCAAGAGTAACGATCGTGATTTATCGGTGTTATTTCTTAACTATGTTAGTAACTGACCAGTTGCCACATTGCGTTGATGTGCGATGACAGGTATCGACCTGTGCGAGTAGGAAGTTCGATGAGTATGGCCGGCGTGCCGTATGCTTCGCAGATCCATTCTTCGTACTCGCCGGTTAGCTCATAGCCCATGGTTTCTTCCGCCGTGCCAATCATCGTCCCGTAGCCAACGCTTGATGCATAGCTCCGTGCGATACCGGACGATGCGCTACAAGCGCTGGCTCCGACGATGCTGCCTTGTGCATGGTACGAAACTTCGAGACGCGGTCGAAGCTGGCTTGTTATGCTCATGAGCGCTTTTGTTTCGGGTTCTGAGCCAGCCGATGCACCGCCGCCGCCTGGTCGGAAACCGTTGGCACTGTTAATGTCGGTTTTCCAATTTGACGTTGGGAAATTGCGATCGACATTGACACCGCGGGCATTGTCGCGCGAACCTGCCGCAAGGCCATCGGGGTTCGTGTCGGGTATAACCACAACTTGTCTATCGGCCGGAATCTTGAATGCATTGGCATCGAGGTGAGCTATCCAATCTTTCAAGATGTAGCTACCGCTCGCTTCAGTACCATGGATTCCACCCGTGAAAAGAATCGTTGTGTTGCCGCTGCCA
This sequence comes from uncultured Candidatus Saccharibacteria bacterium, assembly GCA_964446255.1. Lineage (GTDB taxonomy): Bacteria > Patescibacteriota > Saccharimonadia > Saccharimonadales > UBA4665 > JAGXIT01. The sequence goes on from CAYUNX010000033.1 coordinate 6,067, forward strand.
TAGTAATAAGCAGTGATAGCTCGGCCGTTTAACGACGTACCTATTGTGCTAGTGCTACGGCAATTGATGCGAGAAGCATGCGACCAATCATCTTTGGCCGCGAGATTGTTTTCGCCGAGTACGCCTTTGACTACTATGATGCTAAATGCCGCACATCTTGAAGCACCACCGAGCACGATACGTACTTCTTTACCACTGTAGGTAATTGTCGCGGGGACTCCCTCGAGGCGTACAAAGCGCGAGATATCCTGACCACCCGCAAGTGGCTGATCGAATGTTACTCTTATATCTGCGTTGGCTGCTACGCCGCTTGACCCAATAGAAACGCCAGTAACCTTAGGGCCACCTGAGGTCGTAAAGGTAAATTCATGAGGGGCGTTTAGGGTGGTGCCTTCGGCCGATTCAGCCGAGCTGAGCGTTACTTTAAAAGTTTTTTCACGCGGCAAATCAGCAGAAAAAATGAGTGCTACGACCGTGCCGCGTAGTTCAACTTTCGCATCAATCGGTTTTTGGGTATCTCCTTCGACTTCAACGATGTTTGCTTGAGCTGCTGTGAGTGTTTTGTCGGTGGTTATGGTGAGCTCTTTCGGTACACTGTACACGACTTCGTTCGACTGGATTGATTGTGCCGTGACCGTTACGGCCGGGAGGACGGTTACACGACTTTTAGCAAGAGCAACTGGCGTATCTTTGGCAAAAGAGCGGTCGAGCGAAAGCTCGTACTCTGCCCCTTGCGCAAGACCGAGTTTATCGAGTCCGCAGCGAAGCTCGGCGCCCGTTAACGAGCATTTTTGACGCTGGGTTGCGCTGTTTGCCAAGTGGTATGCATAGACTGCATCAGGGGTGTCAAGCGCTAACTTGAGCGGTTTGGCGATAGCAACTTTTGTCATTTTCGGCACCTGTTTCAAAACTGGAGCTTTCGGAACATGAATCCGGTACAGTGTCGCAAGTGGCAGGCCGAATGGCGCGTTCCGCTGATAGTGCGTACCTTCTTTGGGTGCACTGTTAGCTACAACACACGTTTTGGATGATACGAGGTGTTTTTTACCAATGTGGATTCCGCCAGTGTATGTTACCGTAAACTTGTCAGTTTTATCTGATTTTCGAAGTGATGGCAAGAGCACGGTTTCAGCATCGCATGACTTTTTGGCATAGCTAAACTCTATGCGGTGGGGGATAAAAATCGAACCGAGCAACCACACAAAAGCAAAACCAGCCGCAATAAATGCCCACTGCTTTTTGCTCAGTCGGCTGACGACAGTTCGTGCAAGCGTTTTGATCTTGATAAACATGCTTAAGCATTATACCAAATAGTGGTAACGACTGGTGTTGCGGTTTATACTAGTTTTATGCACGATATACAGAAGTTTACCGCTGTGCTTTTAACACTAGATGATGGCAGACTTGTCGTACAGCGACGTACGGCAGACGCACCGTATGCTCCTGGCCTGCTTGGGGCTTTTGGAGGCTGGGTTGAGGCAGACGAAACCGTGGATGCATCAATGCTACGAGAACTAAGCGAGGAAACTTCGCTCGATGTATCAACCCTCGATCCTAAACTGGTTGCTGAGTGTCTAATCGAGGCGAGCGATGATTTCCCTGAAGCACGGTACTTTTACATCTATAAAGTAGCCATTCCAAATATGGACTTTGCCGTGTACGAGGGTGACCGAGCTGAAACTTATGCGCTGAGTGATTTGCTGAGTCGCACCGACCTGAGCGGTGCACTTCTTCATACTCTCAACGCTGTGCGCGGGCTGTGGGATGATAATTGAAATAATCTTGAAAGCGAATACGTATGATTACCTGTACATTTGAAAATGGCCTTCAAAATAGTTTGCGACACGTCACAGTTGACTGTTTAGTGCTGCGAGATGGTCAGATTTTGCTCGCTAAGCGTGCCGATGGAATGCTTGAAGCAAACAAATGGTGTCTACCTGGTGGCTTTGCAGAGCGTAACGAAACAACCGCCGAAACAGCCCGTCGGGAAGTTTTGGAGGAAACTGGTTGGTCAATTAGCAATCTTACACTTCTCAGTATAAACGATAGCCCTACAAGACCCGGTGAAGATAGACAAAACATCGATTTTATCTACTTTACAGACGCTCAAAAGCAGGTGGCCAAAAGAGATTTGGAAAACACGTCAATACAGTGGTTCAGCCTCGACGCTCTCCCGCCCGCTGAAAAAATAGCCTTCGACCACGCTGACTACATTGAGTTGTATAGAAGGTACCGTTCCGAAAACATCACCCTACCAGTGGTTGGTACGAGATAATTACAAAATAGCCCTATGGGTAATGCAATGCTCCCGTAGTACAATGAGGGTAATATTATCATAAGCATAATTTAACACCTTGAAACAACGCATACTCCCCTGCCTCGGCTGGCCATTACTCATTGCTTTAATCGCAATACCGTTGGTGTTTTGGGTAACAGCAACACCATTAAGCGCACGTTTTAGCAGCGACTACATGACTCTCTCTAGTTTAGGTCGCATGACCGGTATTATCGCCATGGTACTTTTTTGTCTCAATATTGTCTTGACTGTTCGTCTCAACTGGGTAGAGAACATTTTTGGTGGACTAAACAAAATGTACTATGCGCACCATGTTATAGGAGGCCTGTCGCTGATTGTACTACTAGCACATCCCCTATTGCTGTCGCTGCGCGCTATGTTGAGCTCAAAACGAGATGCCGCAATGCAGCTCATGCCTTTTGTCAGCGACCTCATGACTACCATAGGCATTTTGAGCCTGTGGCTGTTCATCGCGCTGATGGTGCTTACTTTTTACGTAAAATTACCGTACAAAACATGGCTTCTCACACATAAATACATGGGGGTTGTCCTGATTGGCATAGCCGTCCACATCTTACTTGGTTCTAATGATATTCGTTCGATAAAGGGACTTATGTACTACAGCGTGGCTATTTTGAGCTTGTCTATCATCGCTTTTGTAGCACGCACACTCTTGCCACGTTTCACGGCTCGTCGCTACACCTACCAGCTCACTGAAGCAACGGTTATTGGTCCAAGAATGATTGAGTTGAGTTTGCAACC
>CAYUNX010000034.1:0-8877 GCA_964446255.1 uncultured Candidatus Saccharibacteria bacterium
GCCTACTTTTCAACAAGGAAAAGTAGGTTGAGTGGCGAGGCAAGTCTCGCCATCTACTTAAAGATAACAGTACAAAAAGTCAGCCGGCGGTGGTGCGGGATTTGCATCATAAAAAATCATATTAACGGGCGAGGTCGGAGAGAAGTTGGGCTAGTTGCTCATCTGTTGTAAACCCAATCTCAACCCTTCCACCCTTCGCCGTCCGCCGTATCTGTACCTGCGTACCATAGCGTTTAGCAAGCCGCTGTGTCTCTGGCGTTTCGGGCGCCATACGTGTCGTAGCGTCTTTAGTCTCTTTGACGCCTTCTTTTATAGACGACACAAAGTTCTCTGCCTGACGCACCGACCACCCATGTTTTTGGATGAGAACGAGCAACTCTGCTTGCCTATCGGGGTTGTCTTTGAGAGCTAGAATTTGCCGTGCATGACCTTCACTAATTTGTCCTGCAACCAGTGCTTGCTTCGCATCTTTTGGTAGCTGCAACAAACGTACGATGTTGTTAATAGTCGAGTTTGCCTTGCCAAGACGGCGCGCAAGCTCGTTGTACGGCACGTTAAATTGCTCGTGCAATCGCTCTATAGACACTGCTTGCTCGAGCGCGCTAAGGTCTACGCGCTGTACATTTTCGACGAGTGCAAGCTCGAGCTGTTCGAGCTCTTTGGCGGTACGTACCAGTACCGGTACATCTTTGAGTCCGGTAAGTTGAGCCGCACGCCAGCGACGCTCCCCAGCTATAATTATATACTCACTGCCCTGCGGGGTCGCTACAAGAGGCTGCACAATACCATACTGCTTTATGCTCGCCGCCAGTTCACCGAGCGCCGTGTCATCAAAAGTGGTTCGAGGTTGATTGGGGTTAGGCACGAGCTTAACAATGGGCAATTTTTGTATACGCTCACCAGGCTCAACTAGTATCGATGTGTCAAAATTTTCGGGAATCAGCGAGCCTAACCCGCGACCTAGACCTGACTTTGCACTCATATCGTTCCTCTCATTTTCAAACCCCTGCCCTTTTTGCTATTTCCTGCGCCAACGCTTTATACGCCTTGGCGCCCTTGCTCCATTTGTCGTGCTCAAATATAGTACGCCCAAAGCTCGGTGCTTCTGCTAGGCGTATGTTGCGCGGAATAACGGTGCGGAAAAGCTTGCCAGCAAAATGCTTAGCAACCTCGGCCTGTACTTGTTCGCTTAGCACCGTACGCTTAGTAAACATCGTCATCGCAACACCAAATATCTCAAGTTGCGGGTTCAACCCACCACGCACGAGTTGAATAGTCTGTAGAAGCTGGCCAAGCCCTTCGAGCGCGAAATATTCCGCCTGAACGGGTATAAGTACACCGTTAGCCGCTGTCAAAGCATTGATCGTCAATAAACCGAGCGCCGGAGGGCAATCTATGATGACAACATCGGCATCTATCGCTCTGAGGGCTTCGGCTACGCGAAACTCGCGGCGCTCGAGACTAACTAGGTCAACTTCGGCTTGTGCTAACGTGGTTGACGCGGGCAAAACAAACAGGTTGTTGATGTTGGTTGCCTGCACTATAGATGCTAAGTCAGTAGCCCCAATCAGAACGTCGTACAATGTCGCTTCGAGTGAAGCTTTGTCTATGCCCAAACTACTTGTTGCATTCGCCTGTGGGTCGAGATCTACAAGTACTACTCGCCTTTTAGCTGTGGCGAGCTGTGCGGCTACATTGACAGCGGTCGTCGTTTTGCCAACTCCACCTTTTTGATTGGTCACAGCCAGTACGAATGCCATTGTTTTGTATTGCCCTCTTTCTAGCTATAAGCGTAACAGATAATTGCCTCGTGGTAAACGCTGATTACTCTAGCCTTTTAATACTAGCTTTATAGTATCTGTTATCAAGTTTTGTGTCGATGCCTGTTATCACGCACACAATGGCAAGCGTAACTCCACCGCTAGATTACGTCATCAAATGCGCTCATTTATTTAGTAGCATTGGTCGCTCTAAACGTATCACTGTGAGTCATCTAGCTATAGGTACATTGTTCATACCAACACGAGTTAGGTATGTCGCACAATTTTGCTGCTACGGTATGATCCACCCTCAAAATTAATAGAGTCACCTATTTATTGGTTTGAACTTGTTTTTGTAATGATACTGCGTCATATACAATTTTTGATATTGATGCGATATGTTCACTTGCCTCGACGTCAGATCCTCGAACCATCACGCAGAGCAAGTAGTTTCGCCTATCGAGATAGACGACTCCACAATCACTTTGTATCTCATCCTCGTATGATCCTATCTTGTGCGCAACTTTAACTCCTACCGGGAGGTGTTTTTCGAGCCTATTTTTTGCAGTTGATTGTGTGAGATACTGTAGTATCTGCTGCGAGTCCTCTTTGTTTAGATAGCAAGAAAAATACAGGCACTTGAGTATAGATGAGTATGACTGCGAGCCAATGAGTACTGTTTTTGTGGGAGCGACCGCAAAGTTCGCGTCGACAAAATCTAACAGATGTACGTTGTTCGCACCTTCTTCTTTTTCTAATATATCAAAGAGTAGCTTTGCCGCAGTATTGTCAGAGTCCTCAAGCGCATATTGCACCGCTTCACGAATGGTCAATTTGTGCCCCACGCCCTTTTTATAGAGTGTGCCAAAACCATCATTCAGCCACTCTTGTTTGAGCGCAACTTGTTGGTCAAGATCAACCTTTCCCTCTTCGGCAAGCTTGTACACTTTTATCACGACGGGCAGTTTTAACAGAGACGCACCGATAACTTCCTCGTCTTCATTAAGCCCAATCGACGACCCTGTTGGCAAATATTCAAAATACAGATTTACCTTTCCTTGGGCATCATGCTTGTTGAGATAATCATCAATGTTTTTGCTGAGAGGCCGGAAATCAAGCAAAACATCATTTGGGTTCTCGATAAGTACTCGTTTAGAGAGTAGGTTATATTTGCGTTGGATTTGTATTGTTTTATTCTTCTGCGAGGACGAACACAGCCACCCGCCGATAGCAACACCAACCACCAAAAAAACGATACCGACCGCTGTTAATTTAAGTTTCGTACTGAGGTGTTTTGTGGACACTTTAGGATGCTCCATATCTCTAATGATTATACACTACGTGGGTTTTTACGATACAAGAAATAAGTCTCACGGGACTTATTTCTGACTTAGCCCAAATAACGAAACCGATGCATCACGACCCGTACTAAGAATACTATGCACAATTCGTGAGAATAGAGAAAAAGCAGGGTCTGCGAGTGCCCTGCTTTTCCTATTTGGTACGTTTTTATATTTGTTTGGTTTTATTGTTTTCGATTTTGTCGGTTACCGAGCGTATTTGCGAGCTTTTCGCGCGGCAAAATCTAATCACTAGTATGATGCATGTCGCTAGTGATTGCAAGTACTTTTGAACACATAATTGACTCACTTCACCCCTGATGACTTTTAGTTTTCCACAGTTTTGGGCAAATTACTTACCTGTCGAGGATTACAAAACTAGCTATAAAAATCGTATAAATTAAGGCACGCGACTATTTGTCGTCGTTATCTTTGTGGTAGTTTTGTATTGCCTCAGTGACCTTGCCATCTTCTTTGAGATTTTCGACAAACAAGACTTTGCTTTTGTTGATGAGCATCGTGTCGTCGGGAGCGTGTAGCTCTTGGCCTGGTTTGATGAGGCGAATGTCTGGTGTTGCTGGTTGCTGGGTATTGCCAGTTTTAGTTGTGTCTTGCTCGGCAGCCTGCACGCGGAACACGTCGGTAAGCAATATGTCGCCGTTAAGCAGCTTGTTTACCTTACCAAAATAAACGTTGTCGTTGTCTAGGTAGACAGCTTGGTAGCGTTTAACGTCGATGCCTTGGTATGATAACCGTCCGTACCCCTGCCACGCCAACCAACCGAGCCCTGCCAGTACGAGCAAAATGAATAGCGTGCGCAAGATATGGCGTTTTCTCTTAACCGGTGGTGCATAAGACTCGACAGGCGCCACAGGCTCTAAAGGCGCTGCTGCGACTGGCTCTCTACGCGGACTGACGTCGGCACCGGTCCATGGTTTTGTCTTAGGTACAGCCCTTTTAACCTGCACTGGAACGGTAGATCTAGTATTTGACTCCATATAAAACTCTCCCTCACCTGTTATGCTTATCTGGTATCAATCATAGCATATTTAGTGCTAGTTATTGCCGGTCGAAAACCTGGTATTGCCGTTGATGGTAGTACCACCGTTGATGATGATTTGGCTTGGGGTGAGTGCACCGGTCGTAAAGGTGTTGATACCCGAGTAAGCGCTCGTTTGGTTGCTCCCGCCAGGGTCAATAGCCTTCGCACGCCACCAATACTGGGTGTTGGGACTGAGGGCTGAGGGTTGGTACTTATGAACGGCATACTGAGTGAGCGGCAGCCCACCAGTGTAGGCAGTGCCCGATTGAACGCTTTGTGCCAACCAACCTATCTGCGAAACACTTTGGTCGATATTACTGCGTGCAAAAAGTGAGCAGCCACTGTTAGTACACACGTCTATTGTATAGCGTAGATAATCATTAGAGTCGTCGGTACTGCCGAGCCGGAACTCGGGCAATATCGCTACCCCCGTGGCGGCATTGGCAGGCTGTAGCAGCGTCGGCGCGTCTGGCGCACCGTTGTACGTTAGTGAGATGCTTGTAATAGTGCTTTGGTCACCACAGGCAATGTCGTCGAGCGTCACCGCCATAAACACATAGCGCTTCGAGGCGGCAGTAATTGACTGCGGAACCCCAGGTAAGACGCCTGTCAGCGTCGTCGCAGACGCGTAGGTAATGCTAGCGGCAGTCCGATACGTCACAGTATAGCTACACCCTGTCGGAACTGTGCCGTCTATGACAAAGCTATTAACTGTGTTCCCCGACGACCCCGTATCAATCGTCCGCTCATAGCGCGCCGTTTTTGGCATGGAATTATGAAGGTCGAAGCTATACATGGTATTGGTATATGTTGGCGTTGAAGTAATTTGACCTCCCATCAAGAAGGCATAGCCATTGTACACAACCATCGATGCTGAGTAGCGCGTTGAAGGCAACCCGGCCATTTTGACCATACAATTACCCACCTCACCTGACTCGTAGATCGGGCAGACCATGATATCATCAAACAGATCACTACCGGCGTTAAAGTACCCGCCAAATAGATACAGGTAGCCGTTGTAAACGGCAGTCGTAGCCGATCGTCGCGGGATAGGCAGCGCGTTAATTTGTTGTATGCAGTTACCGACCGACCCGTTTTCAAGTATCGGGCAACGCTGTATGTCACGAAAGGTATTGTTAGCAACATCTTCCCCACCGATGATATAAAGGTTTCCGTTGTACATCTCTACGGAGTGGTTGGCACGAGCCCAAGTAAATGCATTGAACTGTTGTCGACAGGCGCTTAGACCGCTGCCGCTAATAATGTCGCAGACCACAATATCGTTAAGTTTGATCCCATTCGCCGAACCCCCTACAAGATACATCTTATTGTTATACGTAAAGGCACCAAAGTTATTGCGCTCACCTGGGAACGCCGCTGTCTGTTGCGTGCAACTACTAATATCATTCAAAGAAATCTGGCAATAATAGAGGTCGTTAAATGAGACTGTGGCGTTATTTCCGCCCATAATATAGAGATAATTATTGTGGACAACCGAAGCATGCGAACGTCGTTCAGCACCTGCCGAACCAAACTGTCCAAGGGTTGTTCCCGTACAGGCGCTAGCACCACCAGATGTCGTTAATGTACAACGCTGTATATCTCTATAATATGCTGTGCCTGCATCGCGTCCACCAGTGTTGTAGACGTAGCCATTGGCACTATCGACCGCCGAGGAATGCAAGTCTCTTGCCGATATAAGGGTACCTGATAACGCACCACTCGCTACTACCCCTGGGTCTCTGGGCAATATCTGTTTATATTGAATGTCATAATTTGATAAACCCCCACCAGTATGGTACAGGAAGCCGTTATAGTATGTTGACGCGCCTCCACCGCCGTTCACAAAAACGTTTGTGTCAGCGATACAGGTACCAATAGTGCCATTAGCATTTATGGGGCAGCGCTGAAGGTCTATAGTGTTATCGTTAAGAAAATAGAGGGTGCCGTTGTCGACAAATGCATAACTTCTTTCAGTGTAAGCTGGGGAATACGTATTGGCTTGCGAGGCGCATGGTCCAACTTGACCCCCTGTAGTAATGGGGCAACGTTGGATGATAGTAGAAGAAGTAAAAGTATCATCCGATCCACCGAAAGTGTACAGGTAACTGTTATAGATGAAAGATGAATGACCGGAAGTAGGATTGAGTAATGTGCCAGCTTTCGAACACACTGTTACGGAGCCGTCAATAGCGCTAACGGGACAGTACAGGATGTCCGAACATATACTTGATGCCGAACTATGACATGCTGTATCAGAATTTACCTGGGCGCCACCGATAATATACAAGTACCCATTGTAGGCGACGGTTGAATGGTCAGAACGTGGAGCCGGAAAGGCACTTGCGAGCGGTGTGCAAGCACCAACTGTACCAGCCGCAGCAAGTGGACACCATTGGATGTCGTTGTAGTATGCGCTGTTATTATTATTTCTACCTCCGATAATATAAAGATACCCATTATATACGACAGATGTGAAAGATTCTCGGACCGAGGCAAAGGCATTGACTTTGTTTAGGCATGTCCCTATAGAACCATCAGTGTTAATTGGACAATAATCAATATCTCTATACGATAGAGTGTTACCTCCTCCCAGTACATACAGCCATCCGTTATAGGCAACAGTAGTTTGACCAATACGCGGCAAACTCAATTTACTGGTTTGGATTTCAGACTGGGCAGACAAGTTGACTGGAGCATAGCGAATTTCATTAGCGTTACCGTTGCCGCATATGCTGTAGAGGAACCCATTGTAAAGTACTGACGCGTGATCTGTTCGAGCGGCATTGAGTCCTATGCTCTGTTGTAAACACACACCCACAGTACCGTTGGCATTTATGGGGCAATTCTGAGCGCCACTTTGGATAGTACCGTTAGTGCCACCAATTATATATAGGTAGCCATTGTTGACGACCGTTGTATGCCCACCACGGGCGGTAGTGAAAGTGCCTGCCGAGTTACAGGTGCCAACTGTACCATCGGGGTTAAATGCGCAGTACTGGATACCGTTTTGGTATGAGCCATTGTAGCCGCCGATTACATATAGGTAACCGTTGTAAACAACTGAAGTATGTTGAGAACGAGCCGTAGTGAAACTACCTGCCGAGTTGCAGGTGCCAAGCGATCCGTCGGCGTTAATTGGGCAATATTGAATATCTGAACAGTATATTGAGGCAGTCCCATTACATGCCGTATCGCTAGTTGCATGCACCCCTCCGATTATGTACAGATAGCCATTGTACACTACTGAGGTATGTCCAGCACGAGCAGTAGTGAAACTACCGGAAGTTATTACGTTACAAGCACCCACGGGACCCCCCGAGTTTATCGGGCAAATCCGTATGTTATTTTGATAGGTGCCATTGGTGCCCCCAATAATATAAAGAAAGCCATTGTGAATAACCGACGTGTGTTCAGATCGCTCCGTAACAAAAGCACCTGCTTGTGTGGTACATGCCCCAATAGAGCCATTACCATTTATGGGGCAATACTGTATGTCTGAACAGTATAACGAGGCAGTACCATTACACGAAGTGTCACTGCCGGGGTGCTGGCCTCCAATGATATACAGATAACCGTTGTAGGCTACAGACGTGTGTGAATTGCGACCATTACCTGGCGCAAAGCGTACATTGTCTATCCAGGCTTGATCGGTAAAATCAGTGCCACTACCATCTTTGGTATATAGCCAGCGAAAGCTGTGCGCTCCTGACGTCACGGCGAGACTTACTTCGGCCCAGGTCACATCGCCCGATATTTTAGCGTAGTAGTCAACAGCCCCATTAGTACATGTGTCATTGTCAATACAAAACAGTAGGAAGTCAAAACTTTCTTCTGAGCTAACTTTCCACCAAAATCTGAGAAATCCATCTGCGGGCGCGGTGTAGTTGTAATCTATCCATGTTGTTTCCGAATCAGCAATAACACCATTTCTCGCTGCGGCGGAACCCTCTTGCTTGGTCGTGGTGTCTGCGACCCAGTTAGCATTGCCGCCGGTGGTCCAGCCTGTGCCAGGAAAGGTACCATTGAAGTCGCCTAAAACGGTTTCCGTAGGTGCTGGATTAAGACCTGTTGCATTTATAGTTGGCGCACCCAAGGCTCCACCTGCCGCCGACGCCCGCGATATCTGGTCGGCCGTACTAGAGTCTATGTTGCCCGTGTTCCCTGTCTTTTGTTGAAAGTCTGACGTGGTGGTAACGATGATGGTCGGGTCGATGGTGAGGGGGTAGCTCTGTTTGTCGAGGTTTTTAGCGGTTAGCGTCAGCGTGTTGCCCTTCAGTGCGTACGCGACATCGTCATAGCGGGTTTGGTTCTTGGCGTCGAGTATAAACGGTTTCGGGATCTCGTAGACGAGGTTGGTTTTGTCACTCTTTTCCTGCGCCTTTATAAGCAGCTGTTCTGTCTTGCCATCACCGGCTTGGGTGTCGGCGTAGAGCCGTGGGTCGGCCGAGTAAATGCCAATGCCACCGTCAGGGTGTAACCGCGCCTCGATAGTTTTGTCGAGCTTGAGCTGCCACTCATAGGTCTTGGTGTCGTTTTGCGGCGCTTCGGCCAGCACAATGTCGCTTTTGATGCCATTGGCCTTAAACGAGTACACATGCCGCTCGTTGGTGTTGGCTGGGTAAACCACTCGGTCGTCAGCCAAGCGAGCATCGCCCGTGCCAAACTGAGGCTTTAGCGTAACGCTGCGTTTGCCTTCGCTATCGCTGAAAGTCAGACCCTCTTTGGAGTCTTT
>CAYUNX010000035.1:0-8437 GCA_964446255.1 uncultured Candidatus Saccharibacteria bacterium
CCAATTTTCATTTGACAATATTCAATTTTCAATTGGAAAAAGCAACTGCAATAGTTTAGCATAACGGGGTTAAAAAGAAAACCCCTTGCGTGTTAGTACTTTGCAAAGGGCTTCTAGTAAGACGAGCGGTCAGTCACGATCTCTCAATCAATCATTCACAATATAGCATATATGACCGTATAATGCTAGCGCGAAATTGGTGGTTTTGCTTACTGATTCTACGACAGTGGGGCGTATAGTTAAGGTATGATAACCCACCAGCATCCCATTAGTTCTTTCGGTGATATGCCCAAATCAAAGTTGAGCAAGTGGGCAGTGGGGTTGAGCATTGCTTCACTCCTGAGTGGCCCGATACTCGGTGTCTCGGCGGCCATTTTTGTGCCATTTGTGCAGGATAAACTTGGCGAAGTGGCGGCAACAATCTTTGGGTCGCTTTTGGCCATGCTGGTATTTGGCATATTTGTACTGGCGCTTTTCTTAAGTTTACGGGCATTCCAGAGCGGTGATCGTTCGTGGCCAGTCTGGTTTGCGCTCTTTTTGCTGTGTCTCGTCGCCAGCTTCTGGATTTTGATGTTTGTTGGGGAATTAGTAATTTCGCACTAAGGTAATTAGTCTATGTGGTGGGACGGCAAGGCTAGTATTGGGTTGACCTACGGCAGTGCTAAAGCTTGCGCTAAGGCGGTTTAACAGATATACTTAGTCACTATGACTAAACAACCAACTATACCCGTAGAACAATATAAACACACTAAGATCCTTGCTACTATCGGTCCAGCAACGGCAACCTATGAGCAAATCAAAGCGCTTATCGAGGCTGGCGCTAACGGCATTCGGCTCAATTTTAGCCACGGCGGCCACGAAGAGCGCATCGAGCAAATCAAAACAGTTCGCAAGATTAGCAAAGAACTCGGCAAGCCTGTTGCAATCGTGCAAGATTTGCAAGGTCCCAAGATTCGTCTTGGCGATTTTGACGATGTTATCCCTGTGCAGGCTGGACAAGAATTGCGCTTTAAGTACGGCGCCAAATGGCCAGAAGACGGCATTATCCCTATCCAATATGACCTTAGTACAAAAGTTCACCGCGGTGAGCGACTGTATCTTTTTGACGGTAAGGTGCGCACCAAGATTACCAATGTCAAAGACGGCATTGTGTACGCTCGTGCTGACAACGATGGTATCTTGCTCAAGCGTAAGGGCATGAACCTGCCAGACACCAACTTTGGTGGCGATGTTATAACCGAAAAAGACAAAGCTGACCTCGCTTTTGGCTGTACGCAGGACATCGACTATGTGGCAATGAGCTTTATTCATAGTGCAGAAGACATCGAACAAATGAGGATTCTTATCAAGAACCATAACGTCGAGCGCAAAATTATCGCCAAGATAGAAACAAGTTTTGCGATTGAAAACCTCGATAGCATCATGCAGGCAACCGATGCAGCTATGGTAGCTCGCGGTGATATGGCGGTTGAAGTTGATCTCGAGAGTGTGCCTGTTGTACAGCGCCGCATCATAAACCTTGGTCTTAAGTATGCCAAGCCAACTATCGTTGCAACCCAGATGCTTGGGAGCATGACAGACATGCCAGAGCCAACCCGTGCTGAGGTTTCTGACGTTGCTACAGCTGTTTTCCTCGGCGCCGACGCCGTTATGCTGAGTGAAGAAACTGCCATGGGCAAATACCCCATCGACGCTGTGAAAGTTATGAAGCGTATCATCAAATTCGCACAGAGCAATCAAGGTGTGGTTGGCTTCAACTTCGTCGATGACGTCGCAAAAGACGCATCTCGCCAAGTTTCGATTAGCCGCGCCGTCATCCGCCTAGCCGAGAGCATCAAAGCTCGTGCCATTGTGGCCGAGACTAAATCGGGAACTACCGTTCTCAACATCGCTTCATTGCGTCCAGATATGCCGATTATCGCAGTGACAGACGAACCGCGAACGGCGCAGCAACTGGCGCTCGTTTTTAATGTTAAGAGCTTTGTCCGACCTGTTAGTAAAACAGCCGCTGGTAAACTAACCGATTTCTTGCGTACTGAGCGTGTGTTTGATAAGGGCGACATCATTGTTTCGGTAAGTGGCCAGTACCCAGGTGTAGTCGGCACAACAGATACGATCAAAGTACGCCAGCTCGACTAAAAAAGAGTTTTCCGTTTCTAGGTTTTGGGTTATAGTAGGAAGCATAAGGTTTATGTGATGTTTGGGCGTTCGCCTGTACCTAAAAACCTCTAACCTAAGGTGGGCCATGGGTTTTACAAAAAAGACAATCAGAGATATCGATATTGCTGGCAAACGACTCCTTATACGGGTTGATTACAGCGTCGAGATTGATAGTCAGGGCGAAATCGTTGATGACGCAAAGATTCGTGCGACATTGCCAACTTTGCAGTATGCGCTCGAACAGGGTGCTGCAATCGTATTGTGTTCGCACCTTGGTCGTCCTGAGGGAGTTTCCAGGCCAGAACTGAGCCTTTTTCCTGTTGCCAAACGCCTGCGCACCTTGCTCGAGCGCGATGTTGAGTTCGTACCGGAGTGTGTCGGCGAGCGAGCCCTGAAAGTCGCTGGAGGCTGCCAGCCTGGTCAAGTTGTGCTGCTTGAAAACTTGCGTTTCGACCCCCGAGAAGAGGCAAATGACGATAGCTTTGCTGTCGAACTTGCCAAACTTGCTGATGTCTTTGTCCAAGATGGTTTTGCGGTGACCTACCGTCGTCATGCCAGCGTAGAGGCTATCGCACACCGCTTGCCCAGTGTAGCCGGTTTGTTGCTCGAACGTGAGGTGTCCACGCTCAACGATATTTACCACGAAGAGATGCAGCAACCAAGTCTCGTAATCGTTGGCGGTACGACAGTATCAGAAAAGTTACATGTCATAGAACAAGCCATAGAATACGCCGATGTTTTGGTACTGGGCGGACCACTCGCAACCGTGTTTTTACATGAAATGGGCATCAAAACTGGGAAGAGTCAAGTCGCAGATGCCGATGAGCCACTCGCCCGTGAAATGCTCGATCGGGCGCGTGATCAACGACGAAAACGTGGTTTTACCCTAATCGTGCCGCAGGATGCGGTTGTAGCAAAACGCGACCACACCATGGCTGAGCTTCGCATTGTCGACTGGAGCGTCCATGTAATCGCTGAAATCGAAGCTTACCCCAAAAGAACCGCACGAGAATCAGGGCAGACGGCTGATGATGAAATGATACTAGATATTGGACCGTTCACTGGTGCTTATGTAGCCGGAATGGTGCAATTTGCGAGCACGGTTGTATGGAGCGGGGTACTCGGCAATGTGAGCACTACGGGTCACGGTAACCCCATTGGGCCCTTCGCCCACGGTAGTGAACTGGTGCTCGAAGCATTGACTGGCCAGTTCGGACGTAAGCCACCGCACGTCATCGTTGCCGGCGACGATACGGCTGAGTTTATTCGTGGTCGCGGTATGGATGAAGCATTTGATTTTATTTCGACTGGGGGCGGCGCAAGCACCGAGCTACTCGGTGGGCGCTCGCTGGTTGGAGTTGACGTACTGGAGAACAAGTAGCCATGATTTACTCAACTTTCGCTCAATTCAAACATTTTTCATATCTTTCGGCTTCGACTTCGCCGCTTTGGCATTCAATTCAGAAGAGACAGATTGTCATGCAGAAAAAGGCAGTGTATTCGCACAAAATGGTAAACATGATGCTGTTTTGTTACACTGTAAACAAGAAAGCACAAGCACTATGACCACTGATAAAAAACTTCTCGTAGTCGGCAACTGGAAAATGAACCTCAACGTGCACCAATCGAGTCTATTGGTGCATCGTCTGCATGAGCGTATCGCAAGTCATCGCGACGTGGAGGTGATTTTAGCACCGTCCATGCTCGCGTTGCAGCCAATAAGCCTTGAACTTGATCGTCGTCGCTTCCGACTCTGTGCCCAAGACGCCTACCACAAAGACGAAGGTCCATACACGGGTGAAGTAAGCTTTGCGATGCTGAGTGACCTAGTGCATTATGCGCTCGTTGGTCATTCTGCTCGCCGACTGTATTTTGGCGAAGATTTAGACATGGTTTGTGTGAAAGTTCAGGCTGCAGTGCGCAATAACATCGAGCCAATCATATGTGTAGGCGAAACTAAAACTGAACGTGATGCTGGCGAGACAAAACAAGTACTTCATGACCAAATAGTAACGGCACTTTCTAACTTGACGAGCCGAGATATTGAACATGTTGTCATCGCCTACGAACCGATTTGGGCAATATCGACCTTTGATGGCATGGTTGCCAAGCCACATGAAGCCCAAGAAGCCATCGAGTATATCCGTTTGCAGGTACGAGAACTATACGGCGACAAAGCCGCCCGTGACATGCGCGTCATATACGGTGGCAGTGTAAATGAGCATGATGTGAAGAGTTACCTTGAGGTTCCGGGTGTTGACGGTGTACTCGTTGGAGCAGCCAGCCTCAATTATGTGCAGTTCGCTGCTATTGTCGCAATAGCCCATCAGATACAAACTACAAAGAAAGTTACTTCATGACAGCAAAGAGTTCAGACCCTCCGCGCGTGATGGATATCACGCACCCTAAAGACGTTCGACCAACCTCGACATCAAAACCTGTTTTAATCACCAATCGTCCGATGATTGCCGAAGACCCAATGATTACCCAAGCAGCCCGAGAAGCTGCCGAAAAAGGCGCCGAGCTCCCCGCGGGCGCGCCGACTGCACCAGTAATCCCACCAGATGAACCTACGGTGAACCGCCAAGCGAAAACCGTAAAACCAATTAGCGTTAGCCACGATGATGAGGCCACGACAAAACCAGCTGAGCCAACTGCGGAACTTGAGGCAACACCTGAACCTGATGCAGCCATTACGATAGAACCTCCTGCTAAAACGACAAAAGAGGATGAGCCAGCTGAGACAACAGCTATAGCAGAAGAAGCTCCTACCGACGCAGCCCCAGAGCCTGCAACACCCGACCCTAAAGAAGAGTTGCAAGTAGCCGAGACACCAAGTGAAACTGCGATTACAGGGCTAGACGTAGATGACGCAGACACTGACGAAGACGATGAAACACGACCTGAAACTCCCGAGGAAAAGCACACGCATGATTTGGAAGCACACGTTGCAAAAGGCACGTATTTTGTACCAATCAATCAAGTTGGCAAGCGTCGTAGTCGCATCATCATAACTATTATCATCTTTGTTATTTTGGGACTGTTAACACTAAACCTTTTGCTCGACATGGGCATACTCGACATTCCAGGTATCCCGCACACCAATTATTTCTCAGTGTAAGTATGTTTTTCATCTGAACAACGCATACGCACGACGCGTAGGGGCAATTATTCGTGTAGAATAGTACGAGTGCAGAACGAACATATTTTGACGGGGTTGAACCCAGAACAACGGCGAGCGGTGGAAACAACTGAGGGCCCATTGTTGATTCAGGCTGGTGCCGGTAGCGGTAAGACTAAAACATTGACACACCGCATCGCCTATCTTATCCAGGCCAGTCAAGCAACGCCTTACAGCATCCTAGCGGTGACTTTTACCAACAAAGCTGCTCGCGAGATGCGCGAGCGAGTCGCTACACTACTCGGGCAGGCAGCCGATAACAGAGGTTTCATGCCCTACATGGGCACGTTTCACTCCATTTGTGTGCGATTGCTTCGAATGGACGGCGAACATATTGGCATCCCACGGAGCTTCGTGATTTTTGACGAGTCAGACCGTCAATCGGCTATTAAACGCATCAGTCGTGAGCTCCATATTGACGACAAGGCATTCCCAGCGCGTGTTATTGCGAGTCTCATAAGTAGTGCGAAAAATGACTTGATTGACCCGAGCGAGTACGCTGAGCGTGCTGGTTCGCCGGCCGAGCAAGTTACAGCGCAGGTTTACCCGCTTTACCAAAAGTCACTTCATGAGGCAAAAGCGCTTGATTTTGATGATCTTATCGGACGCACCGTTGAGCTCCTCGTAGGTAATGAAGCCGTGCGTAACAAATGGCGCGACCAGTTCAGCCACGTCATGATCGATGAGTACCAAGACACCAATGCGGCACAGTATAAACTCGTCCGGCTACTAACGAGCAGTAAAAATAACATTGCCGTCGTCGGTGATGATTGGCAGTCGGTCTATGGCTGGCGCGGTGCTGATTTTCGCAACATTTTGCGGTTTGAAAAAGATTTTCCTGATTGTACAGTCATAAAACTCGAGCAGAACTACCGCAGCACACGCCACATCCTCGATGCGGCCCATGGTGTAGTCGTGCGCAATCAAAATCGCAGCGACAAAAAGCTCTGGACAGAGGCAGGCGATGGTCGACCAGTCCAAGTTCGACAGGTGATGACTGAGCGCTCAGAGGCAGAAGCACTAGTACGCGCTATCAAAACCGGTGTTGATGCTGGGGTGCGGCGCTTTAAACATTTCGCCGTTCTGTACCGTACCAACGCCCAAAGTCGTGCAGTCGAAGAAGTTTTCATGCAATACGGCATTCCGTACCGAGTGGTCGGTGGCCAGCGCTTCTATGACCGTAAAGAGATCAAAGACCTCATGGCCTACCTGCGACTTATCTATCAACCCGATGACCGCATAAGTTTTGAGCGAATCGTCAATGTGCCCACTCGTGGTGTTGGCGCCAAAAGTCTCGAGAATTTTAATGGCTGGGCAGCCGCGAACGGGCTGACGATGGGTGTAGCGCTCGACCGGGCAAATGAATGCGATAGTCTCAAGGGCAAAGCCATGACAGGCTTGACCGAGCTGTCTGCCATCATACGTGATTTTCGTACGCAAGCTGAGTCAATGTTGCCAGACGAGCTCATCGAAAAACTCGTCCAAAAGCTACAATACATGCAATTTCTCGAAGATGGCACAGCTCAGGGCGAAAGTCGTCAAGAAAACGTGCGTGAGCTAATTGGTGTCGCACAAGCTTATCAGGCGGTCGGTCTGAGTGGTTTTCTAGAGGAAGTAGCACTCATCACCGACCTCGACAATGCAAACTTTGGTGACAATGTCGTTACGCTCATGACCCTTCACGCCGCCAAAGGGCTCGAGTTCCCGGTTGTCTTTATGATTGGTATGGAGGAAACAATCTTTCCGCATAGCCGTGCACTGTATGATCAGAGCGAAATGGAAGAAGAACGTCGACTGTGTTACGTTGGCATGACCAGAGCCCGCGAGGAACTGTATTTGCTCCACGCTGCTGGACGGTCGTTGTACGGTGGTTTACAGCACAATATCCCGAGCCGGTTTATAAGCGAGATAGCCGGTGAGCACGTTGAGCAGCAAACGTTGATGCCGAGTTTTGGCAGAGCCAATCTTGATGATTCAGAAGCGTATGATGACTATTCGCAATCTTCCGAGGGAAGTGAGTTTGGTGCGACAGCCGATAATGAGCCGCGCTACGTGCCCGACCTAGTCGAAGGCGACGGCGTGAGCCATCAACTGTTCGGCGAAGGGACCATCGTTGAGCTGAGCGGAGAGATTGCCGCGATATATTTTAAAGGGAAAGGGCTCAAGAAACTCAATATTGCGTTTGCCCCACTTAAAAAATTATGATGCGTCGATTGAAGTTGATTGTCGGGAGAGTAGCATTTTGGGGCGGTTGGCCGCTGTGGTGGCTGATAATGCATGGCACTGATCGCTCCAGAGTACTCCTGGTAGCAGATGGCACAGTCTTGTTGATTCGAGATGCTTTAGGTGCAGGCGAGTGGGGCTTGCCTGGCGGTGGGATTCACCGTGGAGAAGCAGTAGCGGTGGGGGCTTGCCGTGAGATTTACGAGGAGGTCGGAATCGGTATTGCGTCCGATCAGTTACGCGAGTTGGCTGTTGAACCGACACATAACAGCGGAATCTCATATATCGCTCACTATATGGTCGCGGAACTGGCAACGCACGAAGTGACAAAACCAACAATTGAAGTGGCTGAAGTGCGGTGGGTGCAGGTTAAAAAAGTGCCAGAACTGCATGTTGATGATGCAACCAAACGAGCGCTCGAGCTTTGGGCAGCTGGTTAATTTTGTTATACTATAAGCACTAACGTACTCATTTAGGGAGCTCGCGCGAGCGGTTTTAGTAGACTAGAATGGAAGTAATACAAGACGAAACACAGTCGAAGACAGAGATTCGGCGTACTCGGATGCGCTATTGGCTCGAGCATCCTTTTGGTTTGCCTATAATCGTATTTCTGCTACTTGTCAGTGTTAGCTTACTTATAGTGGGATTTGTTGTTTGGAAAGATTCGCGCAGTCCAACGGTTCGTGCGCGCGAGAATTACATTGTCATCATTAATCATGACGACAAAAAACAAATCGTTCCAACAGACGAAAAAACTGTCGGCAGCTTGCTCAAGCGCATGCGTATCGAAGTCAAACCAGGGGACCGAGTCGAACCGGCCGTTAACGAAGACATCACGGGTGATAACTTTCTAGTAAACATCTATCGTTCTGC
>CAYUNX010000036.1:0-7758 GCA_964446255.1 uncultured Candidatus Saccharibacteria bacterium
ATCAGACGGTGACAATCAACCCCGACTATTCGACCGACAAGCTGAATGCGCTCCTATCCCCACAATTAGAAACCATCAACAACACGATACGACAAATAAGTCCGGCTATCGATAATTTATACACCATCGATAAGGGAGCTTTGTTTAATTATGGGAACTGGTACTTTACCACTCTGACGTATAAAGGCTCGATTGATGACGAAAATAGCGATACGCTCGTCGTTGGGCTGCAAAAACAAAATGGAACCTGGGTGGTAACACTACCTCCTGATATCATTTTTACCACTACCGCCTATCCAAATGTTTCACGGGATTTTATTAATGCCGCAAACGAATACCAAAAAAATAATGTTACCCCAAGGGAAGAATTGTACTTTCGGTAAAGTGTTTGACGACCACATCCGCGTCAGTGGTAGTAAGAAACGTCTGGTGGTTTTGTAGGTGGGCAGTAAGTAGGCGTCGACGGGCGCCGTCGAGCTCACTAAAGACGTCGTCAAGTAGCAGGATCGGAGATTTTTCGGTAGTTTTTTCAATCGTGGTGAGCTCGATGATTTTTAGTGCCAAGATGATAGTGCGAGTTTCTCCACGGGATGCGACTTCGGATATGGGGTGAGTGTTTATGGTGGTATACATATCCTCACGGTGTGGTCCATACGCCGTAAAACCTCGTTCAATGTCGCGCCCTAAATGAGATTCGAGTTTACTGAACATGCTCGTTTCATATGTATCAACAGGGAACTGTGGCTCATATGAAAGAGTGGTTTCATCCTTGCTCGCTGAAAGGATCTTGTAAAGATCGATAAGCTGCGGCGCGATTTCCGCGGCGAGTTCTGCACGCGCCCGCGCGATTACCGCGCCAAGCTCACTCAGCCGTAGGTTCCAAGGGAACATTTCCGCCTCGCTTATTCGTCCACGCTTGAGTAACGTATTACGCTGAGACAACACACGGCGATAGTTGCGGCGCATCGCCCCGAACGACGGCTGTACTGTTTCGATAATATCATCGAGGTACGCGCGCCGGTTTTCAGGTGCTCCGTGCAGTAATTGCAGGTGGTTTGGCTCGAATAAAACGACAGGTAGGTGGTGTGAGTGGGTGAGGCGGACAAAACGCTTGTCATTAATTTCAAAGGTTTTCGTTAGCCGCGGCTGAAGTGCCAGCTTGAGCGTTCGAACTTCTTCTTGCGGCTCAAGCTGCACGTCAATCCGTGCCCAATCCGCGCCCTGTCGCACAAGTTCACCATCACTTACACGGTAAGAACTTCCGGTTGCAGCGACCTGAATAGACTCGAGGAGGTTTGTTTTGCCGCTACCATTAGGGCCAACAATGATGTTTACTCTTTCACCAAACTCAAATGATGCGTCAATGTACGAGCGGAAATTTTGCAGCCGTAGGTCAACAATCATCTAAACCGCCTCTTGTTTGGTTTCATGCCTATTATTATACCGAGTAGTAGTAAAACACTTAACTCTTGAGGGGCATAATGATGTGTTGGTAGTCATCATTCGCTGGGTCGGTCAGTAGTACAGGGTCAACCTTGCCATTAAAGCCAATTGTTACATCTTTGCCCGAAAGGGCCTGCAACGCGCTATGAAGGTAACGGGAATTCAGTGTAATTGAGCCTGATCCACTCGCCACGACGGTTGCCGTAGCATTGTTTTCGCCGAGCTGCGAGGCGACGGCGCGTATCCATATGCTCTGGCTTGCTTCGTCGACGCTAATAACGATACTACCGGCACTTTCGCGGGCAAACAAGCTCGTTACTTTGACAATACTCATGAGTTCGCTCCGTGCGATTGTCGCAGTCGTCTCGAAAGCGCTTGGAATAAGTTTTTTATAGTCAGGGTATTTACCATCGATAAGCCGCGCCACCAACTCCACATCACCAGCGACAAATTGCACTTGCTGATCATCGTATGTGAGTTGTATATCGCCTGTATAGTCATCGATAATGCGGAGCACATCGTGAAGGGCAGTAGCTGGTATGAGGAGTGACACTTCTTTGTTTGTTTTATCGAGTCGTTTTTCAGCGAGCCGGTAGCTATCGGTGGTGGCAATATAAAGACTACCATTTACCGAATGGAGGAGAACGCCGGTGAGGACTGGCCTGCTTTCATCTGTTGAAGCAGCGATGAGCACCTGCTGCAACCCCTGTTTCAATGAAGGCGCAGCGACGGTCAGCTTTTCTCCTGCCTCAATCGCCGGCATAACCGGGAAGTCTTCGGCAGAAACGCCATTAATGACCGATTTATATTGATCGGTGGTTACCTTGAGCCGCTGCTCGTCTTGTTCAAGCTCGATGACACCACTTGGCATGCCAACAACAAGTTCTTGAAGTAGTTTGGCGGGAACGGTTATGGAGCCGTCTTTTTGTACCTGCGCACCGACATGGCTTTTGATAGCGATGTCGAGGTTGGTTGCGGCAACTGATAGTTGGTTACCTTGGATGGTGAGGAGGATGTTACTAAGAATTGGTAGGGTACTGCGGGTGCTCGCTACACGCGCGACATAGTTAAGTGCCTTAGCAAGGTTTTCCTGTGTGACTTTCAGTTTCATATTTATCCCCTTTGCTTTATAACAAATTAGTTTCGTTTAAAAAATAGTCGTTATTATAGGCAGTGTGGAAAGGGTGGACAAGAGCCACTAAACAGATTGAAACCGTATAAAAACTTGTGCACAAACGAGTAGAAAAGGTGTTCATGAAACCGTGTATAAACAACCCGTTTTGCACACGCGCCTGCAAGCCAAAATGAGTATACAAAACTAATCCACGGCCTCGGTATGGTTTTTGCACACTATTCCCACATACTTTGAACACACTATGCATACAGCTGCTCCTTAATGGATTGGTAGGCTTCGTGTACGTCACCACTGCTTTGGATGGATTTCTCGAGCTTTTCAACGGAGTGTATGGCGGTGGTGTGGTCTTTGCGGCCAAGCTCCTGGGCAATTTTTGGGTAACTGAGATGTAATTCGCTTCGCATGAGGTACATAGCAAGATGACGAGGGCGAACAATATCTTTATCTCGCTTCGGGCTCAAAATATCTTCCACGGATATTTGGTAGTATTTTGCACAAGCTTCGATTATTTGCTTGGCACTTAAGTGTTTCGGCCTCGTTTGTGAGGCACCGATAATACCCTGGGTAATCGCGAGTGTCGGCTCGATGGCGCGCATCTCGCATATGGCGAGTAGTTGGTTGAGTGCCCCCTCAAGTTCACGGATGTTCGTCTTGACATTATTCGCGAGGTACTCGGTGACATCACTCGGTAGGGTGAATGACCGGCTGTCGGCTTTCATCTGCAAAATAGCGCAACGTGTCTCGAAGTCAGGGTTTTGCATATCGATAGTCATACCCCAAAGGAAACGGCTTCGTAGTCGGTCCTCAAGAGCGCTGATGTCTTTTGGTGGCTTGTCACTACTGAGCACGATTTGTTTGTTCGCTTGGCGCAGCGCGTTGAAAGTATGGAAGAACTCCTCCTGGATTTTTTCTTTGCCGGCGATGAATTGGATATCATCGATGATAAGTACGTCGGCATTGCGGTAGAATCCAGCGAAATCGGTGTTTTTCTTGAAACGCAGGGCATCAACGAATTCCTGCACGAACTGTTCACTCGTAACATAAACCACCCTCGCGTTGGGGTTGTGGGTAAGCACTGCGTTACCAACTGCCTGTATGAGATGGGTTTTGCCGATACCAACACCGCCGTACAAAAACAGAGGGTTATACTTGGTGCCGGGTTCCGCAGCGATGGCTTGGCAGGCGGCATATGCCAGTTCGTTGCCCGAGCCGACCACGAAACTCTCGAACGTATATGCACTGTTGATCCCACGCCTATACGCATGGGTAAGGGGACTCTTCTGGCTCGTGATAAGGGTGGACTGTCGAGGTGTCTCGGTGGTTTCAGGAGCAACATCTTGCGTATTCGCCGGTGCCGCCTGGGTAGGGGTATATATCTTATACACCACATTCGTTGGTAGGTTATTACGTCCGAGCACCTCACCAAGCAAGTCCGCATATTTTTTCTCGAGCTGGCTCTTACTGAAGATGTTCGGCACGCCAACAGTTAGCGATTCCTCGCCCATTTCCATAAGGACAGTATTCTTGAACCACGTCACATAGTTCCCGTGCGATAATGAAATCTCTATGTCGCCGAGGACGGATTGCCAGATGCGGTCAAGATCTACAGTTGTTGCCATACCTCTCCACGTATTAATAGCTGCGCATAACTATACCGAGTTGTCGCAGAGTTTTCCACAGTAGCTTTTACAACTTCTTTGGCAAGTGGACAAAAAATAACAGATAAATTATCCACACGCACACAACGCCTCTGTTATTTTGTGGAAAAGGTTTGCCTGGAAGTGGATAAACTGCTATACTAGTGACCGAAGAGCCACCAGGGGTCATGGTGACCACAAGCGGCATGATACGCATATGGTACGTTCCGCGTAGACAACCGCTACGCGTCTATGGTATCTTAGGTATCTTTGCCATGTGACCAGAGGCCAGTGTGCTATAATTCGTACGAATAAATCACTAACAATGTTATCGGAGCAACTAGAATGCCAAAGCGAACCTACCAACCAAAGAAACTACACAGCGTAAAAGTCCACGGCTTCTTGAAGCGCATGTCGACCAAAGCTGGCCGCCTCGTACTCAAGCGCCGCCGCAACAAGGGCCGCACTCGTCTCGCACAATAATTAGCAGTAAGGGTGACACATGATTAGCAAGCTACATCGTTTCCATGGGCACGGTAGTTTGCAGTACCTCCACGCGCACGCAGCTGTCGTGCGCGGCTCTGGCATAACGCTTAAATACCTATCTAACGATAAGCGCAGCGAATTCCGCGCAGCAGTGGTGGTGAGCAAAAAGGTGCATAAATCCGCCGTGGTCCGCAACCGCATCCGACGGCGCGTATATGAACAATTGCGCCTGCACGTTCCACCGGCGACCGCTTATGACCTCGCGGTGATGGTTTATGATGAGGGTGTGGCGACGATGCCAGCCGAAGCGCTCGAGGCAAAAGTGGTCGGGCTGCTGCGGAAGGCTAAGATTGCTACAAATCCCTAGGCCTAGAACAATCTATCCATAAGCACTCCTCATGCCATCTCATCTGTGGTACACTAGATTAAACGAGGTATAGACATGTTCCAGACATTCGTGATTCAACCGATATTTAATTTGCTTGTCCTGATTTACTCCATTATCCCAGGGCACAATTTTGGCGTTGCGCTCATAATTTTCACCATTGTTATACGGTTGCTGCTATGGCCGCTTGTCAAAAAGCAGCTGCACCAGACCAAGCTGACCCGCCAGCTCCAACCGGAACTCAAGCGCATCAAGAAAGAAGCTGCCGGCGACCGCCAAAAAGAGTCGCTCATGATGATGGAGCTCTACAAAGAAAAAGGCATCAACCCGTTCGGCGCGTTGCCGACTCTCATCGTGCAGACGGTCGTGCTTATAGGCCTATACAGTGGTTTGTCGCGCGTCATCAAGGACCCACACCAGATTTATAATTTTGCATACGGGTTTTTACAAAACACCGACTGGCTCAAGCACCTCGCAGAGAACATCAAGGCATTCGATAATACATTGCTTGGGCTCATCGATCTGTCGCGCCCTGCGGTCGGGCCACACGGTTTCTATTTGCCCGCCTTCCTCCTAGTTGTTGGTAGTGCGGTCATGCAGTACATTACCGGCAAACAGATCATGCCAACCGGCAAGAACGCACCGAAGTTCCGTGACATCTTTCGTGCCGCGAGCGAAGGCAAGCAAGCCGACGCCGCCGATGTGAACGCTGCCATGGGCCGTTTCACCGTCTTTATGATCCCGGCGATGGTGTTCCTTTTCACCATCAACCTTGCTGCCGCCCTCAGTCTTTACTGGCTCGTCGGTAGCACGGTCGCCTACTTCCAGCAGCGCGCTGTGCTTGGCAAAGACGAAGAAGAAATGGAAACGCTCGCTGACGAACCGGGCAAACCAAGCCGTGACCTCAGCAAAATCGCCGAGGCTGAAATCGTATCTACTCCTCAAAACAAAAAACCAAACCACAAAAAGAAAAAAGGTGGTAAAAAACGAAGGAGGTGACCTATGGAACCAGACAAGCAAGATATCGAATCGGCAATCCAGTACGCTAAGAAATACATCGAGGATGTGCTATCGTTTTTTGGTCTTAACACCGACGTGTATGCGACAAGCGAAGATGGCGAAGTCATCGAGCTCAACATCCCCTCGACCCATATGAACGGCTTTTTGATCGGCCAGCACGGCGACACCTCACGCTCGCTGCAGTTCATCGTCAGCAGCGCCCTCAAGAACCAAGATTATGCCTTCACCCGCGTCAACGTCGACGTCGCAGACTACAAGAAGCAGCGCGCCGACCGACTGGCAGAGACTGCCGAGGAGTGGATCAAGAAGGTCAAAGACACCGGCGAACCATACGAATGCAAGCCGATGAACGCCGCCGACCGCCGCACCGTGCACCGCGTGGCGTCAGACGCAGGCCTGACAAGCGAATCCGTAGGCGAAGGCCGCGACCGCCACATCGTCCTGAAACTCTCCGAAGAGCAACCTGAAGCATAGCTTATAAACAGCTTGTACGTAGTCTAGCAATAACCTATAATTCGCCGTATAAACGGGGCGAGGCAATTGTTCAAGCGTACAGCTAGATCGATAATTCTTACGTTGTTATTGGTGGCGACAGTGCTGCCGCCTATTGTTCATGCCGGTGAAACGATGAGCGACTCTATAACATGGTTATCGCAGGCCCCACCTATACTTACGAAAACCGGCGAGCTTCCAAATAATATCGAGCCGAGATCTACTCCAACGGACTGCGAACTCTACGATCAATATGGCACCAAACGGTGTATAGTGCCGACGTCGCTCGGTGAATATCGTAATGGAACTTTTAATGATGGCACACACGGTACAATGCCTATCAGCACCATATTCCTCCCATCTGGAAACACTGGGTACTATTTTGTATTCTGGGGAAGCTGGACGGGTGGCTACAAATCGCTTAATCCTAGTTTACTCAGTTGGTCGAGCGGTAAATATATTTATAGCGCGCCGTGGGATTTTAAACTACTTGTTAGCACTGGAGACGCAGCAAATATCGAACCATCAACACTTGCCTTCTCGAATAATGGCGAATATGCGGTAGCTTATGCTCGTGCCGGAACTGGTGATGGCATTATGGTGTTTGACCTTACAACGATGAAGGGTAAACTCATCTCGACCATTAAAGCAACTACCAGTCAACAACTTACACCTGGTGCCGCAAATTTAGCGGTGAGCGATGATGGCCGATATGTTGCAAGCAGCTACAGTGAAACTGTGACCACAGGGGTAGAAAAGGGCTTACGTGTGTATGATACAGCAACATGTAGTGACCAATTGTTTATTGCAGCAAAAAGCCGCAAAAACTGTGATTACAAAAACATCTGGACGGGTCAGAAAAACGGTGCGACATATGGCGATGGTATCGCGGCTAAAATTACTGGCAACCCCGAGCGACCCTTGAATGTGAGGTTTAAAGACGACGCAACCATTAGCTTCAGTGTGGTTCATGATTACGTCTCATCGACCAACTTTCAGGTGAGTACCTACGAAGTGACTTACGTGCAACCAGCCGTACCTGAGAAAATAAAGCTCCTCGCCATGGGAGATTCGTATATATCCGGCGAAGGGGCATATAGCTACCGCGATGGTACTGACACCTCTAACAACAAATGCCACCTCTCAAGCCAGTCATACCC
>CAYUNX010000037.1:0-6883 GCA_964446255.1 uncultured Candidatus Saccharibacteria bacterium
ATACCACGAGCTTTTTCTTCTGGGGCGTTGTCGATCTGGTCGTAATCAACCTTTTTGTTGGTATCACTTGGTAGTTTTTTTGCTAGAACAGATGTAATAGCAGCGGTTAAGGTTGTTTTACCGTGGTCGACGTGGCCCATAGTACCAACGTTGACGTGCGGCTTGGTTCGGTCAAAAGTTCCTGCCATAAAAGGTAGTACTCCTACTTATTAATAATTTATGAGCGTTCACGCGTTCCATATTGCACTCTAGCAACGCCCTCACGCGGGATACAGGGTAAGTATAGGGCAATCTCAACCAGTTGTAAAGAGGTTAGTAGCGGCAAAAAGTGCGTCGCTACTTGCTGCTTACTAAGGTAAACTTCGAAACTAATTGCTTAGGTTCTCCTGCTTCTTGTAGGTTTTTCGAAAGTACCGATATGGGAACAAGCAAGCCAAGTTTATTTTTAGTCATAAAGTGAGCTAAGATTATCTGTCCGCAATAAGTCTCATCAACTATTGTATTTTCACCTGATATAAACAAGCTATTTTGACGATTCGATGGGTCGACATGTGCAACACTCAAACTATCTATACCAAGGACACCTTCAAATTGATGGCATGACCCCCCAAGATCATCTGCTTTTACGGTTCGCATATCTGACATAACTACATCCGAATAAGGACCATATAGTGCAGAAGTTACAACTGATACATTTCTACCTCCCATAACCGCTCTGTTCCAGTCATCGAAAACCTCAGAAATTTTTGCTGTGTATGTGGCCATCCGACCTAACATTACCTCGTAATTTGTATTAGCTATTTCAGTAATTATTTCATTAAAATTGTTAATTTCGCCTTCAGAATAGGTCATTGTGTCACCTTCCGATGAATCATTTAATGAAAACCTGTGAATCATAGATTGAAATAAACAAGAAAAGAGGGCTTCCACCCTCTTTTCTAATGCATGCGTACTTGCTATTTGCTGTTTTTGGCGATGATCGCGTCGGCAACGTGGTTTGGCACGTCAGCGTAGTGATCAAGCTCCATGCTACTGCTGGCTCGTCCCTGGCTCATTGAGCGCAAGTTCGTGGTGTAGCCAAACATTTCACCAAGCGGTACAAAGGCTGTTATCTCTTTGATACCAGAGCTCAAGTCTTCCATTGACTCGATACGACCGCGCTTGCTGTTAAGGTCACCAATGACGTCACCCATGAAGCTTTCTGGGGTAACAACGACGACTTTCATGACAGGCTCGAGTAGTACCGGTCCGGCCTTTTTGAAGCCTTCCTGGAAGCCCATAGAACCAGCGATGCTAAAGGCCATTTCGTTGGAGTCAACTTCGTGGTAACTACCATCATAGAGCTCAACTTTAACATCAACGATAGGATAGCCAGCGAGCACACCGTTAGATAGTGCTTCTTCGATACCCTTACGTACAGCGGGGATGTATTCACTTGGGACAACACCACCCTTAATGCTGTTGATGAATTCAAAGCCTTTCCCTTGCTCGTTCTGGCTAAGTCGGAGCCATACGTCACCGTACTGACCGCGACCACCACTTTGGCGGACGAATTTACCTTGCGCTTCAACGGCATCTTTGCGGATGGTTTCACGGTAGGCAACCTGTGGCTGACCAATGTTAGCTTCGACGTTAAACTCGCGCTTCATACGGTCAACGAGAATCTCGAGGTGAAGCTCACCCATACCACTGATGATTGTCTGACCGGTTTCATCATCGACACGGACACGGAAGGTTGGGTCTTCTTCAGCGAGACGTTGAAGTGCGAGACTCATCTTTTCTTGGTCGGCCTTGGTTTTAGGCTCGATAGCAATAGAAACTGGTGGGTCTGGGAAGGTAATGTTTTCGAGCTGGATAGGATGCGTTGGGTCACACAGCGTATTGCCTGTAGTCGTGCCTTTAAGACCAACGATAGCAGCGATATCACCTGCAACAACTTCACTTACATCTTCACGCTTGTCGGCTTGCATACGAACGATGCGACCGACACGCTCTTTTTCGCCAGTTGAGCTGTTGAGGACATACGAACCGGCAACGAGCTTACCCGAGTACACGCGGAAGTACGCCAACTTACCCACAAATGGGTCGGTCGTGATTTTGAAGGCGAGCCCGGACATTGACTCGGTTTCGCTGTGTTTACGCTCGATTTCTTCACCAGTTTTAGGGTGGACACCCCAGACCGTTTCACGGTCATCAGGAGCTGGAAGATAGTCAACAACCATATCGAGGACTTTCTCAACGATAACACCGCGGCCATCACCACCGGTGACTGCATAGAATTTACCAGTTAAAACGGCAGTACGAATAGCTTGTTTAACTTCTGCTTCGCTGAGGCCTTCCTCACCTACTTCGAAGTATTTTTCGAGCATAGCTTCGTCTTCAGCGACAGCGTTTTCGACGAGCAGGCTTCGGTAGCGCTTGACTTCTTCGAGCATATCGGCTGGGATTTCACCCTCTACGAGTTCGTGATCGTGAAACTCAGTATAGGTGTAGGCTTTCATACTTACGAGGTCAACGATACCATTGATGCTCTGTTCAAACCCGATTGGCAAGTGCACAGGAAAAGCACGCTTACTCAGGCGGTTGTGAATTGTTGAGAGTGACTTGTAGAAGTCGCCACCAGTTTGGTTAATTTTGTTGATAAAGCAGACACGAGGCACGCCGTATTTGTCGGCTTGACGCCAAACAGTCTCAGACTGCGACTCAACGCCCATTTTGCCGTCAAAGACAACCACAGCACCGTCGAGCACGCGAAGCGAGCGCTCAACTTCTGCGGTGAAGTCGATGTGACCAGGGGTGTCGATGATGTTGATCTGCATACCCTTCCAAAAACAAGTGACAGCAGCAGAAACGATGGTGATACCACGTTCGCGCTCTTGAGCCATCCAGTCGGTCGTCGTTTCGCCTTCGTGAACGGCGCCAATCTTGTGCTTCAAACCGGTACGATAAAGGATACCCTCAGTCGTTGTTGTCTTGCCTGCGTCGATATGGGCGATAATCCCAATATTACGCAAGTCTTTCATTAGTACTTTCTTATCTGCCATTATTGAATCCCACTACCCTTTCGTTATTAGTTGTCGATGGATTATGCGCCGTAGCTGCCATTTGATCCGGTGTACCGAATGCAAAATTCTCAACCCTACCTACTGGTAAGCGGCATATTGAATCTTTAGTATCTTGTGACAATTCTTGATCACTCAATAACAGTCGCGCGCAACCATTCCGTGCTTGAACCGCTCCTAAAGCAATCCGTTTCTCTTGCAAAACTGCTGAACGCGCTGCATGCACTTGTTGAACTATGAAACCCTGTTCGAGCGATGCGTCTAAAACATCATGTGCGCTGTCAATATCTAGGGCTAGCGGACATTCTGGATGTACCAGCTCAATACCTAAGTATTCCCACTCTACTCTTTGTGTCTGCAAGTGCTCGCGCGAAGTCATGTTAGCCTCGGGCGAAGTGCGCGAAGGCGCGGTTAGCCTCGGCCATACGGTGCGTGTCTTCGCGCTTCTTGACCGCAGTACCTTGGTTGTTGTAGGCGTCCATGAGCTCTGCAGCGATACGATCAGCCATGCTCATACCCTTGCGGCTACGGCATGCGGCAACAAACCACATAGTAGTAAGGTGGTTCTGGCGCTGACCCTTAACTTCAAACGGGATCTGGTAGTTAGCACCACCAACGCGACGACTGCGCGTTTCCATGTGTGGGCGAATGTTGCTAAAAGCTTGCTCGAACACATCAAGTGGGTTGTCTACTTTGAGCTTATTAGCAGCAGATGCCATGCCGTCGTAAACGAGGCGTTCGGCAGTTTGCTTTTTGCCATCGCGCATAACGCGGTTGATAAGGCGCTGGACCGGTACGCTATTGTAGAGGCGGTCAGCTGGGATATCACGAACTAATGAGGCTGTAACTTTGCGTGGCATTATTTGCTCTCCTTCTTGGCACCGTACTTAGAGCGGCCTTGTTTACGCTTTGCAACACCTTGAAGGTCGAGTGCGCCACGAACAATGTGGTAGCGCACACCTGGAAGGTCCTTGACGCGTCCACCGCGGATCATGACAACAGCGTGCTCTTGCAAATTGTGGCCTTCGCCGCCGATGTAAGCCCATACTTCATAACCGTTACCGAGGCGCACACGGGCGACCTTACGGAGGGCTGAGTTTGGTTTCTTTGGTGTTTTGGTTGTAACTTTCACACATACACCACGTTTGAATGGTGCTGATTTCTCATAGTGCTTAGTTTTAAGGTTGTTGACAACGCGTTGCAACGCAGGAGATTTGCTTTTAGTCACAATCTTCTTGCGTGGCTTGCGTACCAACTGGTTAATGGTAGGCATTAATTGCCCTTTCTGAGACCACAAAGGCCCCGATTACATTCGCCGAAGAGAATACCTCTCCTCTACCGCCAAGATGGTTTGTTACCAAACCACCAGCTCGAATTTGATATAACTAAAACATTTTAACAGATATCACCCTCCGTAGCAAGGCTAAGCAGTAGCAAACTGAAAGATATTTTTAGACCCACATATACCCTAAAATTATTTTGTATGTGAATTAGAAACCATAGATGTGTATGAATTACTAAATCCAAGATTATCGGTGACGGTTAAAGTAACTACATAATTACCGCGCTTTTTATAATCATGATTAATGATTGCTGAATTCGTTGTTTGTGTTGTTCCATCCCCAAACGACCAATCGTACTGTGTAATGTACCCATCTAAATCACTTGAAAAACTTGCGTCAAATTCAATACTTTTTTTAGTTGTACTATTACTAAAAACTACCGTTGGAGCATCATTCACTTCACTCACCCAAATATTGATATTGGCACTTTTAGTTTCTGCGCCATTCGAAACGGAGTAACTAAAGTTATCACCGCCATAAAAATTTGTATTGGGTACGTAACTTAAAACTCCAGATTCACTTAATGTAGCCGTGCCATTTTGTGGTTGAGTACTATTTACAATAGTAAGTTGGGTCTCATTGGAATTATTATCATTCTCTAGAACATTCAAAGCAGTAGATGAGTTTTCATTCACGAAAAAATAATCATCGTAAGGTTCTAGGGTCGTAATGTTTGAAGTTATATTTACTGATACATATTCAGTTACTTGCCTGCCGAAAGGATCCGTTACTACATAACTTGCCCGAGCTGGCAGAGTTGAACTCGTTCCGTTTGGAGTAAAAGTTATACTATCACCGTTTGTAATCATATAGTTAGGAAAACTGAATGTACCAAGCTCTGGCGTTAAGTTTACAAGTGAAAAAGAGTAGATGTACGTTTTTAGATTTGCTCCATTCAATACTGTGTCGTTAGCGAACGGAAAAATTTGTACTGCTTCTGTGTTGCTTGTTTCAGCACTGTCATCATTGATCTCAATCTGCTTATACCCAGCTGCATCTACAATAATGTTTACATTGCCCCGGCTGCATGGTTCTTGGAATCTTTCACCTCCTACAGCTGCTAAATCGTAATAGAAAGAATCAATGCCACTGTAGTTGTCTGGCGGTGCATATTCAAACTCGCCTGTGTTTTGGTTAAGATATACATTACCACCAGCGTTCGTAAATGATGCATATCCACCAATTTGCGCAGATGAATTGCCTGTTAAAGGGTCAATGACTTCGTCGTTTACATAAACACTAGACCCTAAATAAACATTACCCTCGGGGTTACTTCCAGAAAATGTGTAATAGTCGTCATTTGCTACGCAATTCTGTGATGCTATCAGTGCATTAGCATTTGGGACGCTAAGTAGTAATAAAACTACCGATAAAATAATACTAGTAACACTATAATAAAGTTTATTTAGTTTAGACATAGGGTACTCCTTTGACCATATATTAACACCTATATGTTAAATTACAAATATTTATTTCCGTTTGGAAATCTAGTCTGTACAAATAGCCGGTTTGGTAACGCTGAAGTAACACAATCTTAATTATGAAAAGTTGCAATACTTTAATAATTTTCAACTACATTTAAAACACCCCGCTGTTTTGGCGGGGTGTTTTTGAGAGACGTGCAGGTTTTTGTTAGGAGTCGCTGCTGTCGGACATGCCGTCAACAATCTCGGCGACTTCGTCGTCATCGACTTCATCAGGGCGCATGTCGGCGACCATGACTGGTTCTTCTGCAACTGCTGCGACCTCTTCATAGTCGTAGTCGTCTCCGTCACCTTCATCGAGTGCATTGCTTGCACCGAAACCGGTACCAACTGGGATCTTGCGACCCAAGATGACGTTTTCTTTAAGACCGAAGAGTTTGTCGACCTTACCGCTCGTGGCGGCAGCGATCAAGACACGGGTGGTGTCTTGGAAGCTTGCGGCTGACAAGAACGAGTCAGTGCTGAGGCTTGCCTTGGTTATACCGAGCAAGAGCTGGTTGACCTTAGCTGGCTGTTTGCCATCAGTAGTCAACGTGTCATTAGCTTCGGCGACCGAAAGTTTGCTCACGACATCGCCCGTTACGAATTCACTGTCACCAGCATCTTCGATCTGGACACGACTAAACATCTGACGCACGATGATTTCAAGGTGCTTGTCTGAGACATTTTGACCCTGACCGTTAAAGATACCGAGGATTTCGTTCATGATGTAGCGCTGGGTCTGTTCAACACCTTGTAAGCGCATCAAGTCATGCAGGTTGATAGAACCGTTGGTTAGTCTTTGACCTGCAACGATTACATCGCCATCAGCAACAAGCAGTTGCTTGAAGTTCGGGATCTCGTAGCGAACGACGCTCTTGCCGTTAGGTGTAACAACGATGGCTTTGTCAGTAACTTCTGCCTTACCAGCGATTGGGGAAATAAGCGGGTTATCACCACCTTCATCACTGGCGAGAACATCGCCAACTGCTACATCGCTACCACCGGCAATCTT
>CAYUNX010000038.1:0-4500 GCA_964446255.1 uncultured Candidatus Saccharibacteria bacterium
TCCGCAGTAGCTACTCGCTGGTACTGGCTGGTGGCAAGGGTTGGAAAGACGAGCAGATTATCGAGTCGATTGCCGCCGCCCAGCGTGCTGGTTGCAACATCATCCAAACGGGATACATAAGTGAGGAAGAAAAAATCGCGCTGTACTCCAACGCGCGCTGTTTCACCCTGCCATCGCACTACGAGGGTTTTGGCATGCCCATACTCGAGGCCATGCAATATGATCTGCCGGTAGCCGTCAGTGACATCCCTGTTTTTCATGAAGTCGCCGGCGACGCGGCCAGCTATTTTGACAAAGACAAAGCCAGCTCGATTGCCGAGTCATTGCAGCGTACACTTACCAACGAAACAGTTCGCACTCAGCTGGTTGCCGCCAACGCCAAACAGCTGAGCACGTTTAGTTGGCAGCGCAACGCCGAGATTGTCAGCGACGCATTTGAACGTCTGGCATAGACTTCTGTTGCCAGCGGCCGCATATTTTGACATACTATGCACATGAATAAAGTACTTATTACCGGAGCAAATGGGTTCGTTGGAAATCACTTAGTTCGTGAGCTAAAATCAAATGGCTACGAGGTTATCGGCATAGGCGGCCCACTGTTGCCTGGCATGTCTGACCCCGAAGGCCTCGACCGTTACATCGTCGCCGATCTTACCAAACCAGAAGAAGTCGCCAAGATTGATTTTACCGGAGTCACCGGCATCATCCACCTTGCGGGTCTCGCCGCAGTCGGTCCATCATTTGACGACCCGCTAACCTACTTTTTGGTAAATGTTGGCATCGAAACAAACCTGTTCGAAGAAGCCAAACGACAAGGTGTCACATTCAAGTTCATCGTTATCAGTAGCGGTAGCCTGTACGACTCAACAGCATCACTCCCCATCACCGAGCTATCCCCGGTTTTGCCGAACTCACCCTATGCAGTCAGCAAGATCGGCCAAGAGCAAATGGGCCACTACTACGCCACGCGTGGTTTTGAAGTTGTCATCGCCCGCCCGTTCAACCACATCGGCCCTGGCCAAAACCTCGGTTTCTTAGTGCCAGACCTCACCAAACAGCTCGTCGACGTCGAAAAAGGCGTAGCCGAAAAACTGCTCGTCGGCAACCTCGATGCCAAGCGCGATTACACCGATGTCCGTGACATCGCACGCGCCTACCGCTTGCTACTCGAAAAGGGCAAATCCGGCGAGACATACAACATTTGCTCAGGCACTTCCCGCAGCGGTCAAGAGGTCTTAGACCAGCTTATCAAACAGTCCGGCACCAACGTAACGGTCGAACAAGACCCAGCACGCATGCGCCCTTCTGACACCCCCGATATCTATGGTAGTCACGACAAAATCGCCGCCGACACGGGCTGGGAACCACAGATTCCGCTCGCCGAAACCCTCAAAGATGTCATCGCCGACTGGCGCACCCGAGACTAACGGGGTAATCTAGGCTTGCCGTTGCCCTTCAAATATCGCGAAGTGCGCTTGCCTAAGCATTTGCGCCCGTGGCTTATCTTGCCGAAGCTCTTGAATAAAGCCACCCCACGTCTGCGGCTCATCAGTTTCGCCGCTAGCGAGCGGAGCAAACGCATCGAGTAGGCCTAGCTCTAGCTCATAGGCCTGCTTTGAACGCTCATACGAATCTGGCAACTCCTCTTTATATGTATCTATGTTTTTCGAGTGGTTAAGTAGGCCGACCGTGACATCAAGCAGGCCAATCGTTTTTGCTTCTTCAGACTTAGGCGTGTCCTTGTCGGGTGGCAACATACCGGCTTTTTGGATAAACCTTTTATAATCACTCGCCACGAACAGCCTCATATGCTCAGCTTCTCGGCTATCGCGTAGCAGCCTACCCATAAACATTGGGTTATCCTCTGTGTATAGTTTTTTAGCGATGTCCGCGTTTTTGTCTTCGAGATGTGGTAGTGCCTCGGCGAGCCGCTTGTGGCCTTCAGGTGTCGCAAGCAAGTTTTTCATGCGCTTTCTTTTCAGCGGAACACCTAGTGCTTCATTCCCGAGCAGGGTCGCACAAATACCAAGCCCGATTGTTTCTATAAATATTGACCGATTAAGTTGCTGAAGTCTCTCGGCTTTCAGATCACTTTCTGCAGTATCGGTCGCAACGAGCTGAGTACGTTCCTCTAAGTTACTAGCTAGGTCCAGCCCAAACGAGTGCCCCATCCCAACTGCCGCGACTACCGAAAATATGCTAGCCGCTACATTTCTTCTAATTCTGTACAGAGGCACCCGCGATTCGTGTAACACCATGACCTACTATCCTTTATGCTTTTCGGTGTCCGATTTCAGCACAAGGGCACCCTATCTTTGACTTATTATACCACTGCTTACATTGTTTTGCAATCTTTTCGGTTAACTTCTCCTGTTAAAAGGCAAGCGTTAGAATGATATCATACTTCAAGCATATTATTGACATTTTAGTGTGTTTTGTGTATAATACAGCCTATATGAACGCACACCGTACGAATAAACACCCCGAAACAGTAGCCGTCACTCCTATCAATATGGGAGCCGTCGACATCACACACCTTTCACCGAGCCCCGAGGGGTACGAAGTCAATTTGACTGGTGTTGGCAAGACGGCCGGTAGTGCGGCGCTTGTCGGTGAATTTTCTGGCCCCCTGCCCGAAGAACAGCGCGTAGCAATGCGTGAAGCTGTGTGGGGCGAGATGCGATTTAGCAAATTCCCTACACTTGCCAAGATCGCTCGTTCGCGCCTCGACAAGTCCATTGCCGTGACCGACGCTGACCGCGAATTAGCCCAGGCTGAAAGACATAATTATAGAGACACAGGTGGCCTCGGTAAAAAATACGGTCTGCGCGACCTGCGCGTCAACCCCGACAACCCCAATGAAATCCTCGGCTTGGCCAAGGCTATACCGTTTTATACCTACAACCGCTTTGCTACGCCGGCCAACCACGGCGAGCGTATTGGTGAGCTCAGCGAAGTATCGGGTGTCGCCATGGCAGTCGTGACGGCAGACAACCGCCTCATCATCCAGCACCGCGTCACTACCCATGTCGACGTACTGTCGGGTGCGACCAAGCGGGGAAATGGCAGCTATATGGATGTGCCTGGCGCGAGCGTCGCCGGCCAAAACGATGCGAGCATGCCAAAAACACGCGCCGAACGTCGCAGTGGCGGTGCGCCACTCGACTTGACGAACGACGTAGTTAACGCCACCATCATTAGCGAAGCTACCGATGAAATCGGACTCGAAGCCGCCGATTTAACCGACCAACGAATCGTTGGCATCGCGCATGACAACGTCAAGCCTCATGACGAAATATTGCTGCTAGCTACGACTACACTTACGTTTAGTGAGCTGAAGGAAAAGGCTAAATCCGCAGGCCGAAACAAGCAGCTCAGCGCTGTTGATATTGCCGAAAAATTCACCGACATTGAGGCCACCCCCGAGGCTATAGCTAAGCTACTGACCGAAGTTCGCTGCCCACTCCCCCCTACACACGCCGCTGTTTATGCATCGTGCGGCTACAGTCTCATGCTCGAACGCGGTTCAAAAGAAGCGGCCGACGAATGGCTGGTATCGCTCCAGCACGCCGTTGCTCGGAACTATGCTGCTATGGACGCCACCGTCACCAAGTTTTACCAAACGAACCCCGAGGCTGCGGCTACCGTACCAGAACGATTGTGGGGCGGTCGAGTGCCAGAGCGCAACCTGACCGGCTACTCGCCGTCTTACCGACCAAGCGAACAGGGGCTCCCTAATTTTGAGGATGAGCTCGTGCGCACCGGCCTAAAGCCAGAAACTCGCCGTGAGGTACGTGAGGTTTTGATATTTGACGTCGACGGCGTACTGACACACCCCGAAAAAAAGCGGGTGATGGACGAGACGTTATATGACGAGCTGATCGACAGGTTGCGCAACAATCAACCAATCGCCCTCAACACTGGTCGTTCGCTCGAATGGCTCCAGCAAAATGTACTATCGCCACTAGAGGGTCGGATTGATGGCAATGCCGACATCGACAAGGCGGCCATCTTGCACAATCTGCTGGTTGTGGCGGAAAAGGGCGGTACATGGGGCACTTACGATGACACGGGTAGCTTTGCCGTGAACCAATCTGACAAACTAACAATCCCCGATGTCCTCAAAGCGCGCGCCCGTGAGCTGATTGACCAAAAATACGCCGACAGTATGTTCTACGACGAGACTAAGCAAACCATGCTCTCGGTAGAAATGCACGACGGCTTCGACCAGCCAAGCTTCGCAACCATTCAAGCTGACTTCGTCAAAGATTTGCAGCAGATTTTGCAAGAAACGGGCAATGACAAAACCTACCGTGTCGACCCAACAACTATCGCCACCGATGTAGAAAGCCCCCATGTCAGCAAGGCGCTCGGTGTCCGACGGCTGCTTGATTTCCTTGATGCCCGTGACCTAAGCTACCAAAGCGCCGACTTCATCGGTTTTGGCGATAGCGGCTCGGATGTTTCGATGACTGACGAATTAAGCCGTCAGGGCGTGTC
>CAYUNX010000038.1:4600-6486 GCA_964446255.1 uncultured Candidatus Saccharibacteria bacterium
TCGACCATGAGTTTAACGAGACCATTGAAGTCTACGTCGCGCTTCCAACCAAGTTCCTTCTCAGCCTTGGCGGGGTTACCGAGCAAGATATCGACTTCTGAAGGTCGGTAGAACTCGGGGTTGATTTTGACGAGTAGCTTGCCGGTTGCTTTGTCGTAACCTTTTTCTTTCTCGCCTTCACCCTTCCACTCGATGTCGATGTCGACTTCTTTAAATGAGCGCTCGACAAAGTCTCGGACTGAGTGCGTTTCGCCACTCGCGAGGACGTAATCAACCGGTTTGTCTTGCTGTAGCATTAGCCACATACCCTTGACGTAGTCGCCGGCATAGCCCCAATCGCGTTTGGCATCCATGTTGCCGAGCTCGAGGTGGTCTTGCTTGCCGAGTTTGATACGGGCGACCGCGTTCGTGACCTTGCGCGTTACAAACTCGAGTCCGCGGCGCTCACCTTCGTGGTTGAAGAGGATGCCAGACATGGCGAACATGTTGTAGCTCTCACGGTAATTCTTGGTGATCCAGTAACCGTACAGCTTCGAAACGCCGTAAGGGCTGCGGGGATGGAACTTGGACTCTTCGTCGTAGCCTTTGCCCGGCCGGTTGTAGTCGAGGCCGCCGTACATTTCGGAGGTAGACGCTTGGTAGAAACGAACTTTGTTTGCCTTGTCGGTCAAGCGAATGGCCTCAAGCATGTTGAGCACGCCCTTACCGGTAACCTCAGCCGTCAAGATTGGGTCTTTGAATGAGTAGCCGACGTGGCTAATGGCTGCCAGGTTGTAGACTTCATCTGGCTTGGCTAGATTCATGGCGTGAATCAGCGAGCTCAAGTCGGTCAAGTCAGCTGGAATCAGGTGAACGTAAGGGAACTCTTGCTCAATCAAGCCTTTTCGGGGATTGTTTTGGCCTCTGATGATGCCATAAATTTCGTAGCCCTGCTCGTGCAGTAATTTTGCTAGATGTCCACCGTCTTGGCCGGTTATACCCGTGATTAGTGCGGTCTTCGCCATAGATTATATCCTTCCCTTTTCTTCAGAATTTACAAAGTACTACTATTGTAACAACTTATGCCTCTTTCGTCATCTTGTTGCTGCGAGGGAAGTTTTGTGTCTGTTCATCCGCCTTACAAACGGTGGTTTTTAGACTGTTACGGGGCAAGGTTGGTATACTGGGGCAATGAGCCACATAGCCATCGATGCGCGGGAGTCTGGCACAACCAGTGGGCGGTATGTCGACAAGCTGGTCGAGTATTTGCACCAGCTTGATTCTGGGCATACTTTTACCATACTGACCAAGCCGCACCGCGTGGCGTATTTGCGCGAGCTCGCCCCTGCCTTCTCGGTTATCGAAACGAAGCATAAAGAGTTCACCTTTACCGAGCAGATTGGTTTGCTGCGTCAGGTTACCGGCTTGAAGGCTGACATAGTGCATTTCCCGATGGTTCAGCAGCCGGTTTTGTACCGTCGTCCTGTCGTGACCACCATCCAAGACCTGACCACGGTACGGTTTCGCAACCCTGCTAAGAACCCTGTAGTTTTTTGGGCAAAGCAGCAGGTTTACAAGTGGCTCATCAGGCGCGTGGCGCATAAAAGCCAGCAGCTCATCGCCATTAGCGAGTTTGTAAAGCGCGATGTTGCCGACTTTGCCCACGTCTCGCCGGGTAAAATTACCGTTACGCTCGAGGCGGCCGACCTCATGCCCGAAGGCTCTGCGCCAGTGGCTGGGCTCGAGGGCAAACAATTTATCATGTACGTCGGGCGTCCAACACCGCACAAAAACCTGGCGCGGCTCATCGACGCCTTTGTCGAGTTACGAACCACGCACCCCGAGCTCGTGCTGGTACTTGCTGGCAAAAAAGATTTTAACTATCGCCAACATGAAGCGCGCGTGCA
>CAYUNX010000039.1:0-6377 GCA_964446255.1 uncultured Candidatus Saccharibacteria bacterium
ATTTAACTTTTTAAACGTTAAGCAGATTATGGAAACGTTTGATTAACTTGTCTTGATGGTCGATGTGATTGGTTTCTATGTAAGTGACGTATTTGGAGATATCGAGCGTTTCGCAAACGACTTCTATCTCTGCCCAACATGGGAAAGGGTGGATCCACACACTTTGCTGCAGATATTTGAAGCCTAGGTTTTGCATCTTTTCGGTGAATGAACGACGGGATAAGTTGCGCTCTGTCGGGATGTCAAAAAGCACCATGTGCCACTGCCCGTCCCATTCATCTGGAATACTAATCTTAAGATTGTCATAATTGGCCTTTTTGAGCCTTCGCTTTCCCTCGCGCGTAATCTCAAGACCGTTCTGATAATTATCTGCTATTAATTTATTGCGCCGCATGTAGCCGAGTACACGCGTTAGTTCTCGTTCCTGTGCACGCTTATCGAGCTTCTCGAAAGCTGCACGCAATGGTTTATCAAGTGCGATCACCATATTAGGAGCAATCGCAACGATACTGAGCGCTCCACCTACCGCCAATGTCCGCAGTATTGCATCCACAAATGCACTAGTTGTCTGATTCCGTGCCATAAATAGATTGTACAGGTGTACGATCTATTTAACAATTTATATATACGTTATAAGTTGTTAAGATTTCGATGAATAGATTTATGAGTTTGTTGTTGAGGTATTTTTTGGGGTGTTTAAGGCGAGCTGCGATAATAAAACAGTTTGTGTCGGTGATAGTCATCGCGTGAAGCGAGGATTTATAGCTGGGCGGCGTCTTCGTCTTTGACTTTGAGTGGGCGCTTTTTG
Source organism: uncultured Candidatus Saccharibacteria bacterium (assembly GCA_964446255.1). Taxonomy (GTDB): domain Bacteria; phylum Patescibacteriota; class Saccharimonadia; order Saccharimonadales; family UBA4665; genus JAGXIT01. Next base: position 809 of record CAYUNX010000039.1, read on the forward strand.
ATGATTTCGAACCGTTCACCGGTAATGGGCGATTCCATATAGTCTTCATTGAGGACATTGACGAATGTTGCGAGGTCTTTATCGTCCATGATGATGATAGCACCGCTATCGTCTGCCATAAGGTCAAGATCCATATCTTCGGCATACTTCATCACCTGCTCTTGCGTCATTTTGGTGGTGTCAAGCTTTTGTAGCTTTTGAATGGTCGACTTTTTGCCCTTAACTAAATCTTGGATCCCCGCCCCTTCAGCAAAACTCAAACGAAAATGCTCTTCTATCTCGCGGATTTTTGCTTCGGCGATCGATGCTTCCTTGGCATCGTACCCAAACAATGTTTTCAACTTACCCTGGCTAAACACATAGAGGTCTTGATCGAGTATGAGCAGCTGTGGGTCACTTGGCAGCCGCATGGCTGCCTCGGCATCGAATGGCACAAACTTATCGCTCCTAAGCATCCAACCGGTTTTGCCTTTCATGACTTGTGACTTGGGCAATACTTTGGCTACATAGAAAGGCTGTGGTAATTCGGCATGAGTCACCCGCGCTAGCACGCCCTTCATGTGGTTAATGTCATGCTCATCATCTTTGAAAAGTACGATCTCGCGCTCCTGCGTTTTGAGCCAGCCCAGAGTTTCGCGCAATTTTTCGACTTTGAGAACTTGGGTTCTTTGGAGCACATTGGCTTCGGCTTCGGCTTTTTCGAAACCACGTACAATCAGACCATTATCGGCACCGTCTAGAATGTACTCAAGCATTTCGTCAACAAAGAGTGGTTCAAGCTGCTTTTTAAGCCCCTCTACCAGACTCGTCTTGTACAAGACGTAGTTTTTACTGATAAAAAAGAGTTCGACCTTAAGCTCGTCTTTGTACTGCACGAGGTTATTAGCCCACGCAAAAACGTCGGTCTCTTGGTATGTACTGACTTCGTTTTGGACGTCCCCACCAGACGCAGATGTGTTTTCTTCCATGTCGCTAGTATACCACTTGGAAGCCGTTATTTCTTTTTGCGAAGTAAGTTTTCTCCCATTTTGAACAAATCATCCACAACACGGCTGTCCTTGTTTTGGTCGAGTGCGTCTTTCGCAATGTCAGTTATCGGATTATCCGGCAGTTTACTGTTTAGGGCATCCTCTGCCTTATCGAGCACGTCGTCGAGTAACCCGCCACTGTTTTTTGTTTGGGTCGATTTTTTCGATGATTTTTTAGGCTTTTTTGCATCATCGCCCATGTTAGAAAGTTGATCTTGTAGGATTTTACCGAAGTCCATATAGCCTCCTTACTTCTCGCACGCGATGCCGTCATTGTCACGGTCAAGCTTATCTTGGTACGACGCATTCGACCGTTTTATGTTGAAAACGCCTGCATCAAATGCGGCAGTACAATTTTTGAATTGACGTCCATTTGAGTCTTTGCTGACTGATTGACTGGCGACCTTAGCTTTGGCGGCATCACTTGCAGTGTTGGTAGCGTCTGATTTACCCGTTACTTCACCGTTTGGCGCCGTCTGAACCGGCGAATACTTACCGTTCACATCGGCTTGCGCCGGGTTGGTCAGGATTAGCCCCGCGTAGCCAGCCCAGAGCACCGCAAGGCTCAATAATGCTTTAGCCCACGGGCTCCGTTTGAAGCCTACGGGGTCGTTCACGTACCAGATTATGGCACCTACGATTGGAATGATTGGGAGAACGATAAGCCACAGTAGCCAGCCAACAAGAATACGCCTCGATGCCGTCCAGTTCTGGTATTTGTTGCGGGTCAGCGGAAAGCGCGCCAAAATGAACGTAGCACCACGTTGGAAAAACCCAGGATGTGCGTTTTTTTCTCGCTCGGTCGCTATTTTGGCTTCAGTATCTGAATCATTTGACGAGGCTGCTTTGGCTGCCTTAAGTTTGTGCTCTGACATCGTGTACACCCCTCTCTAGGTTACTGTTATCTACAATGTAGCACGTCAAATAACCAGTAAGTAGTAAGCTATCTTACAAATTGCTTTGTTTGGCTGTGATTATCTCGTACGTTTTGATGAAGCACGGGATGCAAGTGCTTTTTTAACTACTGCAGCGTAGTAGCGAGCGCTTGGGCGAACCGTACGTTTTAAGCCATTTTCATAATCTACCTCAACGAGCCCGAACGCTGGCCACTTACCATACGCCCACTCGAAGTTGTCGAGCAAGCTCCAATACAAATAGCCGCGGACATCAACACCGTCTTCGAGCGCATTCCGAACGGATACTATCGTTTTCTCGAGCCATTCTTTGCGCCAACGATCACTGCGATCGGCCAGACCTGTTTCAGTAATGATGAGTGGTTTTTTGCACCATTTCAGGCGTTTGAGGACGTACTCAAGATTTTGCGGTTGCCTGTCCCAGCCCATATCAGTGACCTCTTTGTTGCCATGAACGAGCTCCCAGCCATGATGCTGGTCGGTAAAATAAAACTGCACGCCGAGAAAATCAGTTGATTTGCCAATGTACCGAATCGTCAGGTCATCACGAAGTATATTGTCGAGTTTGACCATGACGCGCGATAGCCAACTATCGTCGCCAGCCATGACATAGGCGTATGTTTTGGAAAAACCAACGGTAAAATTTTTATTCACTTTTTTTGCTATTTTGTACACTTTTTTGTGCGCTCGTAACAGATTGGTGTACACCGCGGCGGCTTTGAAAATAGATCGTTCGCCCGGTGGGTGCTCGAGCATTATGTACCCCTGCCCCGCAGCAGAATCTGGCTCGTTGACGGTGACAATATAACGAACGCCATCTCCTAAATTGTGTAGGACGTGCTCGGCAAAACGCTCGAAGTATTTGATGTTTTTACTTTTTTCAAAACCACCCTTTTCGGCAAACCACAGCGGCACACTCCAGTGATAGAGCGTTAGGACTGGCTCGATGCCGCGACTGCGTAGGCTCGCTATGTACTGACGGTAATGATTGAGCGCCGCCACGTTCCAAGCGCCTTCTTCGGGCTCGATACGAGACCACTCAACACTAAATCGGAAACTGTTCAGACCAAGCTCTTCAATAATATCAAAGTCTTCTTCGTAGCGACGATAGTGGTCGGTTGCGGCGCCGGAAACGTAATTGTCAGGGTTGGTCGCTAACTCGGCTATGTCTGGCCAAATCGGCAGATTACCCCACAGTCGCTCGGCAGACTTTGCGCGGTCGTTAGCTGTCTGCAGTTCCCATACGCTCCAGTTGTTGATGTTGTTGCCTTCAACTTGGTGTGCAGCTGTCGCCGTACCCCACAAAAATCCCTTCGGCCATACAAATTCCCGTTTCGCCATATGTCATCTATATTATCGCACAAACATGCTACACTTACACCCATGAAAGTTGCTATCCAAGGAGGCCCAGCCTCTTTTCATGCCGCTGTTGCTACCCGACTCGTAGGACCGGACATCGAGTTTGTGTACTGTGATACGTTTGCAGAAGTTTTTCGTTCATTGACAGACGGCACAGCCGAGCAAGGTGTGATTGCTAGCGAAAACTCGCTGTTTGGTTCCATCCGTGAAGTCTATGATTTGCTCCTTGAGCATCGCTTCCCCATCATCAACGAAGATGTTGAGCACATACATGAGCAGCTTATCACACATCCCGGAACGGAAATGAGTGCTATCACGGAAGTCTATTCACACCCCGTCGCGCTCGACCAATGCCGACACTACCTCGAAGCCACCCTACCGCATGCTGAAATCATCGAGTACCATGACACTGCCGATGCGGTACGGTTCGTGAAGGAGCGCAAACTGACGCACGAAGCCGCAATAGCCGGCACACTAGCTGCCGAGCACTACGACATGACCATCATTGCGCACGACATCGAAGATGAGCCGACTAACCTAACGCGGTTCCTGCTGATTGACCCTCGTAACACCGTGCCCGTGCCAGGAGCCAACCGCGCTTCACTTGTTCTCACAACCGCCAACAGGTCGGGCGCCCTCTACCAAGTACTTGGCATTTTTGCCGCACACGGTATCAACCTTACCAAGCTTGAATCTCGCCCGATTAGAGGCGAAGCCTTCCGCTACCAGTTCTATGTCGATGCCGAAACTGACGCAGCACAACTCACAGCCGTTACTGATGAGCTCGAAAAGCAGGATTGTACAGTCGTGACACTTGGACATTACCCTGCCGCAAGTTTTCATGAACTTTAGGTAAAATAAAAATTGATATTTTCTTAGCGGGATTGCAATGCGTCAAGTCCAACACCCATAGCCGCCCAAACACGCCAATCTATCGATGCAACCGCTTGGTCATCAAGCTTCATGAGGTAGTGGTCATAAAAGAGTGTGAGCTTTTGGTGCGCACCTAGCTCTTGGTTTGTCGTGAGGTCGACGATTTTGAAGTGGTATTTGAAGAAAACCATGACGAGGTCGACGAACATACCGACTAGAGGGATTTGACCACCAAAACGACGCAGAATGGCGAGCGCCTGATTGCTCTCGCTAATCTGATAGCGCGGATTCCCCTGCGCATCCAGGATTGTCCAGGTGCTGATGATGAGTGACTTGCCGAATTCTTTTTTAAACATGCCGATCATTTGTCCGTTTTGGTCCTCGACGAAATATCGACCGTGGATGTCCATGATTTTCTCGGCACGAAAACTAAAAATAGCTTGAGTTTTTTGCTCGTCGCTGAAAAATAGAACTTTTTCTTTTATCGACATACGCTTTTGGTGCGCATATGCCGCTAAGCCCGATTTTGACCCATCGGCAGTGGCTGAAAAGACTCGGTACTGGTTGGCAAACGGAGTGATTTTTTGTTCGATTATAAAGCGTGGTTTCATAGGCCTATTGTATCAGACCAACTACGCAACAGCGTCATACTTAGTCCACAAACACTTCGGTCGCTTCAGGGAAACTGTTATAGCCCCTGGCCGACATACTGCGGCAGTAAGCTCCCGCGTCGTACACCGCTAGTACATCACCTATCTGCGCCCGTCGTAACTCGCGCGGTTCAAGCCCCTCAGGGTCACTTGGTGCAGTCGTCAGCACATCACTCGTCTCGCAGCAGTGACCAACCACGATGTACTCTTGGAGCTCGGTCGAATCGTTCAAGACTTGAATGTCATGTTGAGAACCGTACATGGCAGGCCGCAGAAAATCATTCATGCCGGTGTTAAGTCGCACAAACGTATGACCATCTTCGCCCGTGTCAACAATGTCGACTATTTTAGAAACCAGCACTCCCGCATGCACAACCAGCCATCGACCCGTTTCGGTTTCGAGCTGTAGCTTGCGTCCGGTTTCGAGCGCAAAAGCTTCGAGTAACTCACTAAAAACTTTGGCAATGGCAGCCATATCAGTCTCATGGTCATCGCTAAAATAGTGCGTCTTAAAACCCCCACCAATGTCGATACTCGTCACGTCTGGCATATCACGTACGATGTCGAGCGTTACTTCCATCGCCTTTTTCCATACCGCCGGGTCGGCGCCCGTGCCGATGTGCGCGTGTATGCAATCGATTTTTACATTATGTTCATCGGCTAGTGCAATCGCCTGCGGTACGTATGAGTTCCAAAGTCCAAAACTGCTGTTTGCCCCACCGGTCATCAACCGGTTGTTATGACC
>CAYUNX010000040.1:0-5980 GCA_964446255.1 uncultured Candidatus Saccharibacteria bacterium
CTGCACCTCGCTGCTTAATTTGTTACTGCGTTGACCTGATAACTACCGACCAAACCACCCTCACACGATGGAATGTTTTTGTACTTTGCCCAAACTCTTAGTTTTACTACCCTTGTAATACACTTTATTTTATAAGTTTACTGTCAAATATCTTACAGGCTTTTGCACGTATGTGTAAAAACACCCCCGTAAGGAGGTGTTTTATTGTCTGAGACGTAACTGAGAGTTATGTGTCGTTCTAGAAAGTTGCTAGGTCACTGTCGAGTGACGAGGTGCTCGTATCACTACTTGCGCTGTCGAGCAGTTTCTCGGTACTTGCTAGGTCATCTGCTGACTCGACCTTATTGGGTACATCCTCTGCCGCTATAGCTGTCTCTGATGTGTTGTCAGATTCGCTTGCAAGTGATGCGTCATCGCTTTGAACGGTGGCAGTATCATCGACATCTGAAGTGTTTTGCAGCTCGTAGACTTTGAGCCCAGCAAATGCGACTACCCCGATTACCACCAAAATGAGAAGTATGGCTACAAATGAGAAGCCGTTTTGATTGTGTTTGAGCGTCTTCATTAGTTTGTGCCTCCCGTGGTTGGAGATGTTGTCTGGGTTGTCGTGGTGGTGGTTGTAGTACTATCGTCTTCATCACTGTTGCTTTGTGATGTTTTGACTGCGACGAGTAGTTTTTTAACGGCAGTTTTGTAGGCTTTAAGGGCTTTGTTGCGCGCCTCGATGGCTTTCTTGTACGTTTCAACATTTGTCTTGGCTGCCGTGGGGTCAGCGCAGTCAAATGTCGGGGCTTTGGTCGCGTCTGCGACTGCTTTGATGGCATCATCATGAGCTGTTTTTACATTGGCGACGAGAGTGTCATAGTTTGCAACCGTCAGATTTTTGGTTGTCTTAAACTCTTGCACACGAGTAGAGATCTTTTCGAAAACTGCAAGTTGCTTGGTGCCTTGGGCGGCAATCTTGTCTAGGCGAGATTGCAGACGTGCTTGTTTTTGCTTGCAAACGCGTAGTTTGTTCTCAGCGAGCTTAGTTTTGGCATTGGCTTTAGCGGCTTCTTTGGCGGCCTCTCGTTGTTTAGCAGCGGCCTCGGCTAGACCTTTTCTGGCCGATTTGGCTTGCTCTTTGGTGGTTTCTTTGGCTGAATCTTTTTCAGATTCTACCGATGTTGATGTAACGGTAGTCTGGTTGGTCGTAGTTAGTTCATCCGCACTAACAGTACGGGCACCCAGTGGCGAGGCGACCGCAACTGCGAGTAGGAGTGCATAGAGACTCTTTTTAATAATCTGTTTCGACATAACGTATTCGTGTTCCTTTTTTAGTTTACACTTGTGCTTGTACGGTACTCTCGCTTGGCGCCGAAGTCAAGGTCACGAGACGCCAATCAGGCGTAAAATTGGCTACGAATAACAGAGGTAATTGAACCGTTTATGACGCATGAATACTGCCCGTGCACCAGACCTTAGCGATGGCCTGCCACGTGCGCCCGTAAGGCATTGAATATGACCACAACATCGACGAGCTCTTGTACAGCAGCACCCCAGACTGGCGCAAACCGGCCAGTCGCAAAAACAAGCATCAGCACGACACTGAGACCGATACCAACGAGTATGCTTTGCCGGGCGATCATGAAAGTACGTCGAGCGATATCGCGCACATCTGCTACCTTGCTAAAGCTGTCTTGCATAATAACAATGTCGGCCGATTCGCTGGCGGCGGTTGAACCTTTGGCGCCGAGTGCTATGCCAACATCAGCCGCCACGAGCACCGGCGCATCGTTCACGCCATCGCCAACGTAAGCGACTGGTGGCTTGGCTACACGCTCAACGGTGCGTAGTTTGTCGATAGGCAAGGCATGGGCCACGACATCACGCTTCGGGATGCCGACAAGAGCGGCAATCTTGTGTGCCGTTGCTTCATTATCGCCGGTTATAAGGTACGTGTCTTCGACATCGTGCGCCAAAAGGCGTTCGATGGTGTGTTTGCTGTCAGCGCGCACTTCATCTTCAAAGTACATAACCCCAGCGAGCTCATCGCCGATAGCGACATATGTACTGGTCTGCTTGGTGCCGTCAGTTTTTGCCGCTTTTGGTACTTGCACCCCTTCTCTTTCGAGAAAGCTTGCCCGACCGACTAACAACCGATGGCCACCCTGCCCCGCACTCAGACCATGACCAGCGTCTTCGCGGACATGCTTGACCTTAGGCGGTTTACAGCCGAGCTCCTCGGCATAGGCTAGAATTGCACTGGCCAAGATGTGGTTGGAGCCTTTTTCAAGAGCCGCGGCTGTAGCTACCACGCTCTCAACCGTGTGGGCATGGTACGGTGTGACACTGGCGATCTTTAATTTGCCGTGTGTCAGCGTACCAGTTTTGTCAAAGGCAAAGCTCCGTGCTTTGGCGAGGCGTTCGAGCGCTGTGCCGTTCTTGACGATGATGCCTGCTTTGCTCGCCCGTGACATGCCCGATATGATGGCAATCGGCGCAGCCAAAATGAGTGGGCACGGCGTCGCGACCACCATGACTTGCAAGAAACGTAGCGAGTCGCCACTGAGCAACCACGCGCCAATGGCGATTGCGAACGATACAATGGTAAAGGGCACCGCAAATCGGTCAGCCATACGCACAAACGGTGCCTTGCTCGCAGCGGCTTGGCGCACCAGTTTGACTATCTGCTCATACTGACTGTCGGCAGCAGGACGAAGCGCCTTGGCGGTTACCGTACCGTCGAGGTTGACTGCGCCACTTAGTAGCTCAGCCCCGGCCGATTTTTCTTCGGGCATGCTTTCGCCTGTCAGGCTCGCTTCGTCGAAGTTGGCTAGACCGTCGATGATAACTGCGTCAACCGGTACCACTTCGCCCGGACGTATGACTAGCTTATCGCCCGTTTTAACTTCTTTAACTGGTACGTCGACTTCATTTTTGCCCCTGATAATGTGCGCAGTACGTGGAGCATTGTTCAGCAGGCTGCTCATCTCGCGTTTGGCACGGTTCTCGGCATAGTTCTCGAGCGCTTCGCCGCCAGTTAGCATCAAGACGATTACAATTGCCGTCCAGTATTCGCGCATGATTACAGCGGTAACGATGGCGGTTATAGCCAAAATGTCGACACCGTAGGTGCCACCACGCAGATCGCGAATCATATGCACAAGCATTGGGAGTGCGAGAACAACCGCCGTGCCGCCAAGCACCCAGTGCGATAGGGTCGCTAGCCCAGCAAGCTGTAAGATCAATCCAAGCACTGCCAAGCCAGTAGCAGAACTAAACTGTTTATATTGCCGCACGAAACGAGCGACATCTTTCACTATTTTTTTCATAGAGCCTCCATTTGTTACCTACTAGTATAGCGGAAAATGGAGTCTAGAATCTAGATTTTGGAATGTGGAATTTGTAAAGGAAAGTTTATGGTTCGTTACGCCCTGCTGAGCAGCAAAACGATAAAGCTGGGGACTAGAATGTTGTCGGTGCCAAGTACGCCGATGTTTTCTAGCGCGGTAGCTATAGCCGCTCCAAAAACAATGAACTGCCACGCCAGACCTGCAGGCGCGATTAAACTATAGGCCATCAAAATCGCGACCGAAACAACGAAAAACGCCAAGCTACCAACCAGGCTTTTGGTTGCACCAAACACACGGTAACCCGACATTTTGCCCCAGCGCGTGCCGATGATTGCGGCCATGCCATCAGCCAGTCCGAGGTGTAACATAGCGGCCGCATAGATTGAAGGCGAGTTCGTGACGAGCGTTAGTCCACCGATAACCAGCCCAAACAGTACTTCACCGTAGCTCAACCGAGAAACGCTGCCAATCGAGCGGAACCAGCCGAGCTGCATCGATAAAATGAAGCCTATGACGAGCGCGATACTAATAAGGCGTATTTCGAACCAATCAAGGTACAGCGGCCATACCGCTACCTGGACCGCGATAAACATGTGTGCGAGTTTGCGGGCGCTTTCGCCATGCCACCACCGCTTGTGCCAGCCATACTCAGCCACAAGTAGCGTCGCTAGACCGAGGGCGGCAGCTACTAACAAATATCCGAATTGCATGAGCACTATTGTACGCAGAGAACCATAAGGGGTAAATATTGACTTTTTACTACTTTTTATGTTATAATTCAAAGATGAATAGGCCCGCGATACAGCCGTATGTCGACGCTAGATTGTATGCATCAAGCCCAGTCGGATCAAGGGGTGTGTTCGAAGGGGCTCAAGACCTACTTTCGCGGTACATTGGTTCCATGAACGTACTTCCACTGAGGCAGCTTCACGTATTGCCTTGGGTAAACATCGTCAAGCCCGCACGATTGATTGAAAGAAAAAAACGTTACCCGTTCGTTTCACTGTTAACTCGTCGAACAATTGCCGTACCAGACAGTTCAGCGCCGGCCGAAACCTTACTCACAGGACTTGATGGTATCTGCTATTTCCGTAACCCAGAAAAAAGACGGCTTGGATCACTCGTAATCACATCTGTTGGTGCGCTTGACTCTGAAAGTGACATCGACCGTGCCGTTACCACGACGACTCACGAATGGGCCCACGGTTTAGGGCTTGATCATTGCGACGAGAAACTTTGCCTGATGCAGCCAAAACTGCCAGCTGACTTAAAAGTTTATCTCTCAGTCGCTCCGTCGCAGTTTTGCCTAGAACATACCACGGAACTCTTAAATCTAACGTTTTAGGCTTAATAAAAGGGTCAAAAGCGAGCTATCGCATTCCTATCGCACCTATGCGACCCTAACGACCTACTATCTTTGCTATGCAAATCTCTGGTCGTGAGCTCAAATCACGGCCGCACCACGCAAAAAGTCCGCCGAGTGGCAGACTCTTTGTGTGGTCGGGGTGGCGGGATTTGAACCCACGACCTCGGCGTCCCGAACGCCGCGCGCTACCAAGCTGCGCTACACCCCGTTATAACAGTGGTGATTATAGCACCGCTCGGCTTGCAAGTATAGAACTGGCAAGTCGCGCTAGGCCGCAAAGTGAGTACCTGCTCGACCAGACAGCGCCGCTTGGATGCCGTTAGTGTCTGCACCGTTTACTATCCACATTTCGACACCGGCCTTCGCGGCGATACGTGCTGCCGCAAACTTTGTGACCATGCCACCCGTACCATTCGCCGAACCGGCATCGCCCGCAAGGTGTTCGTAGTCATCAAGCTGAGAAATCTCAGGTATGAGTGTTGTCGGGTCGTGCTTGTCGGTGTAGACACCGTCGACATCGCTCAAAAGCACCAGTTTGACTTTGTTGTTCGAGTTCGCCAAGCGCGCTGCTACTATAGCCGCAAGCTTGTCATTATCGCCAAACGCAATTTCTTCGTACGCAACTGCGTCATTTTCGTTAATGACGGGTACGCCACCGATAGCATGAAGCTCTCGTATAACGTGTACTGCACTGCTCCGTTCGGTCGCGTCATCATTGAGGTTATGCCGAGTAAGCAGTAGGCTTCCGACCGGCACACCAGGCAGTACACTGCGCCATGAGGTCACTAGGTGGTGATTGCCGAGACTTGCGAGCATCTGGAGTTTTGGCATTTCAGTTGTTTTGTCAGGCCGAGTTGTGACGCCTAGCTCGACGAGTCCAGCAGAAATTGCCCCAGACGAAACGATGACGACATCGTATGTGTCTCTTAGTTGCATGACTTGTTCGCCGATGCGACTAAATGCATCTTGGTCAAGCTCATACAAACCATCATCGGTCTGCTTTGTTAACGTGCTCGAGCCAACTTTTATAACTAATGTGTCTTTTATCGCCTGTGTCATATATCTAATAGTAACGTCTATTGGACATAGAGTAAAAGTAGTTTATGATCTTTTACATTAGAAAATTTCTTAACTACGTACCAAATAAAAAGCCCATCTTTCGATGGACGTTTTATTTGGTCGGGGAGACAGGATTCGAACCTGCGACCCCGCGGTCCCAAACCGCGTGCGCTACCAGACTGCGCCACTCCCCGATGACCACAGCATGATTTTAACAGAT
>CAYUNX010000041.1:0-4861 GCA_964446255.1 uncultured Candidatus Saccharibacteria bacterium
AATCAGGAAATACAATCATACGATTACGATATGGTAAGTCAAAATACAAATACTATCCGTGGGTTCTTTAACAAAAAAAGAATAATCGCGATATTTATCATAATCTTTGCTCTAACACTCGTTAGTATCATTACTATTGCCCGGCTTGGAAGCTCAAAAAACCTCTCATTGATAGCAAGCACCGGTACCCTGTCTAATGGCGCAAAACCTATCGAAGACCCAGCAGCTGCTACTGGCACTGCTGTTTTGCTTCCAAACATCCCAGCGCCACAAGGCGCGACCGCGCAGACTGTCGTAAGCTCACTGCCACAGGTTGCCTCCAGTACTCCCATCTACATGAGTGGGACTCAGCAGGCACCACCATCAAACCGGTGGTTCTCAGCGCTGGCGTTTTTCCATGATCACAACATGGCGTCATTTGCGCACCCACTTGCCCTCAAAACGACGTCCAATGGCTTTTCACTTTCAGCCACTCGCGTTGTTGGTACAATCAATACCGTCTACGGATCAGCTACGCCTGATGTGAACGTAAGTTTTTCTCAGCCAACATGGAATTTCGTTAACCGTTACGATGACATGATGGTAGTTACTGATTTTAAAGCCGGTAGTACAACCTTAGGTGCGCTGACCCTCACGCACGGGTCTCCCTATGCCTACCTGACACTTCCAAATGGCGGTGTTGCCGCAGTCGCCGGTGATTCGCTGAAAAAGCTCAAAGACAATAGCTACAGCTTCTCGACGGGTGGCTCACAGTACATAGTAGTCTGGGACACGGCCGCCGTGACAGGTACCGAGGAAAGCGGAAGAGTGTCGTTCAAGGCAACTAAAGCTGACGGCCTGATAACGATTGCCACCATACCCGCTGGTTCGTCCGTAGATGCTGTTTACGAAGTGGCGCTCAACAAGATTACCGGCACTGAGGTGCAAGCCTCCCGCAGTGGCGAAACCTGGAACACGACCTTTACAGTCTCGACCAATAATGGCAAACCGACTCTCTTTGGCTTACTGCCAAACGAAGCCAAAGGCGTACAAAACGCCGGGGCTTCAGTGGGGTCATTTGATACACTGTACGGCAAAATGGCAGTATTCAAAGGCAATCAATTCACTTCTTCATCTGCAGTGAAAGTCCCAGCCTCGTCGTACGACATTGCTAGCTTTACCGAGCAACAAAAACAAGCCCTTATACCACTCGTAAAAGCTGACATCGCAGCACTTTCATTCCCTGCCCCCGACACCTATTTCGATGGTAAAGCACTCGCCAAGGGTGCAACACTGTTTGATATGGCGAAGCAACTCGGGCTAGAAGCAGATGCCAAAATTGCGCACGACAAAGTAGTAGCAGAATTTGCACTTTGGTTTGACCCCAAGGGTTGCGAAACCCGTTCGCTGAAATGTTTCCTCTACGACACTAACCTTAAGGGTGTCGTTGGCAAACAATATGCCTTTGGTAACGAAGAAATGAACGACCACCACTTTCACTACGGTTACTGGCTCGCGGCAGCTGCGAATATCGCAAAATATGACAAGAGTTTCATAACGACCTACGGCGCATACCTCGACATGCTCGCCACCGACTACTCGAACACAGACCGCAGCAATGCAATCGCTCCGTACGTACGTGGTTATGACTTGTACCTCGGTCACTCATGGGCGGCTGGTCTGAGTCCGTTTGCCGACGGCAACAACCAAGAGTCAAGCTCTGAAGGTGTCAACGCACATTACGGGCTGTACCAATGGGCTTCGGTACGCGGCAACACTACACTTGCCTCGACTGCTTTGTGGCTCTACAACCGTGAAACGGCCGCCTCGACTGCCTATTGGACTAATATAGACAAAACGATTAAAGGCTACGACAAGTTTACCGCTCCATTCGTCTCGATGGTTTGGGGTGGCAAGCGTGACTACGCAACGTGGTTCTCGAGCGCCGGTGAGGCCAAGCTTGCCATACAGGTGCTTCCACTTACGCCTGCCAGCACCTATTTGGGCTATGACAAAGCGAGGGTAAAATCTAACCTCGATGCCGCAGCCCCCTCGCCAAATTCATTTAAAGACATCCTCGTGGGTTACTTGGCACTTTCTGACCCAGCGGCAGCTCAGACGAGGTTGAATGGATTGTCTGGCGCTGATATTGATGACGGTAACACCAAATCCAATCTGCAGGCTTTCATCTACTTTGCACAGGCTCAATCGGCTGCCAGTAAGAAACCATTGCAACCTGGCGAAGCTTGTAGCGTCAATGTGACTTCGGCAAGTGCTGCAACCTACTCAATAACCGTCGACGAAGCCACAACTTACCGAACATGGGTCAGGATGTCAGGAACAGAAGGTAATCCTTCGGTTGCAGTACAGATTGACAACGACTGTCCTCGAATCATGAGCGCAGACACAAAAGCATACAGCTGGGTTGGCGCATCTGCCGGCCAAGCTAGCACAACTGCACTCAGCAAGGGCAATCACACTGTAACAGTGTTTGGGCTTACCAAAGGCACACGTATCGACCGCATCCTCTTGTCAAAAGACGTTGCATGTACTCCGTCAGATAGCGTTGGCTCATGTCAGAGCGGCGTTCCACCAGTTGTCCCACCAACTACGCCGACAACTACGACACCCACTTCCGGAACAACTACGCCGAGTGCCGACACAACTCCCGTTACTCAGCCTGCTCCGAACCCTCAACCACTACCTGCAACGCCAACCCCAACTGCTACCGGAGCCCCCGAAAGCCTCCACGTCGTTGGGTCAACTAACAACAGTGTCACAATCGCCTGGAACGGCGACCAGTCAAAATCCTATGAAGTGCTTCGAGCGGGTGTACGCATTGCAACGATAACTGGCCTGTCATTCACCGACAAAGGTTTGATGGCCAATACACCGTACCTCTACTCTGTACGCGGCGCAAATGTGACGACTCCACAAATCAAAATTCTTGTAAGTCCTGTCGGTGTCGCCGTCACTACCGCACCAACAGCACCGATTAGCTCATCGACAACTTCAGGCGTCGGCCCGTCTAACCTGAGTGTCGGCAGCAAAACTTCGAGTACCATCACGCTGACATGGAGTGGTGACAAAGCTAAATCATACGATGTGCTTCGCTCAGGAATCCGCATCGCAACGGTTACGGGCACATCATTCACCGACATCGGCTTGCTGGTCAACACCCCGTACATTTACTCTATCCGCTCAGGTACGGTGACAACGCCTCAGATTACCGTTACGCTTCCGTAACATCTCGGCTTAAGCCACTCGAAACGCAAAACTTACGCTTTCGTATTGATTTTGATTGCATAGTTAACAGTTTGCGCTCGGGTTAATTCGCACTGCATATGCTGCTAACCAACTCGCCAAGCCCAGGTCAAATACCGTGCAGATTAGTAATTGTTTAGAGTTTTATGTTTTATTAATCAATATTATGGTACCATAGTATTAATTCGTCATACCCATCAAGTTAGCACTAAGATATTTAAGGAGTTGAAGTGGCAGAGACAATACGATTCGACACCTATGACATTCTGAAAGACGGCGCTGCTGGAATCTATAATATCGGCGCTACGGCAGATAATAAACAAGGTGTCATCCCAGAGATTGCGGCCGCATTTGGCCACACACTTACTGCTAAACCTACACCAGATAACCTCGCCGCACTTGTCGGAAAAGTCGGTTCAGCGAAAGAACTGCAGCGCAATATCCCTACTGTGCAGAAAGTACTCGGCACAACTGAAGACGCGCTCACTATTGCTCGTGGCTGGGTGGAACGATCTGGGCTCATGGTGCCCGTAGATCGTTCATTTTTAACCCCCGAGACGATCGACGAGAATCCTGTAGAGGCAGTTTTAATGAGCGGTGGCGTACGCAATTGGATGATGAGACGGGCTCAAATTATAAAAAATTTAGATATTGAAACTATATTTCTGTTTTCAAGCGACCGTGTTATGAGTGAAGCTGAAGGCGAAGACGTTAAAGCCGGTATGCATGAACGTGAGTACATGGGTAAAGTAATCGTCCCATTGTTGTCTCACGATAACACCTATGTAAGTCATATATACACTAAAATGACTGATGGCGATAGCGTTGCATCAAAAGGTGCGCATGTCACAGATCTAATCTTGGGTTTGAACCCCGCTAAGTACGGTATCGTTGTTGCGAGCAACGCTGGTGCATGGCTACAAAATGCAGGACAGATACGACGTGGTTTCCGTGCGCTAAACCCACAATTCGACAAAAACGGCCAACAGCTTCACGTAGTAACCGACGAGTTTAAGCTGGGCAAAACTGGTGAAGAACCTACCGCAACACACCAAAATCCACTGTCTGCACTTGGTCTTGTGGTGCGCAGCGCTCTCGAGATAGCCAAGCAAAGCGAAACACTGCCACGCTAATAGCCGCTTTTCACGCGGTTAATGAATCTCCGATACAGCACATACAGAGGTTAATCGTTACGAAAGATTATTCTGCGGTCCCCTGTTTTGTTTGCGAGTTATCGAATTTCAAATTGGTATTTTGTGCTCAGCGCTTTAAGATCTGGTTTGCCAAATTTTGCAGCTAGTTCATCAAACTTTACAATCTTATCGGCGCCGTACTTGGTGACTTCTTTTCTATACCACTCAAAACTATTGAAAACCGGCTTTGGCCCCTTGGTATGAAACTTATCGGCATATTGCACGAGTTGCTCCTCGATAGTTTTTGGTGTGTAATCGTTCGGTGGCATGGGTAGTTTTTGGTTAACCACATCTTGCTTGGTCAAATAAACACCTGTGTGATGCGAGCCGATACGCCAAATGTTTTCAGGAAATCCCTCAGTCTTTAGTATTTCTTCGCTGTCTTGACCATGAGCTACTGATTTTTTACCCTGCAGTAGCTTTCC
>CAYUNX010000042.1:0-3194 GCA_964446255.1 uncultured Candidatus Saccharibacteria bacterium
TCGTACCACTTACGTCAATGACCGATAATCATGTTGCTCGTAGGCACCAAATAAATAGCCCAGACTTTCATCTGGGCTATTTATTTGGTGCGGATGAGAGGACTTGAACCTCCACGAGTTGCCCCACTAGTACCTGAAACTAGCGCGTCTACCATTCCGCCACATCCGCATAGTGACTATAGCTTTGAATGTTCATCTGTAGTTTATTGTCATTTCGGACACATATGGTCTCGGCGAATGGTAGACGAACGTCTACGATTATTATGGTGCACCGTTTCACGGTGACCGCCACATCCGCACAAGATGTAATAGAACCTCGTTATCATAGCTTTTTTTGTGAAAATATTCAAGCGTACGAAAGCCGTCAGCATTTACCACGTGGCTAAATATGCTATCATAAGCATTAGAACTAAAAGAAGGTAGACATACGGCATGACAAAAATTGCACATTATCTCCAAGAACACCTAATGGGTGAAGTAACAGAAAGTACCGATGCGCGCACCTTTTTTGCCACAGATAATAGCATCTTCAATGTCATCCCAAGTGTTATTGTCTACCCACGCAACGAGCAAGACGTCCGAAAAGCGGCGCGGTTTAGCTGGCAGCTAGCCGAAAGAGGTAGGGTTATCCCCATCACACCAAGGGGCGCCGGTACAGATTTTTCTGGTGGTGCGCTTGGCAGTGGCATCATGATTGTATTTCCGGCTCATATGAATCGTATTGTGCAGCTCGATACGAAAAAGGGTACCGTTATCGCTGAGCCAGGGCTAAACTACGGCCGCCTCCAGCAAACGCTGCATACCCACGAACGATTTCTGCCACCATATCCTGCGAGCATCGAGTACAGTACCATTGGTGGTGCCGTTGCCAATAACGCTAGCGGCGAAAAATCTTTCAAATATGGAATGACGAGCGATTATGTCACCGGCCTCAGAGTGGTGCTCGCTAACGGCGAAGTGATTAAGACCGGAAGATTGACCAAGCGTGAGCTAAGCAAGAAACTCGGTCTCAGCACATTTGAAGGTGAGATTTACCGGCAGATTGACGCACTTATCGAGGAGAACCGTTCGATTATCGAATCGATGCAGCGCGGTGTTACCAAAAATACTGCCGGCTACAACATAGGGGATGTCAAGCATCGAAATGGCACGTTTGATCTTACGCCGCTCTTTGTGGGTAGCCAAGGCACGCTTGGGATTGTTTCCGAGATGACATTTTCCACCGAGCCGTTCAATCCAGAAACTACACTTATCATGGCAAGCTTTGACAGCGTAGAATCCGCCTGCGAAGCCGTGCATGAACTGCGGCATATCCCAGAGATTCCAAGCGCGATCGAAATGGTGGACGGGCAGCTGCTCGGATTCGTTGACCGGCTTAACCCAAACCAGCTTAAAGCCAGCCTTAAGTCTCCATTTCCTAAAATCGTACTCTTTATTGAGTTTGACAACAGCGAAAGACTCCGAAGACGTGCGGTAAAGCGAACACGCCACATCCTAAACAAACTTGCCGCCTCATTTGAAGAAGAACATGATTACAACAAGCAGTCTCGTATGCTAAAGGTCCGCCAGGCGAGCGCAAGCCTCTTGTCTCACAGCGAAAAGCAACTCAAGGCAATCCCCATTATTGACGACGCCATTGTCCCCCCAGATAATCTCGCCGAACTCATCACAGGAGCGTACAAGATTTTTGCCGATGGTAAACTACAAGTTGCCATTTGGGGCCATGCCGGTGACGGCAACCTACACATTCACCCCTTCTTTGATCTTGCGCAGGTTGGCGATAGGCAGCGAGCCTTTAGGCTCTATGACGAGTACTATAAACTCGTGCTTAGCCTGGGTGGTTCCACGAGCGGACAGCATAACGACGGCCGTTTGCGAGCCCCGCTTTTACCCGCTTTATACGGTGCTGAGCCGTATGAGCTGCTGAGAAAAATCAAGAAAATTTTTGACCCCTATAACATGCTTAATCCTGGCGTTAAGATAAATGTGACGCTCGATGACATAAAACCATTACTCCGCTCCGAATACAGCCTTGAACATCTTTATAACCATATGCCGAGAAGCTAATACATGGAGTGGCACCCCATAGATTGGATAGGATTGGTAGGTGGTATTTTACTGCTTGTTGGGTTTTGGCGCACCAGTATTGGCCAGTGGAAAACAACAAGTTTTTGGTATGAGCTTGACAATTTACTTGGGTGTGCGCTGCTTCTTTTATATGCATGGCAAAAACATGCATATGTCAATATAGTACTTAACGTTATATGGGGCATCGTAGCATTTCGCGGACTTACTTCATACACTGAGCGAAAGAAATCGAGACGACGTAATAAAAAACGACCTGCTCGGTCGTACTAAAAAATATGGTGGGTCGTGAGGGGCTCGACCCGCTTCCAGCGGGCCCGCAACTTCATCTTTGAAAACCAGTTTTCAAGAGAAGGTTGCCTTGCGACATGCCACCGGCATGCCTCACCCCGACCTCGTCGGTCGGCTCAAACAAATAAAAAACCTGCCATGACAGCAGGAAATATGGTGGGTCGTGAGGGGCTCGAACCCCCGACCTCCTCGGTGTAAACGAGGCGCTCTAGCCAACTGAGCTAACAACCCACAGTTTCGTATGTGATCTGGGAAGAGCAGCCCGAGCAAATGTATTTCATTTGCACGGCGCGACGAGAAACCCATTCATGGGTGTCTCATTGTTCTCTTATGGTGCGGACGAGAGGACTTGAACCTCCACCCCTTGCAGGACTACCACCTCAAAGTAGCGCGTCTACCAATTCCGCCACGTCCGCACGAACATAAAATATAAAAGTACTGCGTTATGATAGCCGTTTTGCGGCAAAAACTCAAGTCTAGTGTGGCATAATCTTTGGCGCGCATTAGTTTCGTTTGCTCTTTGCGCGCATTTTTGCTATACATAATAGACGTATGGGTGCAAAAATATTTCCAACAAAGCCTATCCTCGTATTGCTCTATGGCATGCCCGGCGCTGGCAAGACATTTTTTGCGCGACAGCTCTGTGAGCACATGCAAGCAGCACATCTTGAAGCTGACCGCATCCGATCAGAACTATTCCAGAGTCCTAGTTACAACAAAGAAGAAAATCATATCGTAGCAAGCATCATGACATACATGAGCGAAGAATTTTTGCGCAATGGCGTAAGTGTCGTTTTCGACCTCAATAGCAACCGTAG
>CAYUNX010000043.1:0-3077 GCA_964446255.1 uncultured Candidatus Saccharibacteria bacterium
TTAAACAAGAATGCCGGCGGCGATGAGGAAGAGGATGAAGAAGCCGATGATGACGCGGTACAACGCGAAGATACGGAAATTGTGCCGTGCAATGTAGCGGAGCAACCACTTGATGGCAAATAATGCAGTTACGAACGAGGCAATAACGCCCAAGATTAGTGCTGGCCACCCACCCGTGACATTTGATACTTGGTCATAATATTTAATCAGCTTATAACCACTGGCCAAGATCATGACTGGGATGCTGAGGTAAAAGGAGAATGCGGTTGCAGTCGGGCGGTTGAGTCCAACGGCGAGACCAGTCACGATGCTTGCGCCGCTCCGAGAAACTCCTGGCAAGATGGCAACTGCTTGGCCAAGCCCGACCAAAACTGCCTGTTTTTTAGTAATGGTTGCGAGGTCGGTCTTGGGCGCTCGCTCACTGGCAGGTCGTCGGTCGACAAACCATAGTATGATACCCCCGATGATGAGTGAGACAGCCACATAAAACGGGATAGTTAAACGTGCCAATGGTTTGTCAAGCAGCAGGCCGAATATGCCCGCCGGAATAGTACCGATGGCAAGTATCAGCCAGAAATTGAGAGCGGCTTCGTCACGCTTGAAAAATCCAATGGTTTTCTCGACGAGGTCTTTGCGGTAATACCACACCACAGCGGCGATGGCGCCGAGCTGGATTACGACAGTGAAAAGCTCGTTTTTGTCATGAAAGTTCATGACCTTTTCGGCTACAATCAAATGCCCCGTACTTGAGATGGGTAGAAACTCAGTAATCCCCTCGATAATTCCCAAAATCAGTGCCTGTATAAGCGCTAGCATGCAGACTAGTATACAGCAAAAAAGCTTATTTATGCTGCTCGAACTACTTGATTCTGAGTAGCGTATTGCATGTTTCGTGGACTTGCAAGGGAATCAACTATTGTTAGAGAACTAGATACAAGTGCTGTAGCCGACCAATACAATAATTCAATCTCGCGGAAACAGTTGGTATGCGCATGGTGGTGATCGAATACTTTTCCGTTCTTGTTTATCAGATAGAGCCCACCGATAATAACATGGTGCTCGGCTTTTTGAATTGAGTCAAGACAAGTAACGCAGTTGTATGGCTTCTGTGAAATCGCGAGTTTGGCATCAACTAGGAAACCAGTTTCTTTATCTACACCTACTACCGAATATTGATTGTCTGGATAAATCGAACAAGCTAACTCCGCCGGCGATAGAGTATACACTCTTAAGTTTTGTTGCTTAGGTGATATAAATACTGATGACATAAACTTATAATAATACAATAACTGAAATAATCAATAGCCTATCGAAAAAAGTATTATATTGTATGAATCAATCTCATGCTCAGCCGAAGAATGATTGAAGGAGCTTGTAAACGACAAATGCGGGCCAGACGATTGCTTTGAGTAAGCCGAGTGCGCCAACCCAAAAACTGTCAGCCGCTTGTATAAAATAAATCGCCGCCCCAATCAGCCCGAGCCCATAAACTGCTTCGCCGCCGCCCTTTGCAGGGGTGTTTGAACCGTGAAATGCCATTACATTACCCTCCTTATGTATTTTCAGTATACGCCTAATAATACGTCTTTAAAGTAGTCTATTAGACAAAAAGTAATACGAAGTTATTTGGTATGTAATAAGTCGATGATGAGTGCCGCTGTCCATGAAAAGTTGTGAGCGCCGAGTGGTTCGGCAGTCAGTGGGTCAAAATACTCGGCAAAACCAGACTGCTCGACCATCGCAATGGTGCTATCGGTGAGCGCGGCAGCATGGTCATTGTAGCCGTACCGCTTAAGCCCATCGATGATGAGCCAGTTTGTGTTGACCCACGCCGGTCCTTGCCAGTAACGTTTGGGGTCAAACTGCGGACTGTTGAGCGGTACGCTTGGCACGGGGAAGTTGGGCCCAAACATGTGTTGGTTTTCGAGCGTTTGCACGAGCTCGGCGGCGCGTTCTTTACTGATGCACCCAGCATAGAGTGGCAGCAAGGTTGCGATAGATGGCTGTTTGAGCAACCGGTGCGTGACGAAATCGCGCGACCAGTATGACTTAGCATACGGGTCCCATAGCTGCTCGAGTGCGGCCTCGGTTTTCGCCATGTTGTCGGTTAGCTCAGTTGGCAACTCATGGCGGATGGTATGCGCGATGTCACGCAGTCGGCTATTGGCGCGTATCAGGATACTGTTAAAATTTAAATCTTCAATGGTGAACAGGCCGTGATCGAGAATTTTAATGGTGTTATAGGCTTTACGGCGCAGTCTGCGCTGCGCATTAAAAAGGGTGAGGATTTCGATAGTCGAAAAACGCTGTCCAGGTGGGATAGAGCGGCGGTCGCGCCGGAAAAAGCCAATCACACCTTCTAAGTGGAGTTTGCTAATAGTGCGAATCCAGCCAGGCATGCGGTGTTCGTGCAGCTCGGTCATCCACGGAGGAGTGTTGTCGAGCCCAGTTTCCCAAGGGTGCACGAGCAAGACAAGACCTTCTTTGTGAGGGTCGCGGTCGTTGTATAACCACTGGTGGTAGCTAACGATGCTAGGCAGCATGAATTTGAACCAGCTGCGACGTTCGGCGATGTTCAGGCTTTGACCAACTTGCCACACGGCTTCGGCGAGCATCGGCGGTTGGGTAATACCACTCGTCGATAGGTCATCGGGCGAGTCTGGGTTGATTTGACTACGCCAATATTCGCGGTCCGTGCGGTACTGCGGCTCGGAGCTAAAGATAATATTTGGTAACATGCCACTTGACCATTGCCCTCGAGTCAGGCTTGCGAGCTCAGTTTGAGCACGGTCAACATCGAGGTGGCGAAGTCCAATCGCGATAAAGCAACTATCCCACAACCACTGGTGTGGGTAGAGGTCACCAGCCGGGACTGTGTAATTCCCGCGGTCGTTTTCGGCCAGGATTGTAGCAGCTTGTTCAGCAAGTGTTTGGGGGTTGGGTTGCGGCTCGGTCGGTGCCTCAACATCGAGATCGGCCACAGGAACATCGTCAGGGTAGATGTGTTGATCGTCAATAGCACTCATGCTTAGTAGTATAGCAAGATACATACGAAGCAAAATGCTAATTTATTTCAA
>CAYUNX010000044.1:0-2513 GCA_964446255.1 uncultured Candidatus Saccharibacteria bacterium
TTGTGTCGGCAATTCGCCTTGTCATGGCGCAACGGCTTATACGCCGACTCGACGATGCGACCAAACAGCCATACCAACCATCAGAGGCTGAGGTGCAGTTCATCCATAACGTAATCAATACGCTTCCAACCAATATCGAGCGACCGAACCTTGAAGGCTTAACGCTGTACAAGCCAGGAACTTCTGCTGATAATCCCTATGGTTTCAAGGGCCAGATCGCCGTGCGCGAGCAGTTCCAAATGACAGGTGCTATCCGTTCGCTGCTTGAAAGCCATGATCACGTGCTATCGTCACAAGAAATTGAAGCTTCGGCCGTGCAGAGTGGCATGCGCACCATGCTGCAAGATGCAGTGTTGCAAGTGGTTGCCGGTAACACCACCCTCGACGAAGTCACTCGCGTCATTGGCTAATAAACCGGCGTCAAAAAAATGACGCCAATAAGTATGTCCGAGCTATATAAAATGTCTATAATCCAAAAGTATATTTAAAGAGGAGAATATATGGGAGAATTTGCAGGTGGTCGCCCCGTTACTTTTTCGCTTCCCGAAGATTTATCGAGAAAGTTGTTCAGCTTGCCACTCGGAGTAGGAGAAAACCCCGCCGACCATGTGAGGGCTGCGGTTGATGAATATATCGAGCGCAGGGCGGCCGATCCCGCACTCCCTGGTCAGATCCAAGCTGCCTTAGCGCAGCTAAACCTGGAAGATCCCAACTTTTTTGAGCCGTCACCAAAAGAATAAGTCTTGCCTTTAATAGGCGAATAGTGTAAACTCTAACGGATATGAGTTACATCAGTGATCTTGAAGCGTCGTTCAAAAAAGGTGCCGTCGTTGACGTGCGTTCCGGTGATACCGTGAAAGTGCACCAAAAAATCAAAGAAGGCAACAAAGAGCGCGTTCAGATCTTCCAGGGTCTTGTCATCCGCACCGACCGCACGGATAGCCACACGAGCCGTATTACCGTTCGCCGCATCGCAAGTGGTGTGGGTGTCGAAAAGAGCTTTTTGCTGCACAGTCCATTAGTACTCAAGGTTGAGGTTACCA
Source organism: uncultured Candidatus Saccharibacteria bacterium (assembly GCA_964446255.1). Lineage (GTDB taxonomy): Bacteria > Patescibacteriota > Saccharimonadia > Saccharimonadales > UBA4665 > JAGXIT01. Next base: position 1,044 of record CAYUNX010000044.1, read on the forward strand.
AGCGCAGCAAGGTCCGCCGCAACAACTTGAGCTACATGCGTAAGCTTACCGGCAAGTCAGCTCGTTTGACCGGGGTCGACTTTGACCGTCAAGCCGTCAATGATGTTCGTGATCTCGAAGCTGAAAAAGCCGAAGAAGAAGCCAAAGCAGCAATCGCAGCTGAGGCAGAAGCCAAGGCGGCAGAAAAAGCAGCCGAAGAAGCTGAGCTAAAGGCTAAGCAAGACGCCGTAGCCGCAGCCCACGAGTCCGCTGAATAATTAATTTCGAGCCCTATAAAAAACTCCCGACACAATCGGGAGTTATATTATTAAGCTCTACGTAGCTTATTGTTTTACCGTTATTTCTGGTGTGGGAGTTGGTGGCAACGATGGGGAGTCCGGTGCCGGCTGATCTACTACGTTGGCGAGAGCACAACGCACGATTTTGCCTGATGAAGTGCCAAATATCATGCCAATGGTAGTCGCATAGCCAAGCTCATGGTGGGAAAGTTGAATTTGCGATACCGTATCTGTCTTGGCAGCATCTGGAGAAACCAAATTTGCACCCATCTTGTACTGAGCATCGTCAAAGTTCTTTTGGGGAGTAAGGGGTTTACTGTCGGCGTCAGTGAAAACGACCGTTTTAATCTTTTCGGATCCCGTTCCAGTTTTGATGAGATGGGCAACCAGGTTCACCACTGTGGTGCCTTTGGCATTTTGCTCCTTCACGGCCGAAGGTGCCGCACAGGCGATTTGCGTACTTTCGGGCATCCCCTCACTATAGGCTTTTGGGTTGACCCACCCTCGGACCCAATATCCCGCGTAGCCAATACCCCCAATAACCCCTACTGCTACAGTACCAATTAGACCTCTACGAGCCCATCGAGCACTAAATTGTTTAGCTCTTCCAATCTCATGTGAAATATCCATAATGCAAAGCATTGTACTGCCGCCATTTTAGAAATGCAAGCAATTTTATATAATTGCAAAAACACGGTGTAAGTTAGCCTAACAGAGCATTTTGAAGGATATAATTGTTGGGGTACACTAGAACGTATGCTTTTCAACGTCGTGACGATTGGCGTACCGGTACTCGTATATCTCGTCGTTCCCAAACTGCTCAAAGCCGACAGGGCATGGCGGTGGTTACTGCTTGCAGCATGTTTCATCATGTTCATATCGTGGTTTTTGCCGTCGCCGCTCGTTTGCGGGCAAGAAACGCAGTTTACGACCCATTTCGTTGGTGGCGGCATATTCACTGGGCTTCTATGGCTATATATCAAATTAGTCAAAAAATGGAATGAGCGCTGGTGGGTCGAAGCGGCTTCGCTGTTTGCACTCGTAAGCGCCCTGGGAGTATTCAATGAGCTGTTTGAGGTTGGCCTGCATATTTTTGGACATATGCAGAACATTAGTGATACCTCGTGGGACCTCGTGGCTAACACGCTCGGCGCGATGACATTTTTTGTTGTATATAAGTTGGCGGGTGTAA
>CAYUNX010000045.1:0-1822 GCA_964446255.1 uncultured Candidatus Saccharibacteria bacterium
GGTCAAGTGGTAGCTATGAGCCTGTTAGCTGGCTCGGACATAGGCGAGGAAACACACGATACTATCGACCAGATTTTCATCTTTGTCAGTGGTGGCGCTACCGTACTCGTCGAACATGAGACGCGTTCCGTCGGTGAAGGAGACATGTTGTTTGTGCCGGCTGGCTCGCTCCATAACATCATCAACACAGGCAGCAATGACCTCAAACTTATTACAATCTACTGCCCACCTGCCCACGCTGATGGTACGGTGCACGCAACCAAGGCAGATGCCGTTGCAGCCGAAGCGGGCGAAGAGAACACGCCAGATATAGAACCGGGCGTCACGCTCCCCGATACCGAAGCAACCCTGTAATTATGAAGGCAAGTTAGCCGGGACAAGACTACGCCCCGTAGTGTGGTTCACAGCCCGTATCAATAGTGCAAAAAAGGCCATTACAGCCAGTACTTGTGCCAGAAGCATCAGTTTCAGCACGCCAACTGACCCAAACGATAAAATGGCTATAATAATGGCGACAAGTTGCAGCACTAAAAAAGCCCAGTCAGCATTAGCTTTACGAACCCGTATCAGGTAATACAGCGACAAAATCGCTTGTAGTATAAATATCAGTACTCCAAATACTACATGTATATCGCGTATAAGGTGTAGGGAAGATAATGACGGTGTCGCAACTATGCCAAACAGCCCAATGGCGATACCTTCAAGCCCGTACCGAAAACTCTGCGAGACCAAGCCCTGCGGTGAGCCAAGGGTGTAACAGGCACGTAGAAGAAAGTAAGCCGAAGCAACCAGTCCAATGCTATACGGTGTTATTGTCTTTCCCAAATTGCCAAAATAACTTAGCCCAGCATGACCAAACAAGCCAGATGTGTTGAGAGCAAGACAAACCACAACTGTCGCTACGAACGACCCAAAACACAACCACAGGTACCGCACTGCTCGAGGCATATCACCAGTATAGCCCTATTATCAAGTGCTATGCTAGGTTTCGATACTGCTACGAAGCTGCTTGCCCCAGGCTTCGGCGCGTACGAGCTCACCGTCTTTCAAGGGACCTTCTTTGCCAGTCACAATAAACCCCTCGGGTTCGACTATGTCTTTGCCACCTTTTGCCTTCAACAGTGTAATGATTTTGGGTGCGGCATAGCCGATGACACGCATGAGCATCCTTAGACCCAACTTTTGATCGTCAAGTGCGAACCTCGTATCAAATGCCGCAACTTTGACATCGTGAAGCGAGCCATCAGGTACAACCTCAAAATACTCTTTGAGAAATGGCGTCATGTTACCGCCTTGGGTCGGCGAACCCAAAACTAACAGTTTGAGTTTACCCAGCGAATCGGCTGGGACGTCTTTTGCTTGCACGGCACGAGTACCCAGCCCAGCTGCTATAACCTCGGCAATCTTAGCTGTGTTGCCATAGCCCGAGTCATACACCACTAACGTTTCATCGTTCATCTCTGCAACCTCCCTTCAAACTACTGCTTCAATTCTACTCCCACGAGTCATGTATAAATATAATCTACCTAACAAAACGAAGTATATGACCTAACAGACTCACAGGGGTTGAGTTCTAGCACGTTTTAACGTACAATCAGACTGTTTTCGCCTCATGCACTGGGGGTTCACCATCTGTTTAGAGCATAAGCAGGGCAACTACTTAGAAAACCTTGCGCCAGAGCATAACGATGAGCAGCGAGTATTACCGTCTTGCTGAATGCACATTTTAATTTCAATAAGTTGTTACTGGGGGTTGGCCAAGTGGTAAGGCACCGGGTTTTGGTCCCGGCATTCAGGGGTTCGAATCCCTTACCCCCAGCCA